>NZ_JADOUF010000001.1:7997500-8337080 GCF_015751905.1 Longispora fulva
CAATAGCCCGGCCCGTAAGGGTCCAGGTGTGTGGGTGGGTAGGGGAGCGTCGTGTGGCGAGTGAAGCAGCGGTGTGAACCAGTTGTGGACGCCACACGAGTGAGAATGCAGGCATGAGTAGCGAATGCAGGGTGAGAAACCCTGCCGCCGGATGACCAAGGGTTCCAGGGTCAAGCTAATCTGCCCTGGGTAAGTCGGGACCTAAGGCGAGGCCGAGAGGCGTAGTCGATGGACAACGGGTTGATATTCCCGTACCCGCGAAGAAGCGCAAACGCTGAACCTTCCTGTACTAACCACCTCCTGAGACGGATCCCTTCGGGGTGAGGTTGATGGGGCTGGGAACTTGGGGGGTAGTAGGTGAGCGATGGGGTGACGCAGGAAGGTAGTCCAGCCCGGGCGGTGGTTGTCCCGGGGTAAGCCTGTAGGGCGAGACATAGGCAAATCCGTGTCTCATACAGCCTGAGAGGTGATGCCGAGCCGATTATGGTGAAGTGGATGATCCTATGCTGCCGAGAAAAGCCTCTAGCGAGTTTCGAGCGGCCCGTACCCCAAACCGACACAGGTGGTCAGGTAGAGAATACCAAGGCGATCGGGTGAACTGTGGTTAAGGAACTCGGCAAATTACCCCCGTAACTTCGGGAGAAGGGGGGCCGGAGACGTGATCCCACTTGCTGGGGGAGCGTTGTATGGCCGCAGAGACCAGGGGGAAGCGACTGTTTACTAAAAACACAGGTCCGTGCGAAGTCGTAAGACGATGTATACGGACTGACGCCTGCCCGGTGCTGGAACGTTAAGGGGACCGGTTAATCCTTCGGGGTGAAGCTGAGAACTTAAGCGCCAGTAAACGGCGGTGGTAACTATAACCATCCTAAGGTAGCGAAATTCCTTGTCGGGTAAGTTCCGACCTGCACGAATGGCGTAACGACTTCCCCACTGTCTCAACCACAGGCCCGGCGAAATTGCAGTACGAGTAAAGATGCTCGTTACGCGCGGCAGGACGGAAAGACCCCGGGACCTTCACTATAGCTTGACATTGGTATTTGAATTAACTTGTGTAGGATAGGTGGGAGACTGTGAAGCGGGCACGCCAGTGTTCGTGGAGTCAACGTTGAAATACCACTCTGGTTGATTTGGGTATCTAACCTCGGACCGTGATCCGGTTCAGGGACAGTGTCTGGTGGGTAGTTTAACTGGGGCGGTTGCCTCCCAAAATGTAACGGAGGCGCCCAAAGGTTCCCTCAGCCTGGTTGGCAATCAGGTGTTGAGTGCAAGTGCACAAGGGAGCTTGACTGTGAGACTGACAGGTCGAGCAGGGACGAAAGTCGGGACTAGTGATCCGGCACTCGCATGTGGAAGCGGTGTCGCTCATCGGATAAAAGGTACCCCGGGGATAACAGGCTGATCTTCCCCAAGAGTCCATATCGACGGGATGGTTTGGCACCTCGATGTCGGCTCGTCGCATCCTGGGGCTGGAGTAGGTCCCAAGGGTTGGGCTGTTCGCCCATTAAAGCGGTACGCGAGCTGGGTTTAGAACGTCGTGAGACAGTTCGGTCCCTATCCGCCGTGCGCGTAGGATACTTGAGAAGGGCTGTCCCTAGTACGAGAGGACCGGGACGGACGAACCTCTGGTGTGCCAGTTGTTCCGCCAGGAGCACGGCTGGTTAGCTACGTTCGGAAGGGATAACCGCTGAAAGCATCTAAGCGGGAAGCCTGCTTCAAGATGAGGTATCCCACCCCTAGAGGGTTAAGGCCCCCAGCTAGACGACTGGGTTGATAGGCCAGAAATGTAAGCCCGGTAACGGGTTCAGTTGACTGGTACTAATAGGCCGAGGACTTCACCACCACACCAAAGCAAATAAGTCGCGTCCACTATACGGTTCACAGAAAACAACCCCCAGACGGTTGAGATCATGCCAGGAGCACATCCCGGTAGGTTTCCCATCCGGAGGATTGTTGTTCTGAGAGAGTTACGGCGGTCATAGCGAAGGGGAAACGCCCGGCAACATTCCGAACCCGGAAGCTAAGCCCTTCAGCGCCGATGGTACTGCCCTGGGGACGGGGTGGGAGAGTAGGACGCCGCCGGACACACTTTTAGCGAAGGCCCAACCCTGAAAAGGGTTGGGCCTTCGTCTATTTCCGCTCCCTATGGCTTTGCTGTGTATTCGGTAAGAAGACTGGCGGTGCCGTGCCGTGCCCGGGCATGCTCGTGGACATGACTGAGACTCGAGAACAGTTCGGGCTGTGCCGGCGGGCGTTGTTCGTGGGGGCCGGTGGGGTCGGGGCGGCGGCGTTGCTGGCGGCGTGTGGCGGGTCGGATCCCGCGACCCCCGAGGCGAAGAGCACGACCGCTCCGGCGCAGGGCGGGGCCACCTCGGCGGCGTCGGGGGTGTTGGCGAAGGCTTCGGAGATTCCGGTCGGTGGCGGCAAGGTCGTCAGCGGTGTGCTGCTTGTCCAGCCCCAGGCCGGTGTGATCAAGGGCTTCAGCGCCCGGTGCCCACACCAGGGCACCACAGTGGAAGCGCCGGAGAACGGTGTGATCACGTGCCCGGGGCACGGGTCGCAGTTCAAGGCGGAGGACGGGTCGTTGGTCCGGGGGCCTGCGACGAAGGGGCTGAACCCGGTGCTGTTGAAGATCACCGGGGACGACATCGCCAGAGAGTGATCTCGGGGCTAGTCTTCTACGGTGCCGGATTCGTCGACTGTCCTGACCTATCGTCCCGCCCCGGGGACGATTCCCGTCACACCGGGCGTGTACCGGTTCTTCGACCCCGCCGGCAAGGTGATCTACGTCGGCAAGGCGAAGAACCTGCGCAGCCGGTTGAGTTCGTACTTCGCGGATCCGTTGACGTTGCATCCGCGGACGTTCCAGATGGTCACCACCGCCGCCCGGGTGGAGTGGGCGGTGGTGAACACCGAGGTCGAGGCGCTGCAGTTGGAGTATGCCTGGATCAAGGAGTTCGATCCGCGGTTCAACGTGCGGTACCGGGATGACAAGACCTATCCGTATCTGGCGGTGACGCTGGACGAGGAGTACCCCCGGCTGCTGGTTCTTCGCGAAGCGAAGCGCAAGGGTGTCCGCTACTTCGGGCCCTACTCCCACGCCTGGGCGATCCGGGAGACCCTGGACCTGTTGCTGCGGGTGTTCCCCGCGCGGACGTGCTCGAAGGGGGTCTTCGCGCGGGCCCGGAAGATCGACCGGCCGTGTCTGCTGGGGTACATCGGGAAGTGTGCGGCGCCGTGCGTGGGCCGGGTGTCCGCCGACGAGCACCGGCAGATCGTGAACGACTTCTGCGACTTCATGGCCGGCAACACCGATCCGCTGCTCCGCAAGGTGGAGCGGGAGATGAACGAGGCCGCGGAGGAGTTGGAGTTCGAGCGTGCTGCCCGGCTCCGCGACGACCTGACGGCGTTGCGCAAGGCGATGGAGAAGCAGGCCGTCGTGTTCGACGAGGCGACCGACGCGGACGTGGTGGCGTTCGCGGAGGACCCGTTGCAGGCTGCGGTGCAGGTGTTCCACGTCCGCGACGGCCGGGTGCGGGGTCAGCGCGGCTGGATCGTGGAGAAGGTCGAGGACCTGGACCCGGGCGCGCTGGTGCACAGCTTCTGCACCCAGGTGTACGGGGACGGCGGCGACCCGCCGCGCGAGGTGCTGGTGCCCGAGCTCCCGTCCGACGCGCCGGCGCTGGCCGCGTGGCTGTCCGGGCTGCGCGGCTCGAAGGTGCAGCTGAAGATTCCTCAGCGCGGCGACAAGCGGGCGTTCCTGGAGACCGTGACCCGCAACGCCGAGCAGGCCCTGGCCCAGCACAAGCTGCGTCGGGCCGGGGACCTGAGCCTGCGGGGCAAGGCCCTCGAAGAGCTGACCGACGCGCTGTCGCTGGATACGTCGCCGCTGCGGATCGAGTGCTACGACGTGTCGCAGCTGCAGGGTACGGACGTGGTCGCGAGCATGGTGGTGTTCGAGGACGGGGTGGCGCGCAAGAGCGAGTACCGGCGGTTCATCATCCGGGGCGCGACCGATGACCTGTCGGCCATGTCGGAGGTGTTGCGGCGGCGGTTCGCCCAGCGCGGCGACAAGGCCGGGCCGGCGGGCGACGGGACGGTCGAGGAGCTGGCGGTGGGGCCGGCGCGGAAGGGGTTCGCGTACCCGCCGCAGCTGGTCGTGGTCGACGGTGGCGCTCCCCAGGTGGGGGCTGCGGCGGAGACCCTGGCCGGGATGGGCGTCACGGACGTCGCGGTGTGCGGGCTGGCCAAGCGGCTGGAGGAGGTGTGGCTGCCGGATGACGAGTATCCGGTGATCCTGCCGCGTACCTCGGAAGGCCTCTATCTTCTGCAACGGTTGCGGGACGAGGCGCACCGGTTCGCGATCACGTTCCACCGGGAGCGGCGTTCGAAGCGGATGACGGCCTCGGCGCTGGACACGATCCCGGGGCTCGGCGAGATCCGGAAGAAGGCGTTGCTGAAACGGTTCGGCTCGTTGAGGAAGCTGGCCGCTGCGAGCCTCGTGGAGATCAGTGAGGTGCCCGGGATCGGGCCCCGGACGGCGGAGGCGGTGCTCGCCAGCCTCGCTGGTGCGGAGAGTAACCCCACGACCGTGACGAGTGACCCAGGGGGTGCCGAAACCCCTGGTGAGGGGGCGGGGGACACTGGCGGATCGAGGACCGGAGACGAGGGGGGAGCGTGACGGAGCGCGGTGACCTGGACCTGGTGATTGTCACCGGGGTGTCGGGCGGTGGGCGGAGTACCGTGGCGCGGGCCCTGGAGAACGTCGGCTACTACGTGGTCGACAACCTGCCGCAGACGATGCTCGTGCCGATGGCGGAGTTGGCGTTCGAGGCCGGCGAGCCGGCGCGCCGGACCGGGATGGTCCTGGACGTGCGGAGCCGGGCGTTCTCGACCGACCTGACCGGTGCGGTGCGGGACCTGCGGGAGCGGGGCTTCCGGCCGAAGGTCGTCTTCGTGGACTCCGATCCCGACGTGCTCGTGCGCCGGTTCGAGAGTGTGCGCCGGTCGCACCCGTTGCAGGGGACCGGTCGGTTGTCCGACGGGATCGAGGCCGAGCGGCTGCTGCTCGCCGAGGCCCGCGAGCACGCCGACGTGCTGATCGACACCTCGCACCTCAACGTCAACCAGCTCCGGGCCCGGGTCGAGGAGCTGTTCGCCGCCCCGGACCAGCGGCAGCTGCGGGTGACGGTGCTGTCGTTCGGGTTCAAGTACGGGCTGCCTGTGGACGCGGATTTCGTGCTGGACGCGCGGTTCCTGCCCAACCCGTTCTGGGTGCCGGAGCTGCGGGAACGCAACGGGCGTGACGAGCCGGTCAGTGACTACGTGCTCGGTCAGCCGGGTGCGGAGGAGTTCGTCGGCGGGTACGCGCGGCTGCTGGAGGGCACGGTGCCGGGCTTCGAGCGGGAGGGCAAGCGTTACCTCACGGTCGCGGTCGGCTGCACCGGCGGCAAGCACCGCAGCGTCGCCATCTCCGAGGAGCTCGCCCAGCGGCTGCGGGGAGCGGGGCTGTCGGCCCACGCCCAGCACCGGGATCTGGGGCGCGAGTGATCCGGGTGGTCGCCTTCGGCGGCGGACACGGGCTCAGTGCCTCCCTGCGCGCGCTGCGGGCCATGCGCGACGACCTGAAACTGGACATCACGGCCGTGGTGACGGTCGCCGACGACGGCGGTTCCTCCGGCCGGCTGCGCGCCGAGCGGGGCTCGCTGCCGCCGGGTGATCTGCGCCAGGCCCTGGCGGCGCTGGCCGGTGACGAGCAGGCTCTGACGGCGGAGCTGTTGCAGCACCGGTTCGCCGGCGTTGATCCGCTCGCAGGGCACACCGTCGGGAACCTGATGCTCGTTGGACTCATGGAGCTGCTCGGTGACCCCGTGGCGGCACTTGACCACGCGGCCGGGCTCGTCGACGCGTGCGGCCGGGTGCTGCCGATGACCCGGACGGCGCTGGAGATCGAGGCGCAGGTCCTGGTCGACGGAGAGGTGGTCACGGTCCGGGGGCAGCACGAGGTGGCGGTCACCCCGGGCGACGTCCGGGAGGTCCGACTGCTTCCGGTGTCCCCGCCGGCCTGCGCCGAGGTGCTGGAGGCGGTGGGTGTCGCCGACTGGTTGGTCTTCGGACCCGGCTCCTGGTTCACGAGCGTGATCCCGCATCTGCTGGTGCCCGAGTTACGCCGGGCCATCGTCGCCAGTGACGCGCGGCGGCTCGTCGCGTTGAACCTGGCAGCCGAGAAGGAGACGGCGGGGCTGTCCCATGCGGACCACCTCGCCGCGTTGATGTCGTACATGCCGGAGTTGCGGGTGGATGTGGTTCTCGCCGATGACCGGGCCGTGGGGGATCCCGGTCCGGTGGAACGCGCGGCCGCGGCGCTCGGCGCACGCCTGGTGCTCGCGCCGGTAGCGGTCGACGAAGACACCCCACGGCACGATCCCGCCGCGCTGGCCGCGGCCCTGCAACCGATTCTGGGCTCCCCTGGGGCCCGCAGCACACGAGGTGGGCGACACGATGGCGATGACAGCCGCGGTCAAGGATGAGCTGAGCCGCGTTGACGTACCGAAGCCCTGCTGCCGCAAGGCCGAGATGGCTGCCCTGTTGCGGTTCGCGGGCGGGTTGCACATCGTCAGCGGTCGGGTGGTCGTCGAGGCGGAGCTGGACACCGGGGCGGTGGCCCGACGGCTGCGCCGGGACGTCGCGGAGGTCTACGGCTACCCGAGCGAGATCCACGTCCTGGCATCCGGCGGCCTGCGCAAGGGCAGCCACTACATCGTCCGGGTCGTGAAGGACGGGGAGTCCCTCGCCCGGCAGACGGGCCTGCTGGACGTGCGGGGCCGGCCGGTCCGCGGCCTGCCGCCGCACGTGGTCTCCGCCGGGGTGTGCTGCGCGATCGCGGCGTGGCGGGGCGCGTTCCTGGCGCACGGTTCCCTGACGGAGCCGGGCCGGTCCTCGGCGATGGAGATCACCTGCCCGGGGCCGGAGTCGGCGCTGGCACTGGTCGGGGCCGCCCGGCGGATCGGCGTGACGGCCAAGGCCCGCGAGGTGCGGGGCGTGGACCGGGTCGTGATCAAGGACGGCGACGCGATCGGGATGCTGCTCACCCGGCTCGGCGCGCACAGCAGCGTGCTGACCTGGGAGGAGCGCCGGGTCCGGCGTGAGGTCCGGGCCACGGCGAACCGGTTGGCGAACTTCGACGACGCGAACCTGCGCCGGTCGGCGCGCGCGGCCGTGGCGGCGGCGGCCAGGGTGACCCGGGCGTTGGAGATCCTCGAGGACGAGTCCCCGGGGCACCTGATCGCCGCCGGCCGGCTGCGGCTGGACCACCGGCAGGCGTCGCTGGAGGAGTTGGGCGCGCTCGCCGAGCCGCCGCTGACGAAGGACGCGATCGCCGGCCGGATTCGCCGGCTGCTGGCGCTGGCGGACAAGCGGGCCCGTGACCTGGGGATTCCCGACACGGAGTCGGCGGTCACCCCGGACATGCTGTCGGTGGACGTCTGAGCCGGGGGGCCGTCGGTCGCCGCCCGGCCCCGTGCGGAGCTGCCGACGCGGGGAGCTGGGCGGACGGCTGATCCGGGCGGGCCGCCGGGCTTCGCCGTACCCGGAAAAGGGTCTGGTTTGCCAGGGTGTGGGCACCCGGACAGCCGCGCGACACCCCGGACCGGGCCTCCGATAGGGTCGGGGTGTTCGGCGACGAGGCCGGGAGCGTTATCCCGGCCGCGCACCCATGGCCGGGTCAGTGGCTACCTTCGCCGGCGCGAGCTGCGCCGGCTCGAGCGGCGAGGAGATGGAACCTGTGACCATCCGGGTTGGCATCAACGGATTTGGCCGGATCGGCCGTAACTTCTACCGCGCGGTTCTCGCGTCGGGCGCGGACATCGAGATCGTCGGCGTCAACGACCTGACCGACAACGCGACGCTGGCGCACCTGCTGAAGTACGACAGCATCCTCGGCCGCCTGGGCCTCGAGGTGAAGGCGTCCTCGGACGAGATCACCGTCGGCGGCAAGACCATGAAGGCGTTCGCCGAGCGCGACCCGGCGAACCTCAACTGGGGCGACATCGGCGCGGACATCGTCATCGAGTCGACCGGTTTCTTCACCGACGGCCTCAAGGCGAAGACGCACATCGACAACGGTGCGAAGAAGGTCATCATCTCGGCTCCGGCCAAGAACGAGGACATCACGATCGTGATGGGCGTGAACCACGAGCTGTACAACGCCGACGAGCACAAGATCATCTCGAACGCGTCGTGCACCACGAACTGCCTGGCCCCGATGGCGAAGGTGCTCAACGACACCATCGGCATCAAGCAGGGTCTGATGACGACGATCCACGCGTACACCCAGGACCAGAACCTGCAGGACGGTCCGCACTCGGACCTGCGTCGGGCCCGCGCCGCCGCCCTCAACATCGTTCCGACGGGTACCGGCGCGGCGAAGGCCATCGGCCTGGTCCTCCCGGAGCTCAAGGGCAAGCTGGACGGCTTCGCGCTGCGGGTGCCGATCCCGACCGGTTCGGCCACGGACCTGACCTTCACGGCCAACCGCGAGACCTCCGTGGAGGAGGTCAACGCCGCGATCAAGGCCGCCGCCGAGGGCGCGCTGAAGGGCATCCTGGTCTACACCGAGGACCCGATCGTCTCCTCCGACATCGTCACCGACCCGGCGTCGTGCATCTTCGACTCGGGCCTGACGAAGGTCATCGGCGACCAGGTCAAGGTCGTCGGCTGGTACGACAACGAGTGGGGCTACTCCAACCGCCTCGTCGACCTGGTGAAGCTGGTCGGCTAGTCGGATGCGTACCCTCGACGATCTTCTGGCCGAGGGCGTGACGGGTCGGCGCGTACTGGTACGCGCCGACCTCAACGTTCCGCTCGACGGCGACCGCATCACCGACGACGGCCGGATCCGGGCCGCGTTGCCGACCTTGACGGCGCTGCTGTCGGCGGGCGCACGGGTGGTGCTGATCTCGCACCTGGGCCGCCCGAAGGGTGCTCCCGAGGACAAGTTCTCGCTGCGCCCGGTCTCTGCCCGGCTCGCTGAGCTGCTAGGTGCTCCGGTGGCGTTCGCGACCGACACGGTCGGGGACTCCGCGCGCGACGCCGTGGCGGGCCTGGCCGACGGTCAGCTCGCCCTGCTGGAGAACCTGCGGTTCAACGCCGGCGAGACCAGTAAGGACGACGCGGTCCGGGGCGCCTTCGCCGCCGAGCTGGCGTCTTTCGCGGACGCCTATGTCGACGACGCCTTCGGGGCCGTGCACCGCAAGCACGCCAGTGTGGTGGACATCGCGGGGCTGCTGCCGGCGTACGCCGGTGGGCTGGTGCTCCGCGAGGTCGAGGTGCTCCAGCGCCTGACGGAGAGCCCTGAGCGGCCGTACGTGGTCGTGCTCGGCGGGGCGAAGGTCTCCGACAAGCTGGCCGTCATCTCCAGCCTGCTGCCCAAGGTGGACCGGCTGCTGGTCGGCGGGGGCATGTGCTTCACGTTCTTCAAGGCGCAGGGCCACGAGATCGGGGCCTCGCTGCTGGAGGCCGACCAGCTCGACGCCTGCCGGGAACTGCTGGCCACGGGCAAGATCGTGCTGCCGACGGACGTGGTGGTCGCGGACAAGTTCGCGGCCGACGCTGCTGTCCGCACGGTACCGGTCGACGGGATCCCGGAGAACTGGCTGGGCCTGGACATCGGCCCCGAGTCGGGCGCGGCCTTCGCGGCCGAGGTGCTCGGCGCGCACACCGTCTTCTGGAACGGGCCGATGGGCGTGTTCGAGCTGGCCCCGTTCGCGGCGGGCACCCGGGCGGTGGCCGAGGCGCTGACGAAGATCGACGGCCTCGGGGTCGTCGGCGGCGGGGACTCCGCGGCGGCGGTGCGGGCCCTGGGGCTCGACGAGTCGGCGTTCGGGCACATCTCGACCGGTGGCGGCGCGTCGCTGGAGTACCTCGAAGGCAAGACCCTGCCCGGCCTGGAGGCCCTGGATGTCTGAGCGTCGTCCGCTGATCGCCGGCAACTGGAAGATGAACCTCAACCACCTCGAGGCCATCGCACTGACCCAGAAGCTGGCCTTCAGCCTCACGGAGAAGCAGCTCACGGCCGTGGAGGTCGTCGTGCTGCCGCCGTTCGTGGACCTGCGCAGCGTGCAGACGCTGATCGACGCGGACAAGCTGCTCCTCGGCTACGGGGCGCAGGACGTGTCCCCGTTCGACTCGGGCGCCTACACCGGGGACGTCTCCGGGGTGATGCTCGCGAAGCTGGGCTGCTCCTACGTGGTCGTCGGGCACTCCGAGCGCCGGCAGTACCACCAGGAGGACGACGCGGTCGTCAACAGCAAGGTGAAGGCGGCGATCAAGCACAAGATCACGCCGATCCTGTGCGTGGGCGAGGGCCTGGACGTCCGCGAGGCCGGCGCGCACGTGGCGCACACCACCGCCCAGCTGGCGGCGGCCCTCGACGGGGTCACCGCCGAGCAGGCGGCGAAGCTCGTCGTGGCGTACGAGCCGATCTGGGCGATCGGGACCGGCCGCACGGCCACCCCGGAGAACGCCCAGGAGGTCGTGGCGGCGCTGCGGGCCCAGTTGGCGGAGCTGTACGGCGCCGAGCTGGCCGGTGCGACCAGGGTCCTCTACGGCGGTTCGGTGAAGTCCGCGAACATCGCGGGCATCATGGACCAGCCGGACGTGGACGGCGCGCTGGTGGGCGGGGCGAGCATCGACGCGGAGGAGTTCGCGCGGATCTGCCGGTTCCCGGAGCATGTCAGCGTGTAGTCAGAGTTGTGCCCATGACCTGTGCGAAAGCTGTAAGCACGGGTGAGAATGGTAACTCTCCGTGACCGCCCGGACGCGTACAGCGTCCGGGCGGTCACGATTCGAAGCTGGTACTCAGGGTGGGTTTTCTCCATGCCTCAGGTGCCCCTACAGTGTCTCGAGCGGGTCGTTCCGCGCCGCCCCTGAAACCACCCCGAGGATGACGATGCACCACGGCACCCCTCTCACGGGTACACCGCGCCGAGCGCGGCGCGCAGCGTTCGCCGGCATCGTGGCGGTGACACTCGCGCTGTCCGCCGCGTGCACCCCCGACGGCGAGAAGGCCGCCCCGGCAGAGGTCAAGCCGCAGGCGGGCGGGACGCTCAACCTGATCCTGAGGGCCCAGCCGGACTTCCTCGACCCGACCCAGGTGTACCTGACCACGGCCATGAACATCAGCCGGTTGATCGACCGGACCCTGACCACCTTCAAGGACGCCGGCGGCGCCGAGGGCTCCGAGATCGTCCCCGACCTGGCCACGGACCTCGGCCGGCCCAGCGAGGGCGGCAAGGTGTGGGAGTTCACCCTGAAGAAGGGTGTGACCTGGGAGGACGGCTCGCCGATCACGTGCGCGCACGTGAAGTACGGCATCGAGCGGCGGTTCGCCAAGGAGTACACGAACGGGCCGACGTACCCGTCGCAGTACCTGGCGAACTCGGAGAACTACAAGGGTCCCTACGTCAACAAGAACAACAACGGCGCCGGCCTGTCCTCGATCCAGTGCCTCAACGAGAGCACGATCAAGTTCATCCTGAAGCTGCCGGTGGGCGACTTCCCCTACTCGCTGACGATGCCCGTGTGGAGCCCGGTGCCGCCGGAGCAGGACACGAAGGCCAACTACACGAACCGGCCGTTCGCCAGCGGGCCCTACAAGATCGCCCAGCAGTTCGACGGCAAGGGCGGGCCGATGGTGCTGGAGCGCAACCCGCACTGGAACCCGAGCACGGACGGCGTCCGCAAGGCGTACCCGGACAAGATCAATCTGATCATCCGGGAGAACCAGGACGAAGAGGTCACCGACGAGCTGATCAAGGATCAGGGCGAGTCGAAGACCTCGATCGCGCTGCAGACGGACGCGACCCCCAACTTCGTCCAGCAGATCGTCAACGACGCCGACCTGTCCAAGCGCGCGATGTCGGGGGCGATCCCGGGTACGGCGTACATCGGCATCAATACCACCAAGGTCACCGATCCGCGCTGTCGGCAGGCACTGATCCTGGCCTTCAACAAGCGCCGGTTCCGGGGCATGCTCGGCGGCTCGATCTTCGGCGACTACGCGACGACGATGATCCCGCCGGACCTCAAGGCGTACAAGAAGTTCGACGTGTTCGGCGTGGACGCCTCCGAGGAGGGCGCGCCCGAGAAGGCGCGGGCCCTGATGGAGCAGGCGGCCAAGGACGGCAAGCCCTGCGCCAAGACCCTCTCGGCGAACTTCCAGGACACCAAGCGCTGGCAGCGGGCCATGTCGACCGTGGTCGAGGCGTTCGCGCTGATCGACATCACGGTCAAGCTGGAGCCGTTCCCGGCCCGGGGCTATTACACGACGGCCGGCACCCCGAACAAGCAGGGCGACCTGACCGTCGGGACCTGGCTGCCGGACTGGCCGGGCGGGTCCAGCGTGATCCAGCCGAACTTCGACGGCCGGACCATCCCCAAGGACCGCAACACGTCGGGCAACTACAACTTCGCCCAGCTCAACGACCCGGACATCAACAAGAAGATCGACGCGGCGATGGCGGAGTCGAACCTCGACAAGCAGCAGGTCATGTGGGGCGACCTCGACGAGGAGATCCAGAAGAAGGCGCCGATCATCCCGGTCATCCACCCCAAGGTCCTCCGGATGTACGGCAGCAAGGTGCACAATGCCTTCATGCACCCGGCCTTCGGTGAAGCGGACATCTCGGCGATGTGGGTGGGCTAGTAGGCAGTGGCCCCGCCGGCTATCCTTGGTTCGGTTTTGTTGGACTCGAGAGGACTTCCCCCCAGATGGCTTACGTATTCGCAGGTGTGCTGATCGTCACCAGCATCATCTTGACGCTGCTCATCCTGCTGCACCGCGGCAAGGGCGGCGGTCTGTCGACCATGTTCGGCGGCGGTGCGGCGAGCACCCTCACCGGGTCGTCGGTGGCGGAGAAGAACCTCGACCGGTACACGATCCTGGCCGGCCTGCTGTGGCTCGCCTCGATCGTCGGCCTCGGGCTCCTGATCAAGGCCAACTCCGGCTCCTAGCTGCGACGACGCCCTCGTCGACGCACAACGGTCGTCTGGACACCTCACATCGGTCGTCTGGACATATATCCATAACCGCTTCGGTTGTTTAGACTCATGCGCGCGGTCCGATTACGGACCGCGCGCACGTGTATTCGCTATGTCGTACCCCCCGACGACAGGAGCAGCCGTGGCGAGCGGAAGCGCCATCAGAGGCACCAGGGTCGGCTCAGGGCCGATGAGCCTGGCGGAGCGTGGCCAGCCGGCCCCGCGCCACCGGGTCTCGTACTGGTGCGCCAACGGACACGAGACCGAGGCGGCCTTCTCCGCCGAGGTCCTGGAGCCCGATACGTGGGACTGCCCCCGTTGTGGGCTCCCCGCTGGACAGGACCGGGAGCACCCGCCGGACCGGCAGCGGACGGAGCCGTACAAGACACATCTGGCGTATGTGAAGGAGCGACGCAGTGACGCCGAAGGCGAGGTCATTCTCGCCGAGGCGTTGGCACGTTTGAGGCAGCTACGCGCCGGCTAAAGCCCTTGACCTAAGGCTCTTGGTCCAAGGCCCTTGATCTAAGGCCGGTGGCCGGCTGAGGGCGAATCTGGCAAGCGAAAGGCCGGTCCGCTAGGGCAGCGCCCTGCGGACCGGCCTTTCGTTAGCTAGCTCTCTGTGCGCAGTCCAGATTAGTTCTCAGCCGGCCTCAACGCAGCAGAGAGCGGTAGCTGGGTTCTAGGCGGGACGCCGCCGCCTCGTCCAGCAGCCACAGGGTGCGGTTGACGCCCCGGACCCCGGCCGCCGGGATCTGCACCGGCCCAGCGCCGTGCAGGGCCATGCCGACCGCGTCGGCCTTGCCGTCGCCCGCGGCGATCAACCACACCTCCTCGGCGGTGTTGACGGCCGACGGGGTGAGCGTGACCCGGATCGGCGGCGGCTTCGGGGCGCCCCGGACCGCCGTGACCGTCCGGCGGTCGTGGGTGGCCGGCGCCTCGGGGAACACCGAGGCGATGTGGCCGTCCTCGCCGACGCCCAGCAGGAGGACGTCGAAGTGCGGGAGCTCCTGGGGGTGGCCGGAGCGGCCGAGCAGCTCGGCGTACCGGGCGGCGCCGGCCTCCGGGTCCGCGCCGTCCGGACCGTCGGTCGCCGGCATCGGGTGCATCCGGGCCGGGTCGAGGGGCACCGAGTCCAACAGGGCCGCGCGGGCCTGGGTCTCGTTGCGCTCCGGGTCACCGCCGGGCAGGAACCGCTCGTCGCCCCACCACACGTCCACCCGGGACCAGTCGATCGCGTCCCGGGCCGGGCTGTCGCGGACCGCCGCGTACACGGCGGCGGCGACCCGGCCGCCAGTGAGCACCACCGAGGCCACGCCGCGGGCCGCCTGGGCGTCGATCAGCCGGGTGATCAGCCGGGCCGCCACGGCCTGGGCGAGCACCTCGGGGTCGGAGTGCACGACAACGCTGCCTGTCACAGGTCGCTCCTCTCGGGAACCACGGAAAATCGCGACCGCCGCCCGGGTTCGACGATGAACCGGAGGGCGGCGGGGGCGTACACGAAAAAGGGTCTAGACCGGTTCTTCCTCTGGCTCCGAGAGCGCCGGGTCGTGCCAGATGTGCACCCGAGTCGGCGAGCGCTCGCTGAGGCCCCGGATGCCGGTGGCCGCCTCCAACGCCGCAGCGTAGGGCTGGTCCGCGTCGATCCGGCGCAGCTCCTCGGCCAGCTCCTCGCCGAGGGGCCGGGCCATCAGCGGCAGGGTCCGGTCCGGGTAACCGGTCCGGCGCAGCACCGCCGTGGTGCCGTGCTTCTCCAGCGCCATCTGGTCGCCGTTGGCGAGGGTGACCGCCACGGACGCCAGCTCGGACGCCGGCGTGACCGTCGGGGTCACCCCGAGCCGGGCCTTGAGCCAGCCGGCCAGCAGGGTCGCGCTCGGGTCGCCCACCGGCGCGCCGATCGCGATGCTGGCCGCCGGTGCCGGTGCCGCCTCGAACGCGCCGGCGACCAGGGTGCGCCACGGGGTGAGCCGGGTCCACGCCAGATCCGTGTCGCCCGGCGCGTAGTCGTCGGCCCGCTGCTTCACCGCGAGCGTCGGATCCGCCGACAGGTACGCGTCGCTGATCCGCCGGTCCGCCACCACCCCCAACGGGTCGTAGGCGATGCCCTCCGGCGGGTCGCAGTGCCACCACGTGACCACCGGGACGTCCGGGGCCAGCAGCGGCATGGCCACCGACTCGGCGTGCAGGGCCAGCCGGCCGTGCATCCGCATCACGATGGCCTCGCACGGCCCGAGCCGGCCGCCGACCACGATCTCCGCGTCGAGCCGGGAGTTCGGGTTCAGCACGTCCCGGCGGACGATGATGAGCAGCCGGCACGGGTGCTGCTGCGCGGCGATCGTCGCCGCCGCCTCGGCCTCGCGGACGTGTTTCTCGTCCACGACGGCGATCAGCGTCAACGCGAGACCACTGGTCAGGCCGCCGGCGCTGCGCCGCTCGGCGGCGAGGGCCTTGACGACGTCGATGCCCGTGGTGTCCCACAGCGCGATCACGCGGGCCTCCCTTCGGTCGCGCCCGCGAGATCGCGCACGCGGCAGAGCTTCCTGACCGCTCGCTGGCGCTCGCTCATGCCCATGTCCCCCTGAGCCTCGTCATGCCCGCCTCCACTGGCGTCCGGTACGGGCCAGCATCTCGTCGGCGGCGCGCGGGCCCCACTCGCCGGCCCGGTAGGTGTGCGGCTTCGTCCCCGCCCAGAACTCCTCCAGCGGATCGATCACCCGCCAGGACGCCTCCACCTCGGCCGCGTCCGGGAACAGCGTCTTGTCGCCGATCAGCACGTCGAGAACCAGGCGCTCGTAGGCCTCGGGGCTGGACTCGGTGAACGCCTCGCCGTACTGGAAGTCCATCGCGATGTCCCGCAGCTCCATCGCCGTCCCCGGCACCTTGGAGCCGAACTTGAGCATCAGCCCCTCGTCGGGCTGCACCCGGATCACGAGCTGGTTGTTGCCGAGCATCTCCACGTCCGCCGCGTCGAACGGCAGGTGCGGGGCCTTCTTGAACAGCACGGCGATCTCGGTGACCCGCCGCGGCATCCGCTTCCCGGTCCGCAGGTGGAACGGCACGCCAGCCCAGCGCCGGTTCTTGATGTTGAGCTGCACTGCGGCGTACGTCTCCGTCGTGGAGTCCTGCGGGACGTTCTCCTCCTGGTGGTAGCCGTCCGCGCGCTGGCCGGCGACCCAGCCCTGCACGTACTGGCCCCGGATCGCGTGCGATTCCAGGTCCTCCGGCAGGGTGATCGCCCGGAGCACCTTGAGCTTCTCGGTCCGGATCTCCTCGGAGTCGAAACTCGTCGGCTCCTCCATCGCGGTCAGCGCCAGCAGCTGCAGCAGGTGGTTCTGCAGCACGTCGCGGGCGGCGCCGGCCGTGTCGTAGAACCCGGCCCGCGAACCGATCCCGACGTCCTCGGCCATCGTGATCTGCACCGAGTCCACGTAGTGCGAGTTCCACACGGGCTCGAACAGCGAGTTGGCGAAGCGCAGCGCCAGGATGTTCTGGACCGTCTCCTTGCCGAGGTAGTGGTCGATCCGGAACACGTCGTGCCCGGTGAACACGTCGTCGACCAGGTCGTTGAGCGCCTTGG
Organism: Longispora fulva; assembly: GCF_015751905.1. Classification (NCBI taxonomy): domain Bacteria; kingdom Bacillati; phylum Actinomycetota; class Actinomycetes; order Micromonosporales; family Micromonosporaceae; genus Longispora; species Longispora fulva. The sequence continues at coordinate 8,014,113 of NZ_JADOUF010000001.1, forward strand.
CCGACTCCAGGTCGTTGCCGAACGGCTTCTCCACCACGACCCGGCGCCAGCCGCCGGACACGTTGTTGTTCGCCATCCCGGTGCGCTCGAGCTGCTTGAGCACCATCGGGAACGCCGGCGGCGGGATCGACAGGTAGAACGCGGCGTTGCCCGGGATGCCGTGCGTGGCGCGCAGCTCGTCGAGGGTCTCGGCCAGGTGGTCGAACGCCACGTCGTCGTCGAACGAGCCGCCCACGAACTTGATGTTGCCGACCAGCCTGGACCACACCTCGTCCCGCCACGGGGTCCTGGCGTGCTGCTGGGCCGACTTGCGGGCCAGTTCCTCGAAGTCGCCGTCGCCCCAGTCGCGCCGGGCGAAGCCGAGCACGACGAAGCCCGGGGGCAGCAGCCCCCGGTTCGCCAGGTCGTACACCGCGGGGATCAGTTTCTTGCGTGACAGGTCGCCGGTGACGCCGAAGATCACCAGGGCGCAGGGCTCCGGGATCCTCGGCAGCCGCCGGTCCTGCGGGTCGCGAAGGGGGTTGGTCACCGCAGCGCCGCCAGGAGCTGCGCGATGCCGGCGGCGCGGTCGGTCAGGTGCAGGTGCAGCACCGGGCGGTCCCGCTGGGCCAGCGCCTCGCGGTCACCGGCGGCCTGGGCCGCCTGCAACGCCCCGAAGGTGTACTCCTTGCCGCCGATCGGCAGATCCTCGGCCACGGCCCCCGTGATCTGCAGGAACACGCCCTTCGCCGGCCCGCCCTTGTGGTACTGCCCGGTCGAGTGCAGGAACCGCGGCCCCCACCCGAAGGTGACCGGCCGCCCGGTGCGCTCCGCGATCAGCGCGCGCAGCTTCTCCGCGTCGGCGTCGGCGTGCCGGTCGAGGTAGGCGAGCACTGCGACGTAGTTGTCGTCGCCGACGCCGTGGAAGAAGGCTTCCATGTCCCCGTACACCTCGACGGCCCCGTCGACCGACGACGCCTTCTCGGTCGGCAGCCCGGAGGCCAGCAGACGGTTCGTGTTGTCCTTGCTCTCCTGCACGTTCGGCTGGTCGAACGGGTTGATCACCAGCACCCGGCCAGCGAGGGCCGTGGCGAATTCCCAGGCCAGGAAGTGCGCGCCGAGCCCGCCCGACACGCTCAGCTCCGGGGCCGCCAGGCCGCCGCTGAGGAAGGAACCGCTGCTCATCGCCCCGCCGACCGTGCAGCGCAGCACGTCCGGACCGCCGGCCACGGGAGCCGTCGGGCTCTCCAGGACCACGGGCAGGATGCCGACGCCGGCCTTGCCGGTCGACTCCGCGATCAGCTGCTCGATCCAGTCGCCGAGGCCGACGATGCCGCTGCCGTCGTCGGCGATCGCGAGCTTGTCCCGGCCGGCCAGCGCCGCGGCGCCCAGGATCGCGCCCAGGGCCGTCGCCGGGCCCGCCGGGTCGGCCAGGGTCGCGTGCAGCGCAGCGGCCTCCGCGAGGAGCTCGGACACGTCCACGCCGGCCAACGCCGAGGGCACCAGGCCGAACGCGGTGAGCGCCGAGTAGCGCCCGCCGACGGTCGGGTCCGCGAGGAAGACCTCACGGGCCACGCCGGTCACCGCGGCCTCGAGCGGGGAGCCCGGGTCGGTGACCACGATCAGCTGGCGCGCCGGGTCCAGGCCCGCGTCCAGGTACGCCCGGCGGTGGCTGTCGGTCTCCACCGTCCCGCCGGACTTGCTCGACACGACCAGCACCGTGCGGTCCAGCCGGTCGGACACGGCCGCGCGGACCTGGCCCGGGTCGGTGGTGTCCAGCACGGTCAGGTCGACGCCCAGGGTCCGGCAGATGACCTCCGGGGCGAGCGAGGAGCCGCCCATCCCGGCGAGCACGACGTGGTCGAGCCCGTCGGCCAGCAGCTCCGCGCGCAGCTTCGCCAGCCGGTCGACGAGCTGCTGGGACGCTTCGAGCACCTTCAGCCAGCCGAGGCGGATGCTCGCCTCGGGCTCGGCCTCAGGGCCCCACAGGGTGGCGTCGCCGGCGGCGAGCAGCGCCGGCACATCCTCGGCCGTGAGCGCGGCCAGCACGCCCCCCGCGTCGACGGAACCGCGGACGGTCAGCCCGCCGCCGGCGATCAACGCGCGGCCTTGAGCTGGGCCTCGACGCTGGCGAGGAGCTCGTTCCAGCTGGTCTCGAACTTCACCACGCCGTCGCGCTCGAGGTGGTCGACCACGTCGTCGTAGTCGACGCCGGCCGCCGCGATGTCGGCCATCACCTGCTTGGCGTCGGCGTAGTGGCCGGTGATCGTGTCCGGGAGGGTCACGCCGTGGTCGGCGAAGGCCTCCATGGTCGCCTGGGGCATGGTGTTCACGGTACCGGGGGCGACCAGGTCCGCCACGTACATCACGTCCGAGTAGGCCGGGTTCTTCACGCCCGTGGACGCCCACAGTGGCCGCTGGGGACGGGCCCCGGCGTCGGCGAGCGCCTGCCAGCGCGCGGAGGCGAAGACGTGCTCGTAGGCCTCGTACGCGAGCCGGGCGTTGGCAACCGCGGCCTTGCCTGCGAGCGGGTGGCCGTCACCGAGCCGCTTGTCGATCTCGGTGTCCACCCGGGACACGAAGAACGACGCGACCGACGCGATCTTGGACACGTCGTGGCCGTTCGCGCGAGCCTGCTCCAGGCCGGCCAGGAACGCGTCCATCACGCCCTTGTACCGGTCCAGGCTGAAGATCAGCGTCACGTTCACCGAGATGCCGGCCGCGAGCGTGGCCGTGATCGCCGGCAGCCCGGCCAGGGTCGCCGGGATCTTGATGAACAGGTTCTCCCGGTCCACCAGCCACCACAGGCCTTTGGCCTCGGCGATCGTCTCCGCCGTCCGGTCGGCCAGCCGCGGGTCGACCTCGATCGACACCCGGCCGTCGAGCCCGTGGGAGGTGTCGAACGCCGGCCGCATCACGTCGCACGCCCAGCGCACGTCGTAGGTGGTCAGCATCCGGGTGGCCTCCTCGACGGAGAGCCCCCGGGTGGCCAGGTCCTTGACCTGCTCGGCGTAGTCCGAGCCCTCGGCCAGGGCCTTGGCGAAGATGGTCGGGTTGCTGGTGACCCCGCTGACGTGGTCCTCGCGGCGCAGCCGGTCCAGGCTGCCGGACGCGAGCCGTTCGCGGGAGAGGTCGTCCAGCCACACCGCGACGCCGGCCGTGGTCAGTTCGGCGAGTTTGTCGGACATGACTTATCCCTTCACTCGGGCGAGGGTCCTGCGGGCCGCCGCGACGACGTTGTCGACGGTGAAACCGAACTTCTCGAACAGCGTCTGGTACGGGGCGCTTGCCCCGAAGTGCTCGATGCTCACCGACTCGCCGGCGTCGCCGACCAGGTGCCGCCACGGCATGGCGATCCCGGCCTCGACGCTGACCCGGGCCCGCACGGCAGGCGGCAGCACGTGGTTGCGGTACTCCACCGGCTGGGCGTCGAACCACTCCTGGCAGGGCACGGACACGACCCGGGCGCTGATCCCCTCGGCGGCCAGCACCTCGCGGGCGCCGACGGCGAGCTGCACCTCGGAACCGGTGGCCATGATGATCACGTCGGTGCCGTCGGCGAGCACGTACCCGCCCTTGTCGGCGTCCGCCGCGGCCTCCGGGTCCAGGGTCGGCACGTTCTGCCGGGTCAGGGCCAGGGCGGTCGGCCGGTCGGTGTGCTCGAGGGCCTTGCGCCACGCGACGGCGGTCTCGTTGGCGTCGGCGGGGCGGACCACGTCGAGGCCGGGGATGGCCCGCAGTGCGGCCAGGTGCTCGATCGGCTGGTGGGTCGGGCCGTCCTCGCCGAGGCCGATGGAGTCGTGCGTCCAGACGTAGATCGTGGGCAGCTTCATCAGCGCCGCGAGCCGGACGGCCGGGCGCATGTAGTCGCTGAACACCAGGAACGTGCCGCCGTACGGCCGGGTGCCGCCGTGCAGCGCGATGCCGTTGAGGATCGAGCCCATGGCGTGCTCGCGGATGCCGAAGTGCAGCGTGCGGCCGTACTCGTTGCCCGGGTAGTCCTTCGTTGCGAACTCCGCCGGGACGAACGACTGCGCGCCGTCCATCGTCGTGTTGTTGCTGCCGGCGAGGTCGGCCGAGCCGCCCCACAGCTCGGGCAGCGTCTCGGCGAGGGCGTTGAGCACCTTGCCGGACGCGACCCGGGTGGCCTGGCCCTTCGGGTCGGCGGGGAACGTCGGGAGCTTGTCCGTCCAGCCGGCCGGCAGCTCCTTGCGGGCGAGCCGCTCGAACAGCGCGTGCCGCTCCGGGTTCGCCGCGGCCCAGGCGTCGAACGACTCCTGCCACTCGGCGCGGGCGGCCTTCGCCCGGTCGTTGACCGTGCGGGCGTGCGCGAGGACGTCGTCGGCGACGACGAACGACCGGGTCGGGTCGAACCCGAGCACCTTCTTGGTCGCGGCGGCCTCCTCGGCGCCGAGCGCCGAGCCGTGCGCGGCGTAGGTGTTCTGCTTCTTCGGCGCGGGCCAGCCGATGATCGTCCGCAGCGCGATGAAGGACGGCTTGCCGGTCTCGCTCTTAGCGGCCTCCAGCGCGGCGAACAGGGCGGCCACGTCCTCGTGGTACTCGCCGGTCTTGAGCCAGTCGACCCGTTGCACGTGCCAGCCGTACGCCTCGTACCGCGCGCACACGTCCTCGGAGAACGCGATGTGCGTGTCGCCCTCGATCGAGATCTCGTTGTCGTCCCAGACCACGCACAGGTTGCCGAGCTTCTGGTGGCCGGCGAGGGAACTGGCCTCGGAGGTGACGCCCTCCTCCAGGTCGCCGTCGGAGGCGAACACCCAGATGTCGTGGTCGAACGGGCTGGCGCCCGGGGCGGCCTCGGGGTCGAACAGGCCGCGCTCGCGCCGGGCGGCCATCGCCATCCCGACCGCGTTGGCCAGACCCTGGCCGAGCGGGCCGGTGGTGGTCTCGACGCCGGCGGTGTGCCCGTGCTCCGGGTGGCCCGGGGTCAGCGAGCCCCACTGGCGCAGCTGCTCCAGGTCCTCGAGCGTCAGCCCGTAACCGGACAGGTACAGCTGGATGTACAGCGTCAGGGACGAGTGCCCGCAGGACAGGACGAAACGGTCCCTGCCCGCCCACGCCGGATCGGCCGGGTCGTGCCGCATCACCTTGTTGAACAGCAGGAATGCCGCAGGGGCCAGGCTCATCGCTGTGCCCGGATGCCCGTTGCCCGCCCGCTCCACCGCGTCGATCGCCAGTACCCGCGTCGTATCCACCGCACGACGGTCGAGGTCGGACCAGTCCAGAGTCACGATTCCAAGCCCCTCATATCCCGAGAACGTCTCCGTTGACCCTACCTATCCGGGTCGGGGGCCGAGCGCTGAACCACCCGTGTACCCCGCGCTGCTGCGAACCAGGTCACGGGCATACCCTGTTCTACGTTTTGTAGACACAGCCGGAGGGTGGCCAGATACCGGTGAGTACCGTCGCCGAACGCCCGGCAGAGCAGGTCGCGCGCGTGGGACTGGTCCGGGCGTACATCTCCCTGACGAAGCCGCGCATCGTCGAGCTGCTGCTCGTCACGACCGTGCCGGCGATGCTCCTGGCGAAGCGCGGGATGCCGTCGCCGTGGCTGATCCTGGCCACCGTCGTCGGCGGCACGCTCGCCGCCGGCAGCGCCAACGTGCTCAACTGCTGGTACGACCGCGACATCGACCCGCTGATGCGCCGTACCCAGTCCCGGCCGCTGGTCACGGGCCGGATCACGCCGCGCGGGGCCCTCACGTTCGGCCTCACGCTCGGCACGGTGGCCGTCGCGCTGATGGCGCTGACGACCAACTGGCTGGCCACGGCCCTGACATTCGCCGCGATCGTCTACTACGCGGTGATCTACACGATGTGGCTGAAGCGCACGACCCCGCACAACACCGTCCTCGGCGGGGCCTGCGGCGCGGCGCCGGTGCTGATCGGTTGGGCCGCGGTGACCGGCGGCCTGTCGTGGAGCGCGTGGCTGTTGTTCGCCGTGATGTTCTTCTGGCAGCCACCCCATTTCTGGGCGCTGGCCATGAAGTTCAAGGACGATTACGCGGCGGCGAGCATCCCGATGCTCCCCGTGGTCGCCTCGGCGCGGCGGGTCGCGCTGGAGAGCGTGATCTACACCGTGCTCACCGTGGTCGCCTCCCTCGCGCTCTGGCCGGTCGCACACCTCAGTTGGGTGTACGGGGTCCCGGCCGCCGCCGCGGGTGCGGTCTTCACCCGTGAGGCCGTCCGGTTCTACGTCCAGACGAGGCGCGGCGGCGAGCTCAGGACGATGCGGTTGTTCCACTGGTCGCTCACCTACGTGACGGTGTTGTTCGTGGCCGTGGCGGTTGACGCATTGTTGACAGGCTGATCTATCCGTTTCGGATATGTCGAGATTTAGCATCCTCGATAAGAGTAAGCATCGTCACACTCTTGGTCCGATGTTAAGCGCGGGTAAGCAGAAGGTGCCTACTGTGGTGGCATGGCTGACGCATCGACTGCACCCGCAACGGAGCCGGACAGTACCGGCTCGCTCGAGATCCCGAGCGGACTCGTGGCGGACATCGAAGAGTTCAAGGAAGCCCACGACGGCGCCAGCGCCGTGATCGAGTACGTGGGCCGGAAGGGCGCCCGCATCGTGCTCGTCGGCGAGGACGGCTCCTGGGGTGACCAGTTCGCCCCGGCGACGGACGTGGCCCGCGAGGCCTGCTCCCAGGCCGGTGTCTCGATCCTCTCCTCCTGGGAGCGCGAGATCAGCGACCGGATGCGCGGCGGCTCCAAGCTGCTGCGGGCCATGAAGCGCAGCGTCTTCGCCCGTTAGACCTCCCGCCAGGTGTGATGTGATGGGCCGATGAAGATCGTCGCCCTCGCCACCTGCGCGAAACTGCCGGAACTCGACGAGGAGGAGCGGCTCGTTCTCGGGCCGCTCTCCGATCTCGGCATCCGTGCCGTCCCCGCCGTGTGGGACGACCCGACGGTCGACTGGTCGTCGTTCGACCTCACCGTCCTCCGCACCACCTGGGACTACGCCACCCGGCGCGACGAGTTCCTCACCTGGGCCCACACGGTCCCCCACCTGCTCAACCCGGCCGCGACGGTCGAGGCGAACACCGACAAGCGGTATCTGGCCTCCCTCGCCGTCCCCACGGTCCCCACCGTCTTCCTGGCCCCTGGCGAGGCCTTCACGGCCCCCGACGGCGAATACGTCCTCAAGCCCACGGTGAGCGCCGGCAGCCTCGACACGGGCCGCTACGGCCCCGCCGACGCGCCCCTGGCCGCCGCGCACGTCGCCCGGCTGCACGCCGCCGGCCGGACGGTGATGGTCCAGCCCTACCTCGCGGCCGTCGACGACGCGGGGGAGACGGCTCTCCTGTACTTCAACGGCGAGTTCAGCCACGCGATCCGCAAGGGCCCGATGCTGACCGGCCCCGACCTCGGCACGGACGCGCTGTTCCACGGGGAGGAGATCACGGCCCGGGTGCCGTCCGCCGCCGAACGGGCGCTGGGCGACGCCCTGGTCGGCACGCTCGACGCACCGCTGTACGCCAGGGTGGACCTGATCCCCGGCCCGGACGGCACCCCGGTCCTCGTCGAGCTGGAGCTGACCGAGCCGTCGTTGTTCCTCGGCCAGGACGCGGGCGCCCCGGCCCGGTTCGCCCGCGCGATCGCCGCCCGGCTCTGATCCGCCAGCCGGGGTGGGCGTGGACCCGGACCTGCAGTGCTGTCCGCCCGGCGGCAGCGCAGGAACCGACCACGTTTCCCGGAGCGGGTGGCGGGTTAGGGGACGCTGGAGTGCCGCTGGAGACCGGGGCAGGTGTCGCCGTAACCGGAAAAAGGGGTTCGGGGTCGGGCGCCGTCGGGAAACGGCGCCCGGCCCCGGTCGCTAGGCGTCCGTGATGCCCCACCGGCGGCGGATCGCGCGGTCGGCGAACCCGAACACCGTGTCCACGCCCAGCCCGATCACCAGGATCACGATCATCGTGGCGATCAGCCCCGGCGCGTCGTTGAACTCCCGGGCGAAGTTCAGGTTCGCGCCCAGCGACGGCTGCCCGGCGATGCTGACCAGTAGCTCACCGGCCATCAGGCTCCGCCAGGAGAACGCCCAGCCCTGCTTGAGGCCGGCCACGATCGAGGGCAGGGACGCCGGCGCGATCACCCGGTAGTACAGCTGGAAGCCGCGCGCGCCGATGTTGCGGCCCGCCTTGAGCAGCAGCGGGGGTACGTAGTCCACACCGGCGATCACCCCGTTCGCGATCGACGGGGCGGCCCCGATGACCACGACGAACATGATCGCGCTCTCGGTGAGCTTGTAGAGCAGGATCGCCAGCGGGAACCAGGCGATCGACGGCATCGTCTGCAACGCCGTGATCATGGAGCCCACCGCGGCCCGCAGCAGTTTCACGCGGGCGACGGCGAACCCGACCACGAACCCCACCCCGACGGACAGCAGGAACCCGAGCAGCGCCCGGCGCATCGTGGTGAGGACCGAGTGCCAGAAGTGCCAGGTCCCGGCGTCCTTCCACAGCTGGGCGAAGCTGTCGGCCGGCGAGGCCAGCGCGTAGGAGGGCCGGAACTCCGTCCAGACGGCGATCTGCCAGACGAGCAGCACGAGGCCGAGCGCGAGCAGCTTCGGCCACAGGCCGGCCCACAGGGACCTGGTGCGCCGCCGGCGCGGACGCGGACCCGGGGCGAGGAAGCCCGCGTCGAAGGCCATGATCCCGGAGCCCGGATCAGGCGCTGGTGCGTCGGTCGTCGTGTGGGTCACGGTGTCACCCGACATGCTGGGCCACCTCCTCGCGGAGCCGGTCGGTGACCTCGGCGGCCAGCGCCGAGACCTCGGGGGAGTCGATCCGGCGTGGCCGGGGGATGTCCACCGAGCCCTGCCACTTGAGCCGGCCGGGCCGGCTGGACAGCAGGACGATCCTGTCGCCCAGCCGGGCGGCCTCGCGGACGTTGTGCGTCACGAACAGCACGGTCAGCCCGCGCTCCTGGGTGATCCGCTCCAGCTCGTCGTGCAGCAGGTCGCGGGTCATGGCGTCCAGCGCGCCGAACGGCTCGTCCATCAGCAGCACGGGGGAGTCCAGCGCCAGGGTGCGGGCCAGGGCGACCCGCTGCCGCATGCCGCCGGACAGCTCGTGCGGCCGTTTGCCGGCGAAGTCGGACAGGTTCACCGTGGCCAGCAGCTCGGCCACCCGGGCCTCGCGGGCGGGCCTGGGCACCTTGCGCAGCTTCAGGGGCAGGCCCACGTTGCCCGCGACGGTCAGCCACGGGAACAACGCCGGCTCCTGGAACATGAGCGCCGGGTTGGGGCCGGCCTCGATGATGCCCGAGCTGGGGGTGTCGAGGCCTGCGACCAGGGACAGCAGGGTGCTCTTCCCGCAGCCGGACGCGCCGACGATGCAGACGAACTCGCCGGGGGAGACGTCCAGGGACAACCGGTCCAGCGCGGTCACGGCCTCGGGGCCGTGACCGAAGGTCCGACTGACCTCCCGGATGGAGATCATGACTTCACCGAGGGCTTTCCGTTCGCCTTGAGGACCTCGTTGAGCAGGCTCAGGTCGTAGAGCCCCTTGAGTTCGGTCTTGTCGAGCAGCCCGACGGCCGTGGCGTGGTCGGCACCGCTGACCAGAGAGGACGCGATCGGGTCGTTGGTGAACTCCAGCGTCTTCCACGCCGCGGCGATCTGCTTGGGGTCCAGCGGCTTGCCGGTGAGCTTGCCGATCCCCTCGGAGACGGCCTTCTGGGCGTCCTCCGGGTGCGCGTTGACGAACTCGTTGGCGGCGACCTGGCCGGCGATCAGGTTCTTCACGACGTCGCGGTGCTTCTTGAGGAAGTCGGCGCGCACGACCAGGTTGGTGATCACGAAGCGCTTGTCCGGCCACAGGTCCCGCTCGTCGACCAGGACCTTGCCGCCGGCGGCGACGAGCCGGCTCGCGAACGGCTCCGGCACCCACGCGCCGTCGATGGCGTTGTTGTTGAACGCGTCGACCGTGACGCTGTTCTCCTGCGGGACGACGTTCACGTCGCCGCCGCCCTCCTTGGTGGCGGTCAGCCCGTGCTCCTTGAGCCAGAACCGCAGGGCCACGTCCTGGGTGTTGCCCAGCTGCGGCGTCGCGATCTTCTTGCCCTTGAGCTGCGCCGGGTCGGTGATGCCGGGCTTCACGACGAACGCGACCCCGCCGGACGCCGAGCCGGAGATCACCCGGATCGCCTCGCCCTTGGACTTGGCGAAGGCGTTCACGGTCGGGTTCGGCCCGATGTAGACGGCGTCGACCGCGTCGGAGAACAGCGCCTCGACGGCGGCCGGGCCGGCGTTGAAGGTGCTCGTCTTGAGTTCGACGTTCGCGCCGAGCTTCTCGGCGAACAGGCCCTTCTCGACGCCGACGATCGCCGAGGCGTGGGTGAGGTTGGGGAAGTAGCCGAGGCGCAGCGTCGTCTTGCCGGCCGGGGACTCGTCGGACGAACCGCAGCCCGTGAGCAGTGTTGTCGCCAGGATCCCGAGCACCGCCGTCGCGCCGAGCAGACGTCTCATCACGCTGTCCTTCCCTATAATCTCTACTTAGTTAGTAGGGATAATGGGTGACCGGATACCCGACGTCAACTCGTCTTTTGGTTAACCCTTGGTACGCAACTCGTTCCACACGGCGAGCGTCGCGATCCAGACAGCGCAGGCCCCGGCCATGTGCGCGCCGACCAGAATGACCGGTAGGTGGGTGAAATACTGGACGAATCCAATAATTCCCTGCGCCAGTTCGACCACGACCAGAATGCCGACCGCCCGGCTGGGGGCGTTTGTCGCCTTCAACGCCAGCCACAGCGCGAGCGTGAGTCCGACCAGCAGGAACACGGCGTCGGTGTGCAGTTGGGCGACGGCCTGGGGGTCGAACCCGGTCCGGGCGGCCTTGACGTCACCCGCGTGCGGCCCGCTGCCGCTCACCACGGTGCCGAGCAGGAGCACGGCCGCGCTGGTGCCACACAGGGCCCAGACCAGGGCCCGCAGCGGTCCCGGCACGACCCACGCCGCCGGCTTGTCTTTCCTGACACGGGCATAGAGGGTGTACGCCGGCACCAGTGCCACCATCGACAACAGGAAGTGGCTGGCCACGATCCACGGGTTGAGCGTCATCCGCACGGTGACCCCGCCGACCACGGCCTGCGCGGCCACGGCGGCGACCACGAGCGCGCCGGGCACGATCAGTTCGCGCCGCTTGTGCAGTACGGCGAGGACGAGCGCCGCGATGGCGAGCGGTCCGACGATCCCGATCAGGGTCCGGTTGCCGAACTCGATCAGGCCGTGCACCCCCAGCTCCCGCGTCGGGGTGTAGGACCCGTCCGTGCACTGCGGCCAGGTGTCGCAGCCCAGCCCCGAGCCGGTGAGCCGCACGGCTCCGCCGGTCACGACGATCAGGGCGTTGGCGATGAGCGAGGCGAGCGCGACCCGCGTGAGTAGTACTGGGCTCCGGAACACCGACACAGCGTAGAAGTTCCGCCCGGCGACCCCGGGAGCGGGGCCGCCGGGCACCCGAACCGCTACCCCCGTGGCAGTGGTGCGGGCAGGGGGTGCTCGAGCACCCTGTGGGCCCGGACGGCAGATCGGCAGCCCGACCTCCCTGCTCAGGGCGAGCGTCGCTGGAGCCGCACCGCGGACCTCCGGTAGTATTGAACGCGTTCAACTCGGGCTGACGGTACCAGAAAAATTTGAACGCGTTCAAGGGTGTTCGGGGTCACTGTCGGTCGGGTTTGCCCTGAGCCCCTGAAATAAGTGACACTGGTGTTGTGAAAAAGGTGGCGGCGGAGCTGAGTGCCTCGCCCCTCCCTGCCGTGGGCGGGGCGGGCGTGGACGTGCGCACCCGCGACCGGGTCGCCCAGCTCCTGCTGGAGAACGGCGCGGCGACCGCCGCCGAACTCGGCGGGACCCTGGGCCTGAGCCCCGCGGCGATCCGCAGACACCTCGACGCGATGCACGCCGACGGCCTGATCGAGTGCCGCGACCGCCCGAGCCGCGTCCAGCGCGGCCGGGGCCGTCCCGCGAAGGCCTTCGAGCTCACCGACGCCGGCCGGGCCGCCGGTGGCCCGCACACCTACGACGACCTCGCCCGCGACGCGCTGCGCTGGATCGCGCAGCACGGCGGCACCGGGGCGGTCAACGCGTTCCTCGCCGAGCAGGTCGCCGGGCTCGAGACCCGGGCCCGCGCGGCGATGGCCGACGCGGGTGACGAGCCTCTCGCCCGCGCGGAGGCCCTCGCCGGCGCGCTGTCGGCCGAGGGATACGCTGCCGGCGCGACCGCGATCGCCTCCGGCGGGCAGCTGTGCCAGCACCACTGCCCGGTGGCGCACGTCGCCGCCGAGTTCCCGCAGCTCTGCGAGGCAGAGACGCAGGTGATCAGCCGGCTCGTCGGCACGCACGTGCAACGACTGGCCACCATCGCAAACGGCGACGGGGTGTGCACCACGTACATCCCGGACCCGAGAAGAGCCACCCCCGAGAGCGTGAGGACATACTCATGACCGCAGAGACCGTCGTCGTCACCCAAGAGGAGCACCTCGCTGCTCTCGGCCGTTACGAGTATGGCTGGGCCGACAAGGACACCGCTGGCGCCAACTCGCGCCGTGGCCTCAACGAGGACGTGGTCCGCAACATCTCGGGGCTCAAGAGCGAGCCGCAGTGGATGCTGGACCTGCGCCTGAAGGGCCTGCGGCTGTTCGACCGCAAGCCCATGCCGGCGTGGGGCGCGGATCTCAGCGGCATCGACTTCGACAACATCAAGTACTTCGTCCGGTCCACGGAGAAGCAGGCCGCCAGCTGGGAGGACCTGCCCGAGGACATCAAGAACACGTACGACAAGCTGGGCATCCCGGAGGCCGAGAAGCAGCGCCTCGTCGCCGGCGTCGCCGCGCAGTACGAGTCCGAGGTCGTCTACCACTCGATCCGCGAGGACCTCGAGAAGCAGGGCGTGCTGTTCCTGGACACCGACACGGCGCTCAAGGAGCAGCCGGAGCTGTTCCAGGAGTACTTCGGCACCGTGATCCCGGTCGGCGACAACAAGTTCGCCGCGCTGAACACCTCGGTGTGGTCCGGCGGGTCGTTCATCTACGTCCCCAAGGGCGTGCACGTGGACATCCCGCTGCAGGCGTACTTCCGGATCAACACGGAGAACATGGGCCAGTTCGAGCGGACCCTGATCATCGTCGACGAGGACGCGTACGTGCACTACGTGGAGGGCTGCACCGCCCCGATCTACTCGTCGGACTCGCTGCACTCCGCCGTCGTGGAGATCATCGTGAAGAAGGGCGGCCGCTGCCGCTACACGACGATCCAGAACTGGTCGACCAACGTCTACAACCTGGTCACCAAGCGCGCCGTGTGCCACGAGGGCGCGACGATGGAGTGGGTCGACGGCAACCTCGGCTCCAAGGTCACGATGAAGTACCCGGCCGTGTACATGGTCGGCGAGCACGCGCACGGCGAGGTGCTCTCGGTGGCCATGGCCGGCGAGAACCAGCACCAGGACGCCGGGGCGAAGATGGTGCACGCCGCGCCGCACACGTCCTCCACGATCATCTCCAAGTCGATCGCCCGGGGCGGCGGCCGCACGTCCTACCGGGGCCTGGTCCAGGTCATGGACGGCGCGCACCACTCCAAGAGCACCGTCAAGTGCGACGCGCTGCTCGTGGACACGATCTCCCGCTCGGACACGTACCCCTACGTCGACGTCCGCGAGGACGACGTCCAGATGGGGCACGAGGCGACCGTCTCCAAGATCAGCGACGACCAGCTCTTCTACCTGATGAGCCGTGGGCTGACCGAGGACGAGGCCATGGCGACCATCGTGCGCGGCTTCATCGAGCCGATCGCGAAGGAGCTCCCGATGGAGTACGCGCTCGAGTTGAACCGTTTGATCGAGCTCCAGATGGAGGGTGCGGTCGGCTGACGCCGCCGGCCTGACCTCCACGAACGTTTGAAGATGGGAGCTCCGCTCAGAATGACTGCCACTGTTATCCCGCCGAAGACCCGCGCGCAGGAGCTTCGCTCGTACGAACCCGCCGACTTCCCGGCCCTCAACGGCCGGGAGGAGGAGTGGAGGTTCACCCCGCTCAAGCGTCTGCTCGGCCTCGCCGACGGGGACGCGGCGGGGGCGGCGGCCGGCCCACGGCACGAGTACGCCCAGAACCTGCCCGGGGTCACCGTCGGCGAGATCGCCAAGGGTGACGCCCGGTTCGGCGCGACGCTCGTCCCGTTCGACCGGCCGAGCGCCCTCGCCTACGCGGGCGCCGAGAAGGCCCTGCTCATCGAGATCGGCCGCGAGGCGGTCCCGGCGGAGCCCGTCTCCGTGCGGGTGATCGGCGGCGGCGTCGACGGGGTCGCCCACGGGCACACCGTGATCGACGTCGGCCCGATGGCCGAGGTCGCCGTGATCCTGGAGCAGTCCGGCCCGGCCGTGCTCGGCGACAACGTCGAGGTCCTCGTCGCCGACAGCGCCCGGCTCACCCTGGTCACGGTCGCCGACTGGGACCGCGAGTCGGTGCAGGCCCAGCACGTGAAGTTCCGGCTCGGCCGCGACGCCAAGGTCACGCACGTGCAGGTGACGCTCGGCGGGGACCTGGTCCGGCAGTACACCTCCGCTGAGTACACCGGGCGGGGTGGTGACTTCGAGAGCTTCGGCCTCTACTTCGCCGACGCCGGCCAGCACCAGGAGCACCGGCTCCTCGTCGACCACACCGTGCCCGACTGCCGCAGCCACGTGACCTACCGGGGCGCGCTGCAGGGCGAGGGCGCGCACACCGTCTGGGTCGGCGACGTGCTGATCCGCACGGAGGCGACCGGCACGGACACGTACGAGATCAACCGGAACCTGATCCTCACCGACGGCGCGCGCGCCGACTCGATCCCGAACCTGGAGATCGAGACCGGCGAGGTCGTCGGGGCTGGACACGCGAGCGCGACCGGCCGGTTCGACGACGAGCACCTGTTCTACCTGATGAGCCGGGGCATCACCGAGCCCGAGGCCCGTCGCCTGGTGGTCCGGGGCTTCTTCGCCGAGCTGCTGGCGAAGATCCCGGCCGAGGAGCTGCGCGAGCGGCTCAGCGCGGTGATCGACGCCCGGCTCACGGCGGTGGGTGAATGACCCGGATCTGTTCCGTGGACGATGTGCCCAAGGGGGCCGTCGTCCGGGCGGAGATCGACGGCACGGCCATCGCGGTCGTGCACGCCGAGGACGACAACTTCTACGCCATCCGTGACGAGTGCTCGCACGCCGCGATCGCCCTGTCGGAGGGCGAGGTCGACGGCTGCACGATCGAGTGCTGGCTGCACGGTTCGCGGTTCGACCTGCGGACGGGCGAGCCGTCCGGCCTGCCGGCCACCGAGCCGGTCCCTGTTTACCCCGTCGAGGTGCGTGACGGCGAGATTCACATTGGAGTGGTGGGCAAGTGAGCGTTCTGGAGATCAAGGACCTGCAGGTCGCGGTCAAGCTGGCCGAGGGTGAGCTGAAGCCGATCCTGTCCGGGGTCAACCTGACGATCCGGGCCGGCGAGACCCACGCGATCATGGGTCCGAACGGCTCGGGCAAGTCCACGCTCGCGTACTCGATCGCCGGGCACCCGAAGTACCAGATCACCGGGGGCTCGGTGACCCTCGACGGGCACAACGTCCTCGAGATGACCGTGGACGAGCGGGCGCGCGCCGGCCTCTTCCTGGCCATGCAGTACCCGGTGGAGGTGCCCGGCGTCAGCGTCGCGAACTTCCTCCGCACCGCCAAGACCGCCATCGACGGCGAGGCGCCGAAGCTGCGCACCTGGGCCAAGGAGCTCAAGGACGCCATGGCGGCCGTGCAGATGGACCCGGCGTTCGCCCAGCGCAACGTCAACGAGGGCTTCTCCGGCGGCGAGAAGAAGCGGCACGAGATCGTGCAGCTCGAGCTGCTCAAGCCGAAGATGGCGATCCTCGACGAGACCGACTCCGGCCTCGACATCGACGCCCTGCGCGTCGTGTCCGAGGGCATCAACCGGGTCAAGGAGCGCGGCGAGACCGGCCTGCTGCTGATCACGCACTACACCCGGATCCTGCGGTACGTGAAGCCCGACTTCGTGCACGTCTTCGTCGGCGGCCGCATCGTCGAGCAGGGCGGCCCGGAGCTGGCCGAGCACCTCGAGGCCAAGGGCTACGAGCGGTTCCTCCCGACAGGAGTCTGACATGGCGTTGACCATCCCGGAGGGGATGCCGCAGTACGAGGACGCGCCGCGCTTCGACGTGGCGAAGGTACGCGCCGACTTCCCGATCCTCGACCGGGTGGTCAACGGTAATCCTCTCGTCTACCTCGACAGCGCGAACACCTCGCAGAAGCCGCAGCAGGTGATCGACGCGATCGCCGTGCACTACGCGTTCCACAACGCGAACGTGTCCCGCTCGGTGCACACCCTGGGCACCGAGGCAACGGACGCGTACGAGGGCGCCCGGGCCAGGATCGCGGACTTCATCGGCGCGCCCTCGTCCGACGAGCTGATCTTCACGAAGAACTCCTCCGAGGCGATCAACCTGGTGGCGCACGCCTTCCGGGAACGCTCGGAGGACGACCGGTTCAGGATCGGCCCGGGCGACGAGATCCTGATCTCGGAGATGGAGCACCATTCCAACATCGTGCCGTGGCAGATGCTCGCGGAGCGCACGGGCGCGACCCTGCGCTGGTTCGGGATCACCGACCACGGCCGGCTGGACATGTCGAACCTCGACGACCTGCTGACCGAGCGCACCAAGATCGTGTCGATCGTGCACATGTCCAACATCCTGGGCACGGTCAACCCGACGGCGGCGCTGACGAAGCGGGCCCGCGAGGTGGGCGCGCTGGTGATGCTCGACGCGTCGCAGTCGGTGCCGCACCTGCCGATGAACGTGGTCGACTACGACGTCGACTTCATCGCGTTCACCGGGCACAAGATGCTCGGCCCGACCGGGATCGGCTGCCTGTGGGGCCGCGCCGAACTGCTCGACGCGATGCCCCCGTTCCTCGGCGGCGGCTCGATGATCGAGACCGTGACGATGGAGAAGACCACGTACGCGGCGGCGCCGGCCAAGTTCGAGGCCGGTACCCCGCCGATCGCGGAGGCCATCGGGCTGGGCGCTGCGGTGGACTACCTCACGGCGCTCGGCATGCCGGCCGTCCAGTGGCACGAGAAGGAGATCACGGCGTACGCGCTCGACGCGCTCGCCACGGTCCCCGGGCTGCGGATCATCGGCCCCGAGGTGCCGGTCGGCCGGGGCGGGACGATCTCGTTCGCGCTGGACAAGATCCACCCCCACGACGTGGGTCAGGTCCTCGACGCGGAGGGCGTGCAGGTCAGGGTCGGGCACCACTGTGCCAAGCCGACGTGCGTGCGGTTCGGCGTACCGGCGATGACCCGTGCCTCGTTCTACGTGTACACGACGACCGACGAGGTCGACGCGCTCGTGCGCGGGCTCGAGCAGGTTCGGAAGGTCTTCGGCTGATGCAGCTTGACCAGCTCTACCAGGAGATCATCCTGGATCACTACCGCCGCCCGAAGGGCAAGGGCCTCCGGGAGCCGTTCGGCGCGGAGGTGCACCACGTCAACCCGACCTGCGGCGACGAGATCACGCTGCGGGTCTGGCTCGTCGGCGGTGTCGTCAAGGACATCTCCTACGACGGCCAGGGCTGTTCGATCAGCCAGGCCGCAGCGAGCGTGATGTACGAACTGCTCGCCGGCGCCAAGCTCGCGACGGCCCTGGAGTTGGGCGACGTGTTCGTCGAGCTGATGGGTTCGCGCGGCAAGATGGAACCGGACGAGGAATTGCTGGGCGACGGAGTGGCCTTCGCCGGGGTCTCGAAGTATCCGGCCCGGGTGAAGTGCGCGTTGTTGCCATGGATGGCGTTCAAGGACGCGGCCGCCCGTGCCGCTGCGGTAGGGGAGTAGAAGCCATGAGTGAAGCTGTCGAGCTGGCCACCGAGCCGAAGCCCAAGCCCAGCGAGGAGGACCTTCTCGAGGCCCTCAAGGACGTCGTCGACCCGGAGCTCGGCATCAACGTCGTCGACCTCGGCCTGATCTACGGCCTGCACGTCGACGACGAGCTGGTCTGCACCGTCGACATGACCCTGACCTCGGCGGCCTGCCCGCTCACCGACGTGATCGAGGAGCAGGCCCGCGCGGCGCTGCTGACCGGTCCGGGCGGCGGGCTGGCCACGGACCTGCGGATCAACTGGGTGTGGCTGCCGCCGTGGGGCCCGGACAAGATCACGGACGAGGGCCGCGAGCAGCTCCGGGCACTCGGTTTCAACGTCTGACCGTTTGGACCCGGCGTGGACGACGCTGGACTGCGCAATTCTGGCTCCCATGTACAACACCGGTACATTGGGAGCCCGAATTGCTTGCCAGCCCCGCCCACGCCGGGCCACGTCGCCTTAGATCAAGAGCCAGATCAAGATCATTTGGCGGTTACGGCGGGGCGTTTCCGGCGTGCGTCGGTCGTCCCCCTGAATCGACAAAAAAGGGCGCTCCCGTCAGGGAGCGCCCTTTGTGGCTTACTTGGCGGCGGCTTTCCTCGCCTCGCCCCGGAGCTGCGCGTCACGCTTCTCCGCCGACTTCTTCTTCTTGATCCGGTCCTTCGTCCAGCGGACCTTGCCACGCGCTCCTCTACCCATTCGGGAATTGTAGCCCCAATAATTAAGAATTCCCCGATGGGTCCCGACGGAGCCAACTGATCCCGAGTTCGTCGGCGGTGTACGCCACCAGGGCGCGGAGTTCGGCTGCCTCGGGGGTGTCGCCGAGCGCGTCGGCGAGGGTGCTCTGCGCGGCCGCGAGCTGCGGGCGGGCCCCGGCGGCGGCGCGCTGCTGCACGGACAGCCGGAACAGGGGGACCGTGTCGTCCCCGGTGGCGAGGTGCCGGCTCGCGTACGACTCGAGCAGCACGTCCCCGGTGTCACGGGCCCACTGCCGCACCTTCTCGTAGCCGGCGGTGGCCGTGGGGGTGTCGCCGCGCAGGTTCTCGGTGGAGACCGCGTGCCAGAAGAGGGGCCAGCCGCCGAGTTCCGGGGCGTCGAGCACGCCGCCGAACGTCTTCACCGGGTCGGCGTCCAGGCCGGGGAGGTCGAGGGAGAACAGCGTGCCCCAGTAGGTGAGCTGGCCGGTGAGCAGGGCCGCGAGGGGGGTGTCGCCGAGGGCGGCGATCGCGGTCAGCGCCGGGGTGACGTCGCCGAGCTGCCAGAGGAAGCGGTCGACGGTGATCTCGGCGGCGAGCGCTGCGAGGAGCGGATCGCCGGGGCCCGCGCCGCGCGCGGTGGCAGGGGTCGATGAGGTGGCCGGGGCGGGCGTGGCGCTGAGGTGCGCGAGGGCCAGGTCCCATTGGCCGGCGCGCTGGAGGTGGCGGGCCACGGCGAGGTCCGGACGGGACATGTAGGCTTCGTCAAGCGTCATGGGACCTACCATGCCCCGCGATCGTGTAGGTGGTCAAGTGCGTTACGAGGACTACATTGCCAATCTGGCCCGGCTCGCTGTCGAGCTCGCCAACGGCGACGGCCCGACAGCGTTCAGCGACGAGATGTTCGGCCAGCACCGGGTCGACCGGCCGACCCCGGACGAGCTGGCCGCCCTGCTGGCCGAGCTGCGCCCCGCGCTGGACGCCGTGGCCGACGGCGGCCCGCTGGCCCCGGTGAACGCGATGCTGGAGCGCCACCCGCCCAGGCTGCACATCAGTGACCACGACGGGTTGGGCGACCCACACCTGCACCATGCGTACGACGGGGAGCCAGCTCTGGACTGGCTCGCCCGGGGTTGCGGCGCGGCCCTCGCGCACATCGCGTGCGGGGTGCCCGAAGTGGTGCTCGGCCGGTGCGGGGCGCGCGGCTGCCCGAACTTCTTCGTGGACGCCTCCCGCAACCACAGCCGGCGGTTCTGCGGCAACACGTGCGCCAGCCGCACCACGGTCGCCGCCCACCGCAGCCGCGCCAAGGGGAACTGAACTCAGAGATTCTTCAGGGCCTCGCGGACCGACAGCGGCGACAACACTCCCCGACGCGCCTCGACGAACCCGCGGACCAGCTCCGGTTCCGTGTACGCGTACTCCCGCAGCGCCCAGCCGATCGCCTTGCGGATGAAGAAGTCCTTGTGCCCCGCGAGATCGGAGCAGTAACCGAAGAGCCGGACGGCGTCCGTGCGCGCCTTGTAGCCCAGCTGGTGCAGCACCGCCGTCCGGGCCAGCCACAGGTTCTCGCCGCCCGCCCAGGCGTCCATCGTCGCGACCAGCTCCGGGGACGCCGTCACGAGCGGGCCGACGACGTGCGAGGCGAGCGCGTCCACGGTGTCCCACCACGAGTGGGTCACGAGCAGGAACCGGACGGTGTCCAGGAACTCGGGACCGGCTACGCGGATGTGGCGGGTCACGTAGTCAGTACAAAAATAGTGGTATTCGCGCTCTTTCAAAGCCCAGCAGGCGCGCGCCACCGCCTCCAGCTCCGCCCCGGTCGGTTTCGGCAGCTCCCGCCACACCACGCGGCCGAGCGTGCGCCGGGCCGGGGACGGGATGCCGAGGAACGCGAACTGGTCGCGCATGTACGCCGACATCCTCGCCGCCTGCTCCGGGTCTCCGGCGGCCTCGAACGTCGAGGTCAGCGCGGCCAGCATCGTCGACGTCGTCATAGCGTCGAGCATGCCAGCCGGGTGTGACATAGCGTTGCGCCATGGCGAGCAGACCGGCAGTGGGCGGCGGACGATGGGTGGACGTGGCCCCGGCGCGGCTGGAGAAGTGGATCGCCGGCTTCGGCGAGCGGCACGGCGGGGCGACGGCCGACGGGCTGACCCTGACCGGTGGGGACGGCGAGACCGCGGAGTTCCACCTGACCGTGGGCTCGGCGGGCAGCCTGC
Organism: Longispora fulva; assembly: GCF_015751905.1. Lineage (NCBI taxonomy): Bacteria > Bacillati > Actinomycetota > Actinomycetes > Micromonosporales > Micromonosporaceae > Longispora > Longispora fulva. Next base: position 8,034,918 of record NZ_JADOUF010000001.1, read on the forward strand.
CGGAGCTGGTCGAGGCGGCCAACGCGCCCTACCGGATCGCGCTGATCCTGGCCCGGCGCGGCGGGTACGCGGTCGGCGTCGCCGCCGGGGACCGGTTGACCGCCTCGAAGGTGGACTCCAAGTACGTGCAGAGCCGCACAGCCGCCGGGGGCTGGTCCCAGCAGCGGTTCGCCCGCCGCCGCGCCAACCAGGCCCGGCAGGTCTGGGACGCGGCGGCGGACACGGCCGTCCGGGTGCTGGTGCCGGCGTTGCCGGTCACAGCCCTGGTGTGCGGCGGGGACCGCCAGGCCGTCGACGAGATTCTCGCCGACCCCCGGCTCGCCGCACTGGCCGCGGTGCGGGTCGACCGGTTTCTCGAGGTGGCCGACCCCCGACTCGCGGTGCTGGAGCAGGCCGTCGCGCAGGCCCGGTCCGTGCGGGTGCTGCTGAGTTCCTAGCGGGGATCCCCGCCCCGGGAGCCACCGGGGCGGGGAGTTCGGACCGGCCCGGGACGCCCACCCCCCTCGGGACGCGCCCCGGACCGGAGCTGTTTGCGCAGCGTAGAAGCGCGAAGGCCACGGAATCTGCGCCGGGATCCCGGATCGAGGGTCCCCGTAGGGTCGCCCTGAGGGTTGTGTGACTTACCGCATACAACAGGTCGCGGAACGTGCTGAGCTGGGAACTCTCGCCACAAACGGGTCGGGCGGGCAGACTGGCGTGATGCAGGATGTCGCCGCCGTCCTCGGCCGTACGGAGGTCCTCGACAGGTGCCGCAGCCGGCTCGACCGGGGCGGTGGGCTGCTGCTGCACGGCCCCGCCGGCATCGGCAAGACCACCCTGGTCGACGCGCTGGCCGCCGAGGCCGGAGCAGCCGGGCTCCTGGTGCTGCGCAGTACCCCGTCGGTCGCCGAGGCCGACCTGCCCTACCTGGCGCTAGCCGACCTGTTCGGCGGGGTGATGGTCGCCGCGGGTCCCGTCCTGCCGGTGCCCCAGCGGGTCGCGCTGGACACCGCCCTGCTCCGCCGGGTGCCGGCCCCGGGGTCGCGGGTCGACCCCCTGGCGGTGCGGCTCGCGGTCGTGGAGCTGCTGCGGTATCTGACGACGCGGCGCGGGGTGCTCCTCGTCCTCGACGACGTGCAGTGGCTCGACCAGGCCAGCCTCGACGTGCTCGCGTTCGCCGCGCGCAGGCTCACGGGTGGCCGGCTGCGGGTCCTCGCCGCCGAGCGTACGGAGAGCGGGCCCACTAGGACCGCCGTCGTCCCGGCCCCGGAGGAGGAGGTCGAACTCGGTCCGCTGCCGGAGGACGTGCTCGCCGACCTGCTCCGGGCCCGGCTCGACCTGCGGCTCGTCGGCCCCGGGCTCAGCCGGCTGTGCGCGGCCAGCGACGGCAACCCGTTCTACGCCCTGGAGCTGGGCCGTTCCCTGCGCCGGACCGGCACCCAGCCGTGGCCGGACGAGCCGCTGCCGGTGCCGGCCCGGCTCCGGTCCCTGGTCGCGGCCCGACTCGGGGACCTGCCCCCGGAGTCCGGCCCGCCGCTGCTGCTCGTCGCGCTCACCGGCCGGCCCGAGCGGGTGCCCGTGTCGCGCACCGATCCCGGGGTCGTCGCCGCGCTGGAGGCCGGGGTGCTCGTCTTCGGCGCCGGCGGCCGGCTGCGGTTCAGCCACCCGCTGCTCAGCGACCTGGTGCAGGCCGAGGCCGCGCCGGCGGACCTGCGCGCGGCGCACGCCCGGCTCGCCGCCAGCGCCGACGACCCGGTGGAACGCGCCCGGCACCAGGCCCTGGCCGTGACCAGCCCCTCAGCGCGGCTCGCCGACGACCTGTCGGCCGCTGCCGTGGTCGCCGAGGACCGGGGCGCGCCCGGCACGGCGGCGGAGCTGGCCCAGCTCGCGGCGGAGCGCACGGTCGCCGACCCGGTGCTGGCGGCGTCCCGGCTGGTCGCCGCCGGCTGGTACGCGCACCGTGCCGGCCTCGCCGACCGGACCCGGGCGTTGTGTGGGGAGATCCTGGCCGGCGAGGTGGCTCCCGCGCGGGTCGAGGCCCGGCTGCTCCTGATGGAGCTGTGCGGCGGGGACATGACCGGGGTCCGCGCGCTCCTCGCCGCGGCCCGGGCGGACGCGGGCGGCGACGACCGGCTGACCGGTTGGGTGCACCGCTACCGGGCCGAGCTCGCCGTCCGTGAGACCGGCTGCGAGTCCGCCCGCGGGGACCTCGACGTCGCCGAGCGGCTGGCCGAACGCTGCGGGGACACCGAGCTGCTGCTCGACACGCTCACCATCCGGCTGTCCGTGGAGGTGACCACCGATCCGGAGCATGCCCGCGAGGTGCTCGACCGCGGCCTGCGGCTGGCCGAGGGGCGGGAGCTGACCCGCGGATCGGCGATGATGCGCCGGTATGCGGCGCTGGCCATCATGCGCGCCGGCGACCTGGAGCGCGCCGTGGACGTGGTGGATCGCCTGCGCGCCGACGTCGAGCGCGCGGGCATGGTCACCGAGCTGTTCGAGGTCCTGCAACTGTCGGCGGTCGCGTACGCCCGGCAGGGGCGGTGCGGGGACGCGTACACCGTCGGACTGCTCGCCGGCCAGCTCCGGATGGAGGTCGAGCCGACCGCCGGCCGGGGCCTCGTGCACCAGGGCACCGCAGAACTGTTCGGCGGCACGGTCGAACGGGCCGTCGAACTGCTGGACGCCGCGATCGACATCCAGGAACGCATCCACGACCAGGAATGGCTCGCTCTCGGCCTGCTCGGCAGGGGCCGCGCGGACATCCTGCTCGACCGGCTCGAGTCCGCCGCCGGCCGGCTGGACCGGGCCCGCACCCTGCTGCACAAGCTGGGCCTCACCGACCCGGCGCAGGCCGTGATCGACGCCGACCTGGTCGAGACCCTGGCGCTGTCGGGCAACCCGGAGCAGGCGGCGATCGTGCTCGCGGAGGCCCGCGCCGAGGCGGTCCGGTTGCAGCGGGACACCGTGCTCCTCGGCTTCACCCGGGCCGACTGCGTCATCGAGGCGGTCCGGGGCCGCCAGCGCGAGGCCGCCGACCGGCTGCGCACCGCCCTCGCCGGCTCCGGGGAGCTGCCGGTCGACGTGGCCCGCGCCTGGCTGACTCTCGGGGAGCTGGAGTGGCGGGCCCGGCGGCCGGGGCTGGCCCGGGTGGCGCTGCGGGAGGCCGCGGACCGGTTCGCGATGGTCGGGTGCCGGCCGTGGCACCGGTACGCCGTGGAACGGCTCGCGCGGCGGGACGCGGAGGGCGGCCCGGCCACGGAGACGGAACGCCGGATCATCGAGCTGGTCCGCGCGGGCGCCACGAACCGCGAGATCGCCGCGACCCTGCACCTGTCCGTGAAGGCCGTCGAGGCGAACCTGACCAGGCTCTACCGCCGGCTCGGCGTCCGCAACCGGGCCGGCCTGGCCCGCGCGTCCTCCTGACCCAGGGGCCCCGGTCGGGTGCGCGGCCGGGCCGTGCCGGAAAGAGCCTGAAAACCATCATCCGGTTACGGCGACACCTGCCCCGGCACGCGGCGGCCGCCCGGGGCTGATCGCCTCGGGATCCTCGACGCCCCGGGCGTCGCCCGTGCCGCGACCGGTCACGCCCGGTGCCGGAACGTCTGCCGGTACGCCGCCGGTGGCGCCCCGACGATCCGCCCGAAGTGCGCCCGCAAGCTCGCCGCAGTGCCGAATCCGCAGGTCGCGGCGATCCAGCGCACGGGCTGATCGCTGGTCTCCAGGAGCTCCTGTGCCCGGTACACCCGTTGGTGCAGCAGCCACTGCAACGGGGACATCCCGAGCGCCGCGGCGAACCTGCGCTCCAGGGTCCGGACGCTGACGTTCGCCTGCTCGGCCAGGTCCGCGGTGACGAGCGGCATGTGCAGGTTTCCGCCGACCCAGCCCAGCAGCGGGGCGAGCCAGTCGTCGGTGGCCGGCGGGGCCGGGCGGTGGAACTGGGCCTGCCCGCCCGCGCGGTGCGGCGGGGTGACCATCCGGCGGGCGAGGTCGGCGGCGACGGCGGCCCCGTGGTCGACCCGGACCACGTGCAGGCAGGCGTCGATCCCGGCGGCCGTCCCCGCTGAGGTGATCACGTTCTCGTCCTCGAGGTAGAGCACGGAGGCGTCGACCCGCACGGCCGGGTGGTGCCGGGCCAGCCGCTCGGCGTGCATCCAGTGCGTCGTCGCGCGCCGCCCGTCCAGGATCCCGGCGGCGGCCAGCACGAAGGCCCCGGTGCAGATCGACAGGATGCGCGCGCCGCGGGCGTGGGCGTCCCGCACGACCCGCACCAGGTCCGCCGGCGGGTCGTCGAGGTCGGGGCAGGCCGGCACGATCAGGGTGTCGGCCCGTTCCAGGTCGGGGCTGTGCCCGGCGGGGAGCTGGAAGCCGGGGCCGAGCGTCACCGGCCGGTCGCCGACGACGGCGATCGAGAACTCGTACCACGGCCGGGGGACCCGGGGCCGGTCCGCGAACACCTCGCACGGCACGGCGACCTCGAAGATCGGCATCCGGTCGGAGAGTGCCAGGACGACGACGTGCGGCTGCGCGGGCATGACGCGAATCTAGCGCACCCTGTCGTTTGCGGCACTCCCTGTCGGGTTCCGGGGCCGGCAGACTGGTGATCATGCGCAGCGAACCGACGCCGGGACAGGCGATCACCGTGTACGGGGCCTACGGGCACACAGGCAAGTTCGTCGCCGCGGAGCTGCGGCGGCGCGGGTGGACCCCGATCCACTCGGGGCGGGACGCCGCCAAACTGGCGGCCGCGGCCCGGGGCGGGGAGGTCCGCCCGGCGTCGGTGGAGGATCCCGACGCGCTCGACCGCGCGCTCGCCGGTGCCGTGGCGGTCATCAACTGCGCCGGCCCGTTCGCCGAGACCACGCCGCCGCTGATCGACGCGGCGCGCCGCGCGGGCATCCCCTACCTGGACGTCACCGGGGAGGCCCTCGTCGCGATCAGCACGTTCGAGCGCTACGCGGACGGCGACCGCAGCATCGTGATCGCGCCGACGATGGCCTTCTTCGGGGCACTGGGCGACCTCCTGGCCACCGCCGCCGCGCGGGACTGGGACGCGGTGGACGAGGTGTCGGTCGCGGTAGCCCTCGACAGCTGGAAGCCGACCCTGGGCAGCACGAAGGCGGGGGAGCGCAGGGCCGGCCGGCGGGTCGTGTACCGGGACGGCGGTTTCACGGTCCTCCCGGGCGACAACCCGCCACCGACGGGCACCTGGGAGTTCCCCGCGCCCTTCGGCACCCAGGAGGTGGTGGGCGAGGTGTCCGCCACGGACATCGTGACCATCCCGCGCCATCTACGCACCCCGGTCGTGCACGCTTACCTGAACACGCGTCCGCTCGCCGACCTCCGCGATCCGGAGACCACCGGGCCCGAGGCGGTCGACGACCGTGGACGGTCCGCGCAGCGGTTCCTCGTCGAGGTGGTGGTCCGCAGGGGGAACGAGGAGCGCCGGGTGTCGGCCCACGGGCAGGACATCTACTGGTTCACGGCCCCGATCGTGGTCGAGGCCGCCGAGCGTGTCCTCGACGGCCGGGCGAAGGTCACCGGCGTCGCGACGGCCGGCGAGCTGTTCGACGCCCGCGACTTCCTGGAGTCGCTCCCGTTCGACCAGCTGTCCCTCTGAGGAGACGCGGGGGTCCCGCCGAGACGGGGCCCCCGCGCGAACTCAGCCGAGCGACGTCCCGAACGTGTTGCACTGCTTCGGGTCCCCGGTCTCGAAGCCCCGGCCGAACCACTGCTGCCGCTGCACGCTCGACCCGTGCGTCCACGAGTCCTTGTTGATGCTGCCGGTGGCCTTCTTCTGGATCGCGTCGTCCCCGACGGCCGCCGCCGCGGTCAGCGCCTCGTTGATGTCCTGCTGGGTGATCGACGTGAAGATGGCGTTGCCGGACTTGTCGGTGGTCGCGGTGGCGGCCTTGGCCCACACGCCCGCGTAGCAGTCGGCCTGCAGCTCGAGCATCACCGAGTACTGGTTGGCGTTCCCGGGGTCGCGCTGCTGGGCCCGGCGCATCTGCGCCTCGGTGCCCAACAGGTTCTGCACATGGTGCCCGTACTCGTGCGCCAGCACGTACGCCTGCGCGAACTGCCCCGGCGCCCCGAACCGCTTCGCCAGCTCGTCGTAGAAGCTCAGGTCGATGTACACCTTCTTGTCGCCCGGGCAGTAGAACGGCCCGACGCCCGAGGTGGCGTTCCCGCAGGCGGTGTTGACCGAGCCGGAGAAGAACTGGGTGGGCGCGAGCTGGTACGCCCGACCGAAGTTGGTCTGGAGCCCGGAGCGCCAGTAGTTCTGGATCGAGTTCACGAAGAGGGTGTTGCGGCACTTGACGTCCTTGAACCGGTCGGGGTTCGTGACGGCGCACTTCGACTGCAGGTCGGAGTTGTCGACGTTCTGCGAGGTGGTGCCGCCGTCATTGAGCAGCCCGCCCATCCCGCCGAGGTTGCCGCCGACGCCGAGGAAGCCGAGCAGGCACAGGATCAGCAGCCCGACGATCCCGCCGCCGAACAGCCCGCCCCTGCCGCCGAGCACCGACCCGAGCCCGCCGCCACCCCCGCCACCGGAGTCGGCCCCCGGAAAGGACATCCCGCCCGGGAACGGAGAGCCGCCGCCGGAGGACCCCGACGCGTCCTCGACCTGTGACGTGTCGATCTCGGCCTTCTCGTTGAATTCCACGCGCACAGATTAACGGTCAGTTCGTCCCCCGTGGCACACGTGACGCAAAACCCATTTTGATCATGAATGTGGCCCCGGTAGACTCGGCACGTGCCTCTTCTCCTCGACTGACCCCGACGGTGCCCGTTCCCGTCCTTGTCACCCCCTTTTGTTCCGAGAGTGAGCACGTCAACCATGATTTCCGTCAGCGGCCTCGAGCTGCGCGCCGGTGCCCGCATCTTGCTGTCCGACACCACCCTGCGCGTCCAGCCCGGCGACCGGATCGGCCTCGTCGGCCGCAACGGCGCGGGCAAGACCACCACCCTGAAGGTCCTGGCCGGCGAGGGAACGCCGTACACGGGCCAGATCGAGACCAAGGGCCCGATCGGATACCTGCCGCAGGACCCCCGCACCGGCGACCCCGAGCAGCGGGCCAGCGACCGGGTGCTGTCCGCGCGCGGGCTCGACGTCATCATGGCCGAGATGAAGGCCGTCGAGGCCCAGCTCGCCACGGACCACAGCGACAAACTGGTCCGCAAGTACGGCGGGCTGGAGGACCGGTTCGCAGCCCTCGGGGGCTACGCGGCCGAGGCCGAGGCCGCCCGGATCTGTTCCAACCTGGGCCTGCCCGACCGGGTGCTCGCCCAGAACCTGGGCACCCTCTCCGGTGGTCAGCGCCGCCGGATCGAGCTGGCGCGGATCCTGTTCTCCGACGGCGCGGAGGGCGGCATCCTGCTGCTCGACGAGCCGACGAACCACCTCGACGCCGACTCGATCACCTGGCTGCGCGGCTACCTCGCCGGGCACAAGAGCGGGCTGATCGTGATCAGTCACGACGCCTCGCTGCTCGACGCCGTGGTCAACAAGGTGTGGTATCTGGACGCGAACCGCTCGATGGTCGACCAGTACAGCCTGGGGTGGAAGGCCTATCTCACCCAGCGCGAGTCCGACGAGCGCCGCCGCAAGCGCGAGCGGGCCAACGCGGAGAAGAAGGCCGGCGCGCTGTTCGCGCAGGCGGACAAGATGCGGGCCAAGGCCACCAAGACCGTGGCCGCGCAGAACATGGCCAAGCGCGCCGAGAAGATGATCAGCGGGCTGGAGGAGGTCCGGGCCAGCGACAGGGTCGCCAAGGTCCGGTTCCCGGCCCCGGTGCCGTGCGGCAAGACCCCGCTGACGGCGTCCGGGCTGAGCAAGTCCTACGGCTCGTTGGAGATCTTCACCGACGTGGACGTGGCCGTCGACCGGGGCTCCCGGGTCGCGATCATCGGCCTGAACGGCGCGGGCAAGACGACCCTGCTGCGGATGCTCGGCGGCGTGGTCGAGTCCGACACCGGCGAGGTGGTCGCCGGGCACGGCCTGCGGATCGGCTACTACGCCCAGGAGCACGAGACCCTGGACGTGGACCGCACGGTTCTCGACCACATGCGCTCGGCGTCCTCGGCGATCGGCCCGCACGGCACCGGCCAGACCGACACGGAGCTGCGCAAGATCCTCGGCGCGTTCCTGTTCACCGGCGACGACGTGGACAAGCCGGCCGGCGTGCTCTCCGGCGGCGAGAAGACCCGGCTCGCCCTGGCGGGCCTGGTCTGCTCCGGCGCGAACGTGCTGCTCCTCGACGAGCCGACGAACAACCTGGACCCGGCGAGCCGCGAGCAGGTGCTCGACGCGATCGCCAACTACCCGGGTGCGATCGTGCTGGTCACGCACGACCCGGGTGCCGTGCTCGCCCTCAAGCCGGACCGGGCGATCCTGCTGCCCGACGGCGTCGAGGACGCCTGGTCCGACGACCTGCTGGAGCTCATCGAGCTGGCGTAGCCGCGCGGAGCGTGGCTGGGCCCACTTTTTCAGGGCCTAGAGCTACAAGCAAGAAGAGCGCCTTCATCTGGTACCGGATGAAGGCGCTCTTTTGTCTCACCTGGGGTCGCGGCTGGCTCACCAGGGGGTCGCGACGACCGCCTCGATCACCATCGCCGTGAGAGCCCCTGCGGTGACCAGGAGTAGTGGGGGGTGTACAGGTGGCCCCCCCTGGCGTTCCGGGGCCGTGGCGGCCACCAGGAGCCACGGGAAGAACGGCAGCCACGCGTGCTCCACCCCGCCGCGCGCGAACCCGGCGAGCACGGAGAACAGGATGGATCGCCACCAGAGCCCCGACCAGGAACGGCCAGCCCGGCGTGTTCCGCAGCTTGCGCACGCTGGCCATCAGCGCCGGACCGGCAGCGATCAGGAGCGCGACCAGGCTGATCCCGCTCCACCACAGCGCCGAGCGGTGCGGCTCGATCCGGGCAGCGAAGTCCGCCTGCGCGGTGAGCAGCCCGTCGAACCAGTTGAACCCGGCCCAGGTGGCCAGGAGCACCGGGATCAGCGCGCCCAGCCCGCTGGCCAGGTGCAGCAGGGGGCGGCGGCGGGCGAAGTACAGGCAGACGACGGACAGCCCCAGCCACGGCACCGAGTACGAGAACAGCGCCGCAACGCCCAGCACCAGCCCCGCCGACAGGGTCAGCCCCGCGGCCTTCCACCCGGTCCGGACGTGTTTGCTGCCGCGCTCGCCGAGCATCACCCCGGTCGCGCCGAGCAGTGCCACGATCCCGTCCAGGCTGACCGCCGTCCAGATCGCGTACGGGGCCAGGACCAGCACCGGCACGAACGCCCGCGCGGCGGCGTCCCCGCACGAGCCGCGCACGGCGACCAGCACGACGGGCACCGTCAGCAGGCCGACGGCCGTCAGGAGCGTGCCGATCACCAGGTCGGGCAGGCCGGCCTCGCGCAGCCAGCCGAGCAGCAGCAGCGGGCCGGGCGGGTGTCCGACGCCGGTGGAGTCGTCGGAGAACGTCAGGGCGCGGGTAAGGCCGCCCGGGCCGTCGACGAGTGCCAGGCCGACCGCCCAGGCGAGCCCGGCGACGTAACCGAACCCGAGCACGTGTCCCCACCGCAGTCCGTCGAGCAGTCCGCGGGCGGAGGCGAGCAGCACGGCCACCGCGACGGCTGGTGCGAGAAGCGTCCCGGGGCCGAGGTGGAAGCGGTAATGTCCCAGGAAGGGGGCACTTGCGGTGCCCAGATGTGCCCCTCCGTGCACGGCCAACCACGTGAGCGTGAGCCCGACGCCGGCGAGCGTCAACCAGGTCACCAGTTCACGCCGTTCGATCCGGGTCGGTTGTGTCGTCACGGAGCAAGAGGCTATCGGGTACCCGACACGAGCGCGCGTGTTGGTTGGCTTCCGGGGCATATCTGGCGCATGATCTTTGGAAACGATCTCATGGGTGGGATCGGCAACCGCTCACAGCGAGACGTGAGGGATAGATGATGGTAGCCACCGGCACCAGCACCACCACCGAGAAGGGGCGCCGGATCATCGGGGCCGAGCGTCAGACCCTGGCCAAGGACCTCGTCGAGCGGTATGCCGCCGGCGAGAGCATCCGGGCCCTGGCCACCTCGACCGGACGCTCGTACGGCTTCGTGCACCGGGTGCTCTCGGAGTCCGAGGTCCAGCTTCGGCAGCGAGGCGGCGCACGGCGTCGTAAGAAGGCGTGACCTGCCTGGACAGGGGGCGTCGGTGACGGCACCGGCGCCTCACACCTCCGAGGTGTCCCCGACGGGGGTGCGGCTCGACGTCGTCGGCCAGGTCGCGACGGTCACGCTGTGCCGCCCCGAGGTGCTCAACGCGCAGACCCCCGCACTCTGGGCGGCGCTGCGCGACTTCGGTCGACAGTTGACGGGCGACGTCCGGGTCGTGGTCGTCAAGGGCGAGGGCCGGTCGTTCTCGGCCGGGCTCGACGCCGCGGCGATGGCGGGCGGGGAGCTGGCCGGCGGGCTGTCCCTCGCCGAGATGGCCAAGCTCTCCGAGGACGAGTGCGCCGCGCTGATCGCGACGTACCAGGAGGCGTTCAGCTGGCTCCGCCGGCCGGACATCGTGACGGTGGCGGCCGTGCAGGGCCACGCGATCGGGGCCGGTTTCCAGCTCGCCCTGGCGTGTGACCTGCGGGTGCTCGCCGACGACGCGAAGTTCACCATGGCGGAGCCGACGTTGGGCCTCGTTCCGGACCTCGGCGGCACGCAGCCGCTCGTCCAGCTCGTCGGCTACTCCAGGGCGCTGGAGATCTGCGCGACCGGCCGGCGGGTGGGCGCGTTGGAGGCCGAGCGGATCGGCCTGGCGACGCTGGTCGTGCCGGGCGAGGAGCTGTCCGACGCCGTGGACGACCTGGTCGCGGCCCTGCTGGGCCCGAACAGGGACGCCGTGGTCGAGACGAAGGCGCTGCTGCTGGGCGCTGCGGACCGTTCCTACGAGGAGCAGTTGGCCGCCGAGCGCTCCGCCCAGGTCCGCCGGCTACGTGATCTTGTCGGCCTGGGGGAATAAGTAAGGGTCGACAACCGCTACCGCTCCTGACAATATCTCGGACGGGCTCCGCACTTGCTGAGCCGTCTGTGAAGATGGCAGGTGGGGTGGCTGTATGGCGATGGGTGGCGGCGGTTTCGGGGGCGGTGGCCTCGGCGGCGAGATGGTCCGGGCGATGCGTCGCGAGGACCAGCTCGGTGACCGCAAGTTGGCCAAGGGCAGTTGGCGGCGGATCGCCGCGTTCGCCCGGCCCTACCGGCGCGACATCATCCTGTTCCTGATCCTGGTCGTCCTCGACGCCGTGGTCGGCGTGGCCACTCCCGTGTTCGCTGGGCGGGTGGTCGACGCCATCACGAAGCCCGGCCCGGGTGCCCAGCGCGCCGTCGTCACGATCGCCCTGATCATCGCCGGGCTGATGATCGCCGACGCGTTCCTGTCGATCACCCAGCGCTGGTTCTCCTCCCGGATCGGCGAGGGCATCATCCTCGACCTGCGCACCAAGGTGTACGACCACGTGCAGCGCATGCCGTTGCAGTTCTTCACCCGGACCAGGACCGGCGCGCTCGTCAGCCGGCTGAACAGCGACGTCACGGGCGCCCAGCGCGCGTTCACGTCCACGCTGTCGGGGGTGGTCAGCAACGCGATCTCCCTGATCCTCACCGTCGCCGTCATGTTCACCATGTCCTGGCAGGTCACCCTGTTGTCCCTGGTCCTGGTGCCGGCGTTCATCCTGCCGGCGCGCACCGTCGGGCGGAGACTCGCGGCGATGACCCGGGAGTCGTACCAGTTGAACGCCGACATGACGACCACCATGACCGAGCGGTTCGGGGTGTCCGGCGCCCTGCTGATCAAACTGTTCGGCCGGCCCGAGACGGAGGCCCAGCGGTTCGAGCAGAGCGCGCACCGGGTCCGCGACATCGGGGTCGTCACCGCGATGTACGGCCGGGCGTTCTTCACCGCGATGCTGCTCGTCTCCGGCCTGGCCCAGGCGCTGACCTACGGGCTCGGCGGCTCGCTGGCGGTGTCCGGGGCGATCAGCGCCGGTACCGTGGTGTCCCTCGCCCTGCTGCTCACCCGGCTCTACGGGCCGCTGACCGCGCTGTCCAACGTCCGGGTCGACGTGATGAGCGCCCTGGTCAGCTTCGAGCGGGTCTTCGAGATCATCGACCTGCCGCCGGGCATCAGCGAGAAGTCCCCGACCGTGCCGTTGCCGGGCGGGCCGGTGCGGGTGGAGTTCCGGGACGTGACGTTCAAGTACCCGAGCGCCGCCGAGGTGTCGCTGGCCTCGTTGGAGGACGTGGCGGTGCTCGACCGGCGGGAGAACGACCTCGTGCTGCGCGGGGTGTCGTTCACCGTCGAGCCGGGGCAGCTCGTGGCCCTTGTCGGGTCCTCCGGCGCCGGCAAGTCCACGACGTCGATGCTGGTGCCCCGGGTGTACGACGTGACCGACGGGGCCGTGCTCGTCAACGGCGTGGACGTCCGCGACACCTCCCTCGACGAGCTCCGGGACACCGTCGGCGTCGTCACCCAGGACTCGCACCTGTTCCACGAGACGATCGCGGAGAACCTGCGGTACGCGAAGCCGGACGCCACCGAGGCCGAGATGCTGGAGGCGCTGGAACGCGCGCAGGTCGGGGACCTGATCCGCACGCTGCCCGACGGGCTGGACACCCTGGTCGGGGAGCGCGGCTACCGGTTCTCCGGCGGGGAGAAGCAGCGGATCGCGATCGCGCGGCTGCTGTTGAAGGCGCCGGGATTCGTGATCCTGGACGAGGCGACCGCGCACCTGGACTCCGAGTCGGAGGCCGCGGTGCAGCGGGCGCTGGGGGAGGCCCTCACCGGGCGGACCGCGCTGGTGATCGCGCACCGGCTGTCGACCGTGCGGGACGCCGATCAGATCATCGTGCTGGACGGCGGGCGGATCGTGGAGCGGGGGACGCACGAGGAGCTGGTGGGGTCCGGGGGGTTGTACTCGGATCTGTACCGGACGCAGTTCGCGGTGTTGGACGTGGGGTGAGGGCGGCGGGCCGGGGCGCGGAGCGCCCCGGCCCGCCGGCCGCGCGGACAGCCGCCTGCCCTACGCCACGGTCCACTGCTGGTTGACCCCGCCGTGGCAGGCCCACACGATCACCTTCGTGTTGTTGGCCGTGCCGCCGCCGTTGGCGTCCAGGCAGAGCCCGGCGTTCCTCACCGTCGCGCCGGTCACGGTCCACTGTTGGGCCGCCGCGCCCGTGCACGTCGACAGGACCACGTTCGACCCCGTCACCGTCGCGCACTTGCCCAGGGCCCGCAGGGTCCCGTCCCCGGGCCGGTTCCACGCCTGGTTCGCCCCGCCGTGGCAGTCCCACAGCACGAGCTGCGTGCCGTCCGTGGTGACGCTGCCCGGCACGTCCACGCACCGGCCGCTGCCGACGCCCCGGATCGGCCCGGTGGCCGGGGCCGCGACCCCGGGGCCGGCGTGGAAGCCGCGGCTGGCGGTGACCGCGCCGCCGAAGTAGTCGACGGCGTCGCCCGGGACGGTCGTGCCGCTGTCCAGGGCGGGGGAGCCGGTCCGCAGCCGGTAGTCGGCGGGGGCCGTGGAGCCCGGGGCGACCAGCAGCGGGTCGGAGGTCAGCGTGTTCGTTCCGCCGGCCGGGGCCGAGCCGCCGGAGACCAGGTTGCGGTCGAGCACGTAGCCCCCGGCGCGCAGGGTGAACGACGCGCTTCCCGCGCCCTGCTTCAGGACCACGTTGTTCGAGAAGGTCACGTTCCGCCGGGTCGTGTTGTTCTCGTTGACCACGGTCTGCGAGACACCCGGTCCGATGTAGATCGTGTTGTGGTGCACGGTGGCCGACTCGATGGTTCCGGAGCAGTTCTCCACGCCCCGGTAGGAGTCGTTGACGCTCAGGTTGTAACGGACCACGGCGTCGCGGAGGATGCCGGTCGCGTTGCACAGCAACAGGAAGCCGCCGGCGTTGTCGTGGGTGTAGTTGTACTGGAACACCACCCCGACCGTGCCCTGGTCGACGTCGAGCCCCATCCCGTCCCGGGTGGTCTGCCCGCCGGACACCTCGTTGTACTGGAACACCGCCCGGTCCGAGTCGTACGTCCACAGCCCCGCGTTGTACCCGGCCGACCGCTTCTGGAACCCCTGGATCCGGTTGTGCTCGATCAGCGCGTCGACGGTGTTGCCGGGTACGATCCCGTCGCCGCCGGTGTCGGTGACCGTGTTGCCCCGGATCACCACGCCGGTCCACGGCACGAACACCCCGGCGCTCTGCGTCTCGAAGCCCGACCGGTTCCAGGTGGACACGAAGAACACCCCGCTGCGGTCGACCTTCGTGACCGTGTTGTTCAGCAGCTGCACGTCGTCGAACGTCGTCTGGGTGACCGTGCCCTTGACCCAGAACTCGATGCCGCCGCTGCCGCCGATGTCCTTCTTGTCGTCGCCGTTGACGTCGTGCACGTTCAGGTTCTCCAGCACGAAGTGGTGCGCGGTGCCGTAGTCCTCCAGCTCGACGAGCACGCCGCGCCGGTTGCCCGCGGCGGCCCCGGTGTTGGTGATCTCGAGGTTGCGCAGCTCCCAGTAGGCGGTGTTGCGCAGGTACACGGCGTTCGGCGCGCCGTTGCCGGCGATCCTCGGGGCGGCCCCGGTGCCGTAGGCGTCGACCGTGACCGGGGTGCCGGCCGCGCCAGCCCCGGTCGGGGCCAGGGTGCCGACGCAGGTGGTGCCGCGCTTGAACAGCAGCTGGTCACCGGCCCCGAACCCGTGCGCGTTGACCGGAGCCAGAGCATTCCAGGGGGTACCGGCGGAGCCGTCCCCGCCGACCGCGGCCGAGCAGTCGACATAGTGCGCCCGGGGCCCGTCGGCGAGGGCGGGCGCGGGCACGGCGAGGGCGAACACGATCGCCAGGGGAGCGACACGACGCAACATGGCCGCAGCGTATTCGTGCAAGTTAGTGAAGGCAATAGCTCATGTTCGATCAATGATGAGCAGGAATCTTGCTAGAGGCCGCGGAGTGCCCCGCCGTCCACGGGCACCGTCACGCCGCTGACGTAGCTCGCCGCCGGGGACAACAGGAACGCCGCCACCGCGCCGAACTCGTGCGGCGCGCCCAACCGGCGCAGCGGGATCGCGGCCCGCGCCTCCTCCTCGGCCCGCGCGGCGTCCCCGGTCGCGGCCAGCAGCTCCTGGTTGCGCTCGGTCATGATCCGGCCCGGCAGCAGGCTGAGCACCCGGACACCGTGCGGCCCGTACTCCCTGGCCATGTCCTTGGCGACCCCGGCCAGCCCCGGCCGCAGCCCGTTGGAGATTCCCAGCCCGTCGATCGGCTCCCTGGCCGACGAGGACAGCACGAAGCCGATCACGCCACCCGACGTGAGCTGGCGCGCGGCGGCACGTGCCATCCGGACGGCGCCGAGGAAGACGGTCTCGAACGCGTCCCGCCAGGCGTCGTCGCCGGTCCCGGCCGCGGTGCCCCGGGCCGGTCCGCCGACGGAGACGAGGACGCCGTCGACCCGGCCGAACTGCTCCACCGCGGTGGTGAGCAGCAGGTCCGGGGTGCCGGGGTCGGCCAGGTCGGCCGGGACCCCGACGGCGTTCGCGCCGAGGGCCCCGACGGCCTCCTCCAGCTTCCCCGCGCCCCGCGAGGAGAGGACGACCTTCGCGCCGTCGGCGACGAGGGCCTGGGCGGTGGCGAACCCGAGGCCTCGGGAGCCGCCGGTGATGACATAGACGCGGTCGCGCAGTCCGAGATCCATGGGGCCGACCATACCGGCGGAACCGGGGTCGGTGACGTAGCGTACCCGAATGATGGGTTTGTCAGGGTTTGCGGACCGCGGCCTCGACGAGGTCGAGCACAGGGCCGAGGTCATCGGTCGGGCGGCCCATCGCGAGGTGCTTGACCAGGCCGTCGTAGGCCAGCTCCAGGAAGCGCTGCAGGGTGGCGACCGGCACGTCGTCGCGCAGCACCCCGGCGTCGCGCTGCCGTTCGAGCCGCTCGCGGGTCGCGGCGGCGATGGCCCCGGACCGCTCGGACCACTGCTCGGCGAACTCCGGGTCGGTGCGCAGCCGGCGGCCCACCTCCAGCTGGGTGCCGAGCCAGCCGGCCACGTCGGGGTTCGCGAGCAGGTCGCGCATCACCTGGACCAGGCCGTTGCGGGCGACCGTCGCCGCCATCTCGGCGGCGTCGTCGGCGGCGACGGCGAGGAACAGGGAGTCCTTGTCGCGGAAGTGGTGGAAGATGGCGCCCCGGGACAGCCCGGTCTCCTCCTCGAGGCGGCGGACCGTGGCGCCCTCGTAGCCGTGCCGGGCGAAGCACGCCCGCGCGCCGGCGAGGATCTCGTGGCGCCGGGCGGCGAGCTGATCCTGGCTGACTCTGGGCACAAAGTGATCGTGACATGCCGTTGTGCTTATTGCAATCCGTACGTACGGCTTGCAAGGTGGGAGCCATGATCGTTGATCCGAGTGTACGGGTGGCACAACTGGCCGACGAGTTGCGGGCCATCGCGGCCACGTCGTTGTACTTCAGTCAGGATCCCCACGACCGCGCGCGATTCGAACAGATCCGTGTCGTCGCCGCCGAACTGCAGTCCGTCGTCGACCGCCGCGACGCGTCCGAGATACGGGCGATATTCGACGACGACCTCACTCCGCGCACCCCACTCGCCGGTGCCGACGCCGTCATCTTCGACGCCGAGGGCCGGCTCCTGATCACCGACCGGGCCGACGGCCGGGGA
Organism: Longispora fulva; assembly: GCF_015751905.1. Taxonomy (NCBI): domain Bacteria; kingdom Bacillati; phylum Actinomycetota; class Actinomycetes; order Micromonosporales; family Micromonosporaceae; genus Longispora; species Longispora fulva. The sequence goes on from NZ_JADOUF010000001.1 coordinate 8,051,591, forward strand.
TGGTGCGTCCCGGGCGGGCTCGTCGAGGTCGGCGAGTCCCCGTCCGAGGCCGCCGTCCGCGAGGCGTACGAGGAGGTCGGCCTCACCGTGCGGGCCGTGGAACTACTCGCCGTCTACGACAACCGGAAAGTGTTACCGCCGGGAAGGGTTCATGTTTTTCACCATGTGCACCGGTGCGAGGTCGTCTCGGGGGAACCTGCCCCGACGCACGAGGTGCGGGATTTCGGGTGGTTCCGTGAGTCCGAAATCGACAAACTGACGTTCTTTTCGATACATGCCACCCTTGTCCGCGATGCCTTTCGGGGAAGTAAACAAACGCTGTTCCACTGACCGGCTCTGTTGCGCCGCGCGAAACTGGCGTAACGTCCCGCGCGTGCCGCTGCTACTCCTCGACCTGGACAACACGCTGGTCGACAGAACCGGCGCGTTCCGATTGTGGGCAAAGGAATTCCTCCCCGTGATCGGCGCGCCGGACTCCGACCTGGAGTGGCTCATGAAGCTGGACTCCGACGGGTTCACCCCGCGCGACGAGGTCGCCTCCGCGATGCGCGCCCGCTACCTCCTGGACGCCCCCGTGGAGGACATCGTCGCCGAGTTACGGATGGGCGTCGTCGAACACACCCGGCTCGACCCGCTGATCGCCTGCGCGTTGCAGATCGCCGACCGGGCCGGCTGGATGCCCGTGATCGTCACCAACGGCACCCAGCGCCAGCAGGAGGCCAAGATGCGCCGGGTGGGCCTGGAGCGCTACGTCGCCGGCTGGGTCATCTCCGAGGAGGTCGGCGTCCGCAAGCCCGACCCGCGCATCTTCGAGCTCGCCGCCAACCGCGCCCGGCACCGGCTCGACGGCGCCTGGATGATCGGCGACAACCCGGCGGCCGACATCGGCGGGGCGACCCGGGCGGGGATCCCGAGCGTGTGGATCAGCCACGGGCGGCACTGGACGGAACCCCGGTTCGCGCCGACGCACACGGCGGGCAACTGCCTGGCTGCGGTGTACAAAGTCCTGGCGTCCTGAGGACGCGCCGCCGCGCGCAGGGCGAGTGGCGCGGCGTAGCCGGAAAATGCCGTTGATCTGGCCCTTGATCTAAGGCCGGTGGCCGGCTGAGGGCGAATCTGGCAAGCGAAAGGCCGGTCCGCTAGGGCAGCGCCCTGCGGACCGGCCTTTCGCGCCGTCCAGATTAGTTCTCAGCCGGTCGGCACTACCCGACGCGGACCATGCCGCGGAGGACGTACTGGAGGATGCCGCCGTTGCGGTAGTAGTCCGCCTCGCCCGGGGTGTCGATCCGCACGACCGCGTCGAACTCGACCCCGTCGGCCTTCACGTGCACGGTCTCGGGGATGCCGCCGTCGTTGAGCGCCGTGACCCCGGTGATCTCAAAGGTCTCGGTGCCGGTCAGGCCCAGCGACTCGGCGTTCTGGCCCGCCGGGTACTGCAGCGGCAGGACGCCCATGCCGATCAGGTTCGACCGGTGGATGCGCTCGTAGGACTCGGCGATGACGGCCTTGACGCCCAGCAGCGCGGTGCCCTTGGCCGCCCAGTCCCGGGAGGAGCCGGAGCCGTACTCCTTGCCCGACAGGATCACCAGCGGCACGCCGGCCGCCTGGTAGGCCTGCGAGGCGTCGTAGATGCTCTCCACGGCGCCGGACAGGAAGTTCGTGGTGAACCCGCCCTCGGTGCCGGGCGCGATCTGGTTGCGCAGCCGGATGTTGGCGAACGTGCCCCGGATCATCACCTCGTGGTTGCCCCGGCGGGAGCCGTACGAGTTGAAGTCGCGCCGCTCGACACCGTGCTCCGCCAGGTACTTGCCCGCCGGCGAGTCGGCCTTGATCGTGCTGGCCGGCGAGATGTGGTCGGTGGTGACCGAGTCGCCGAGCTTGGCGAGCACCCGCGCGCCGGTGAAGTCCACGACGGGCGTGGTCTCCATCGTCATGCCCTCAAAGTACGGGGGCTTGCGCACGTAGGTCGACTCCTGGTCCCACGCGAACGTGTTACCGGTCGGGGTCGGCAGGCCCTGCCACTTCTCGTCGCCGGCGAACACGTCGGCGTAGGAGTCGGCGAACTGGGCCGGGTCGATCGCGGAGGCCACGACCTCGTTGATCTCGTGCGCGCTCGGCCAGATGTCCTTGAGGAAGACCGGCTGGCCGTCCGAGCCGGTGCCCAGCGGCTCGGTGAGCAGGTCGATGTCCATCGTGCCGGCCAGGGCGTACGCGATGACGAGCGGCGGGGACGCCAGGTAGTTCATCTTCACGTCCGGGTTGATCCGGCCCTCGAAGTTGCGGTTGCCCGACAGCACGGACACGACGGTGAGGTCGTGCTCGTTCACGGCGGCGCTGGCCTCCGGCAGGATCGGGCCGGAGTTGCCGATGCAGGTGGTGCAGCCGTAGCCGACCAGGTTGAAGCCGAGCTTCTCCAGGTACGGCGTCAGGCCCGAGCGGTCGTAGTAGTCCGTGACGACCTTGGAACCGGGGGCCAGGGTGGTCTTCACCCACGGCTTGCGGGTCAGGCCCTTGTCCACCGCGTTGCGGGCCAGCAGCGCCGCGCCCAGCATGACCTGCGGGTTCGACGTGTTGGTGCACGAGGTGATGGCGGCGATCACGACGTGGCCGTGGTCCAGCTCGTAGCTGTTGCCGTCGGTACCGGTGACCGTGACCTTCTTGGAGGCCCGGCGCTGCATCGCGGTGGCCGACTCGTGCGGCTCGCTGTGCCCGTTGACGCCGTGGAAGGCGGGGGAGTCGCTCGCCGGGAACGACTCGGCGGACGCCTCGTCGAGACCAGACTCGACGCCGTCGGTGCCCACGTAGTCCACGAGCGCGGCGCGGAAGCCGGCCTTGGAGGACTTCAGCGGGACCCGGTCCTGCGGGCGCTTCGGGCCGGCGATCGAGGGCTCGATGCTCGACAGGTCGAGCTCCAGGCGCTCCGAGTAGTTCGGCTCGGCGGCGGCGTCGTGCCAGAGGCCCTGGGCCTTCGCGTACGCCTCGACCAGCGCCGTCTCCGCCGCCGACCGACCGGTCAGCGTCAGGTACTTGATGGTCTCGTCGTCCAGCGGGAAGATCGCGACCGTCGAGCCGTACTCCGGCGACATGTTGCCGATCGTCGCCCGGTTGGCCAGCGGCACGGCGGAGACGCCCGGCCCGTAGAACTCGACGAACTTGCCGACGACGCCGTGCTTGCGCAGCATCTCGGTGATCGTGAGCACCAGGTCGGTTGCGGTGACGCCCTCGGGCAGCTCGCCGGACAGCTTGAAGCCGACGACCTTCGGGATCAGCATGCTGACCGGCTGGCCGAGCATCGCGGCCTCGGCCTCGATGCCGCCGACGCCCCAGCCGAGCACGCCCAGGCCGTTGACCATGGTGGTGTGCGAGTCGGTGCCGACGCAGGTGTCCGGGTACGCCACGCCGTCGCGGACTATGACCGTGCGGGCCAGGTGCTCGACGTTGACCTGGTGCACGATGCCGGTGCCCGGGGGGACGACCTTGAACTCGTTGAACGCGGTCTGGCCCCAGCGCAGGAACTGGTAGCGCTCGCGGTTGCGCTCGTACTCCAGCTCGACGTTGCGGGCGAAGGAGTCCGGCGCGCCGAACAGGTCGGCGATGACCGAGTGGTCGATGACCAGCTCGGCGGGGGCCAGGGGGTTGACCTTGGTCGGGTCGCCGCCCAGGTCCACCACGGCCTCGCGCATGGTGGCCAGGTCGACCACGCACGGCACGCCGGTGAAGTCCTGCATCAGCACCCGGCCCGGCGTGAACTGGATCTCCACGCTCGGCTCGGCGCTGGGGTCCCACTCGCCGAGGGCCCGGATGTGGTCGGCGGTGATGTTCGCGCCGTCCTCCGTGCGGAGGAGGTTCTCCAGCAGGATCTTCAGGCTGTAGGGCAGCCGCTCGTGACCGGCGACAGCGTCCAGCCGGTAGATGTCGTAGGCCGCGTCACCGACCTCAAGTCGGCTCTTCGCACCGAAGGTGTCGAGGCTCGCCACGTCGTACTCCTCAGTCATGGGATCTTCGTGCAGTCTCCCGCACCGACTGCTCCGTGCGGGTCTTAGGGTCCTCTTCGCTGCTGCAAACCGTACGTCCGTCTTGCTATTTTGGCAACTCCGCTCCAGACTGTGGGACATGACGCTGCATCACGTACAGCTTGCCTGCCCGCCCGGCAGCGAGGACACGCTTCGGGGGTACTACGTCGGGGTCCTCGGCTGCACCGAACTCCCCAAACCGCCCGTGCTGGCCGCCCGCGGCGGGGCGTGGTTCCGCTCGCCCGGCGGCGCTGACCTGCACCTCGGCGTCGAGGAGGACTTCCGCCCGGCCCGCAAGGCGCACCCGGCCCTGAACTGGGCGGACCTCGACGGCCTGGCCGAGACGATCACCGCGGCCGGCTACGAGGTCACGTGGGGTGACGACGAGGTGCCGGGGATGCGCCGGTTCCACACGTTCGACGTCCTCGGCAACCGCCTGGAGTTCGTCGCCACCTGAACGCCGCCGGCAGACCGCGCCGCCCGATCCGCGCCGCCCGAGCCCGATCCGGGCCGCCCGATCCGCGCCGCCGGTGCTGCGAAGCCTCGGCCGCGCCGCGCGCTTCCGGCGGCTCAGGCGACGATGTCCAGCGCCGACTGGGTCCGGGCCGGCCCCCCGGCGTCCACGTCCTCCCGCGCCTGCCGGAGCCGCCGCACCACGTCCGTCAACTGCGACTCCGTCAGCGTGTACGGCAGCCGGACGAACCGCTCCATCAGCCCGTCCACCCCGAACCGCGGCCCGGCGGCCACCCGCACCCCGCGCTGCTCGGCCGCCGCGGCCAGGGCGGTACTCACCGGCGCGTCGAGTTCCACCCACATCGACATCCCGCCTGTGGGCACCGTGAACCTCCACTCCGGACACTCGGCCCGCAGCGCCGCGACCAGCGCGTCGCGCCGGGACAGCAGGGTGGCCCGCTGGGCCGGGATGATCTCGGCGGCCCGGGCGATCAGCCGGCCGGCGACGAGCTGTTCGAGCACGGGGGAGCCCATGTCCGCGCCGACCCGCAGCGCCGCGAGCCGCTGGATCACCGGGCCGGCCGCCCGGATCCAGCCGATCCGCAGCCCGCCCCAGTAGGCCTTGCTCATGCCGCCGATCGTGACCACCCGCGCGTGCCGGTCGAACGCGGCCACCGGCGGCGGCATCGGATCCCCGGTCAGGGACAGTTCGGCGAACGTCTCGTCCACGACCAGGTCCGTGCCGGCCGGGTGGGTCGCGGCGACCAGGCGTTCCCGGGTGGTCGCGGGCATCAGGTGGCCGGTCGGGTTGTGGAAGTCCGGCAGCAGGTAGGCCACCCGGGGCCGGATCTGCCGGAGCGTCGCGATCAGCTCGTCGGCGTCCCAGCCGGTGCCGGGCAGGCCGTAGCCGGCGACCCGGGCCCGGTGCGCGGCGAGCGCGACGAGCGCGTTGGCGTACGTCGGCACCTCGACCAGTGCCGTCTCGCCCGGAGAGAGGAGCAGGCGCAGGGCCAGGTCGAACGCCTGCTGCGCCCCCGTCGTGATCATGACCTGCTCGGGGGTGGTCGGCAGGCCCCGCTCCGTGTACCGCTCCGCGACCGCCGCGCGCAGCGGGGCAAGTCCGGTCGGGGTGTATCCGGAGCCGGCCGAGTATCCCGGCAGCTCGTCGGCCGCCTCGCGCACCGCGTCGGCGAGCTGGGGCGGGGCCGGCAGCGCGGCGCAGCCCAGGTCCAGGACGTCGTCCTCGCCGGCCGGGGACCACAGGCCGCTGGTGGCGACCCGGTGGCCGTCGGGGACGCTCGTCCAGCTGCCGGCCCCCTGCCGGCTGGTGAGGAAGCCGGACTCGCGCAGCCTGCGGTACGCCGCCGTGACCGTGGTGCGGCTCGCGCCCAGCACCAGGGCCGCCTCGCGCTCGGCGGGCAGCCGCACGCCGGGCGGCACCCGGCCGTCGAGGACCAGGCGGTGCACCGCCCCGGCGAGGGCCAGGTAGTCGGCCTCGCGGCTGCGCCAGTCGCCGAGGAGGCGGGCGAACTGGGTGGCGCTGAGCATGCGTTTCAAGGCCAGTACCCCTAAATTGGCTCTTTAATTGCCTGGAAGTGGCCTTAACAATGGCATGCATGAAGGACCTCGGCAAGCGCTTCGCCCAACTGCAACTCGGCCTGATCGTGTACGGCGTCAGCATGGCCCTGATGATCCGGGCCCACCTCGGCACGATGCCGTGGGACGTGTTCCACCAGGGCGTGGCGAAGCAGACCGGACTGCCGTTCGGCCTGATCGTCGCCGGGACCGGCGCGCTCGTCCTGCTGCTGTGGATCCCGCTGCGGCAGCGCCCCGGGGTCGGCACGATCAGCAACGTGCTGGTGATCGGTTTCGTCGCCCAGCTCACCCTGAACGTGCTGCCCGAGTCGGTGCCGCTGGCGGCCAGGATCGGCATGCTGCTCGCCGGGGTGGTGCTCAACGGCCTGGCCGGTGGCCTGTACATCGGCGCCCGGCTCGGCCCCGGCCCCCGCGACGGCCTGATGACCGGGCTGGCGGCGAAGACCGGGCGGTCGATCCGGCTGATCAGGACCCTGATCGAGATCGCCGTGGTGACCAGCGGCTGGCTGCTCGGCGGCACGCTCGGCATCGGCACCCTGTTGTACGCGGTCGCGATCGGGCCGCTCGTGCAGTTCTTCCTGGCCCGGCTGACCGCACCGGTGGCCCGCGAGGTTCGTTAGCCACCGGCAGGGAGTCAAGCCACCGGTCCGGGTGGGGCGTGCCCACTCACGCCCCGCCCGGGCCGGTTCCCCGGATGGCGAGACGCGATGAGACTCCACTATGGAGGCCATGTGCCATCATGCTTGTCGATGGCCGCATCCGCGCCCGTACCGGAGGAGACGCACATGATCCGACTGACCAGAACCCTGGGCTCCCTCGCCCTCGCCGCTGGCGTCGCCGGCGCCGTGCTCGTGGGCGCCTCGCCGGCCCAGGCCACCACGCTGACGGCCTCGCAGACGTGCGAGCCGATCCGCTACAGCATGTTCTGCGAGGCGAGCGTGTCGGGCGGCACCGCGCCGTACACGATCAAGTGGTACTTCAACAACTACTACTTCCCGCAGTACGACAACCGGACCTACGTGTCCTGGGGCTGCTCCGGCAGCAACACGTCGAAGATCGTCGTGACCGACGCGGCCGGCGGGACCGTGACGAAGTCGAGCACGCGCACCTGCACGGGCGGCGCGCCCTGATCTGACATCGGGCGTCCCCGACCGGGGACGCCCGACAGATCACAAACCTCTCAGACGCTGACGGCGGACACCTGGACCGGCGCGCGCCGGTCGGGTCAGCCGAGCAGCTTGGCCAGCGTCGACTGCAACGCCGCCGGGTCGAGCTGCCCATTCGGGCTGGCCTCGTCGACGAGGGCCGGAATCGCCTGTTGGAGGGTGTCGGTCACCTGTTCCGGGGTCGCGCCGGTCTGGGCGGCGATGTCGTTGACCGTGTCCGGGCCCAGCGCCTCGGTCAGCTTCGCCGCGTCGACCGGCTGGTTCGGGCCGGTGCCGATCCAGGACTGCAGCTGGTCGCCGAGCCCGGCCGCGCCGAGCTGGCCGAGCAGGCCGGAGTTGCCGCCGGAGCCGCCGCCCAGTACCCCGCCGAGGATCTTGCCCAGGTCGACGCCGCCCCCGGAGCCGCCGCCACCCAGCATCCCGCCGAGGATGCTCCCGATGTCGATCCCGCCCGGCGCGGCCCCGGCGGGCGCCGCCCCGTTCGTCGCCGCCGCGCCGCCGAGCTTGCCGCCGATCAGCTTCGTGACCAGCGCGAGAATGATCTGCTGGGTCATCGGGTTCTTCAGGAGTTGCTGCAGGTCCATGGAATGCTCCCGGTTCGTGTGATTTACCGCCTACCGACCCTAAGGCGTGCGGCGGAGCCGGGGACGCGAAACGCCCCGGGAGCACGCTCCCGGGGCGTCGTGTCGCTGGTGCCTAGCCCGGCAGCCGGGGGCCGGCCTCGCGCTGGGCGGCCATCCACGTCTCCACCTCGGTGGCGGTCCGGGGCAGGCCGGCCGACAGGTTCACCGAGCCGTTCTCGGTGACCTGGATGTCGTCCTCGATCCGGATGCCGATCCCGCGCAGCTCGGCGGGGACCAGCTCGTCCTCCGCCTGGAAGTACAAGCCCGGCTCGACCGTGAGCACGTAGCCCGTGTCGAGCTTGCCGTCGGTGTACATCTCCTTGCTGGCGTGCGCGCAGTCGTGCACGTCGAGGCCCAGCATGTGGCCGAAGCCGTGCAGGGTCCAGCGCCGGAAGAACTGGCCGTCCTTGTCCAGGGCCTCCTCGACGGAGCCCGGCAGCACCCCGAGGTCACCGAGACCCTCGGCGAGCACCCGGTTGCAGACGTCCCGGATCTCCTTGTACTCCACGCCCGGCTTGATCGCCTCGATGCCGGCCTGCTGCGACGCGTACACGATGTCGTACACGCTGCGCTGCAGGTCCGTGAAGCGGCCGGTCACCGGCAGGGTCCGGGTGACGTCGGCGGTGTAGAGGTTGTTGTTCTCCACGCCCATGTCCATCAGCAGCAGATCGCCGGGCCGCGTCTGGCCGTTGTTGCGGGTCCAGTGCAGGATCGTGGCGTGCGCGCCGTTGCCGACGATCGAGCCGTAGCCGACGTCGTTGCCGTCGTGCCGGGCCCGGGTCGCGAACACGCCGTCGAGGAGCCGCTCCGAGACCGGCCGGTCGGCCGGCAGGATCCGGGCGACGTCCTCGAAGCCGCGCACCGTGGCGTCGATCGCGTCCTGGAGCTGGGCGATCTCCCACGCGTCCTTGACCAGACGCAGCTCGGAGAGCACCTTGGCCAGCTCGGTGTCGCGGGCGGCGTCTGTCACCAGGACCGCGCCGTCGACCAGGGCGTCGTAGCCGCGCAGCACCCGGGACTTCCCCGGGGCCAGGTCGGCCAGCGCCTTGGGCAGGTCCGCCAGGTCGGCGGTCGCCAGGCCCAGCTCGGTGGTCTTCTCCGCCAGGGTGTGCCGGCGGCCGACCCACAGCTCGCCGTGCTCGGCGTTGCGGAAGAAGGCGTCGGTGTCCTTGGGCGAGCGGGGCCGCACGTACAGCACCGCGTCGTGGCCGGTCGCCGTCGGGTGCAGGATCAGCACCGACTCGGGGTCGTGCTCGCCCGTGAGCCACATGAAGTCGCTGCCCGGGCGGAACGGGTAGGAGGTGTCGTTGGCCCGGACCTGCTCGCGGCCGGACGGGACGACCAGGTTCTCGCCGGGGAAGGCGGCGGACAGCTGGTCACGCCGGCGCGCGTGGTGCGCCGACTGGGGGAGGGCGAGCACGTTCAGGGGCGATTCCGCCCAGCCGGTCCGCATGAACTCCAGGAACTTCTCCGGGAACATCGGGTCGTGGCTGCGCTCACCCTCGGGGCGCTCTTCGGTCATCTCTTGGGCTCCTCGCGGTAGTACGGCTAGAGCCAACTTACTCCTTACGGCCCGGTAATGTTCCACCGCTTCATAACAGTTGTTCGGTAACTTTCGCCACCGTCAGCGGAGCCGGGCGTCGACGATCATCAGCAGGTCCTCGCGGACGTCCTCCAGGGACCGGTCCGGTGAGTAGACGAGCCAGTCGAGGGCCACGGCCAGCACCACCCCGAACAGGGCGGACGCCCCGAACCGGACGTCGACCCGCTTGTCGAACTCGCCGGCGTCCACCCCGCGCTGGATCACCTCGGCGATCGCGGTCACGGCCTCGTCGCGCAGGGCGTGCAGGGTGGGCTGCCACTCGCGGTTGGTGCGCCACATCTCGGCCATCAGGAGCTGCGCGAAGGGTTGGTACCGCTGGATGTAGCGCAGCTGGGCCGTCGCGACCGCGTGCACCCCGTCCGGCCCGGACAGCCCCTCGGCCGCCGCGCGCAGCTCCGTGGTCAGCGCGCCGATCCCGTGCCGGAGCAGCTCGGTGAACAGCTCCGGCTTGGAGGTGAAGTTGTAGTACACGGTGCCCTTGGCCACCCCGGCTGCCGCCGCGATCTCGTCCACGGTCGTCGAGGAGTAGCCCCGCTCGGCGATCAGCGTGATCGCCGCGTCGAACAGGCGTTGCCGGGTGTCCTCGCGTCGGCCCATGGTCGCTCTCACATCTGCAGGTCGGGGTGCAGTTTGCTCGGGGTGAGCCGCCGGGAGCGCCGCAGCACGAGGGTGGTCAGCCCCAGCGCCCCGGCCGTGAAGGCGATCAGCACAGCCACAGCCTGCCACACCGGGCCGGCCGCCCCGCCGTTGATCAGGTGCCGCAGGCCACGGACGACATAGGTCATCGGCAGGTACGGGTGCAGCGCGCGGAGGAACCCGGGCGACGTCTCGATCGGGTACGTGCCCCCCGACGACGTCAGCTGCAGCATCAGCAGCATCAGGGCCAGCACCCGGCCGGCCGCGCCCAGCTTCGCCCCGATCAGCTGGAGGATCGCGGTGAACGCGCCCACGGTCAGCACCAGCAGCCCGCCGGCAGCCCAGGGCCGTTCCAGGTTCAGCCCGAGCGCGAAGTGCAGCACGGCGAGCAGCACCGCCGCCTGCACCATCCCGACCGCGAACCCGGGCAGCCAGCCGGCCAGGGCCACCCGCCAGGCGGGCGCGCCGGAGGCCAGGTGCCGGGAGTTCACCGGCCGCAGCAGCATGTACGCGAGCATCGCGCCCACCCACAGCGCCAGCGCGATGAAGTAGGGCGAGAAGCCGACGCCGTACGTCGAGGCGGCGTTCTTCGCGCTCCGCTGCAGGGCCACCGGGTCGCCCATGATGTCGGAGCGCTGGGCGCGCGCGTCGGCGTCGTACCCGGGAATGCGCCCCTCGGCGTCGGTGAGCCCTGTGGCGAGTTTGCCGGCCCCGTCGTGCAGGGTGACCAGGCCGCCTGCCAGCTCGCCGGCCCCGCCGGACAGCGCGCCGACGCCGGAGTCGAGCTGCCGGGCGCCGGTGGACAGCCGGTACAGCCCGCCGGACAGCTCCTTCATCGCACCCGTCGCGCTGGTCACGCCGGTGTGGATCCGGTTGGCTCCGGTGGCGATCTGCTCGGACGCGGCGGCCAGGGCGTTGACCGAGGTCCGGGCGCCGGCCACGTCGTCGGCCAGGTGCGGGGCGGCCTGCTGCAACGCGCGGGCCTTCGTGGCGACGTCGCGCAGCTTCGTCTTCAGGGCCGTGAACGCCCCGGGATCGTTGTTCAGGGCCGCCTGCACGGCCTTCGCCGCGTCCACGGTCCTGTTCGCGGCGTCGAGCGCGGCCTTGTAGGTCGCGTCGGTCTTCAGCTCCGGCCGCTCCTCGCCGAGCTGGACGACGGAGCGCTGGACCTGCTGGGCCTGGGTGGTCGCGTCCGTGACCAGGTTCGGCAGCGAGTCCAGCTTGTTCGCGATCAGCTCGGCCCCGTCGGCGACGATCCCGGCCGCCGTGCCGATGTCCCCGCCGTGTTCGCGGAGGAACGGCTCGATCTGGTCGGCCGTGCCGGACAGCTTCGTGGCCAGGGCCCGGTTGCCGGCGGCGAGCTTCGTGGTGCCGTCGGCCAGCTGGCCGGTACCGGCGTTCAGCGTCACCAGCCCGGCCGTGATCTTCTGCGCACCGGAGTTCGCGCTGGCCAGGCCGTCGGCGAGCTGGGTGGAGCCGGTGTGCGCGGTGCCGAGGCCGTTGTCGAGCCTGTTCGCACCGTCGCTGAGCTTCCCGGAGCCGTCATTCAGCTGCCCGGCCCCGTTCGCCGCGTCGCCGATGCCCTTCTTCAGCTCGGTGAAACTCAACAACATCTTGTCCAGGTACTTCTTCGTCGTCTTCCCGCTCGCGCCGGCCCGGATCTCCGTGAACGCCGACCGGGCGAGCATCCCCGACAGGTAGTTCGTCGCGTCGTTCGTCACGACCCGCAGCTCACCCCGGTGCGGGGCGTTGACGGTGTCGGCCGGCGAGTTCAGCGCGGCGGAGAAGTCCTTCGGGATCGTGAACACCAGGTGGTACGTGCCGTCGTCGAGCCCCCTGGCCGCGTCGCGCGCGTCGGTGACCTTCCAACCGAACACCTGCCGGTCGATCAGCGTCTCCTGGAGGTCCGCGCCGGCGTGCACGTCCCCGGCCCGCTGGTCCTCGTTGACGATGGCCACCGGGATCCGCTTCAGCTGGCCGTACGGGTCCCAGAACGCCCACAGGTACAGCGCCCCGTACAGCAGCGGCACCAGCATCAGCACGACCATGGCCGCCCGGGTGAGCCGGGCTCGCATGAACCGGCGCAGCTCGAACCTCGCCAGCGTGAACATCACTTCTCCTTGGTGAGCGTGAGAACGGTGTCCGCCACGGGCGAGGGCTCCCGGCTGGCGGCGACGACGGCGATCCCCGAGTCGGCGACCTCGCGGAGCATCGCCCAGAACGAGGCCTGCTCGTCGGCGGTCAGCGCGGCGTCGACGTCGTCCACGACGATCAGCCGGGGCCGGCCGAGGAGCGCGAGTTCGAGGCACAGCACATGCCGCTGGAACGGTGACAGGTCCCGGGCCAGGGTCCGGTCGGTGTTGCGCTCGCCCTTGCGGCCCAGGAGCACCCGGCGCTCGCGGAAGTGCTCGCCGACGGTCAGCGCGGGCTCGGGCTCGTGCACGCCGGGGACATAGCCGAGGGCCAGGTGCTTCCAGTGCTGCTTCGGCAGGGTGAGCGTGCCGTGGTTCGTGGTGAACCGGCCGGCCAACGCCAGCAGCAGCGAACTGCGCCCGCTGGCGGCGGGCCCGGCCAGGCAGATCATCTCGCCCGGGTGCACGGCCAGCGTCACGTCCCGGAACACCCAGCCCCGCCCGGTGCGCAGGCCGAGGTTGTGCGCGGCGACGACGGGCAGCGGGGCCCGCTCGATGATCGCCTCGGCCTCCTCGACGACGTCGGCCTCCGTCGCTACCACGGGCTCGTCGGTCACGACACCACTCCTTGAACTGACCGGTCAGTACAAAAATAAAGGTAGTGAAAGGCCGCTGTTTCTGTCCAGTCGAGTGACCAGGGTCATGCGCTACCGTCGAATCACCTACGTCCCCGGGAGGGCCGAATGGGCTGGGTCGCACTGTTCTGCGGAATCGGTCTGGCGTGTCTGATCTGCGCGACCCTGAACAAGGAGATCCAGATCTGGGAGATCGTGCTGCCGTCCCCGGCGAGCATTCCCCGAGCCAGGGTGCTGCTCGCGATCCTGGGCGTATTGTCCCTGGCCATCGCCGGCGTCTTCTTCGTGTACCGCGAGGGCGGCCCCGCCTCGACCGCGGCGGCCGTGCCGACGCCGACCGGGGCCCAGCCCACGGCGAAAGCCGGGCCTGGGGCGCCGCCCACGGGGCCGTCCTCGCCGGGAACGGCGGCCGGGTACACGCAGACCTTCAGCCGGACCCGGGTCACCGTCCCGGCCGTGAACTGCTACGCCGAGATCGACCTGGACACCCCGGCCGTCGCCGAGGGGCTCAACAGTCTGCCGGGCGCCGATCTGCGGTTCGGCGCGGGCTCGATCTGCGGCCCGGACCAGCTCCAGGGCCAGGAGGCGAAGTTCTTCGGCCACGGTCCGGCCGCCGAGCCGACTGGGGAACAGTGTGCCGGCGCGGCGAAGGCCCAGGCGTCGGGGCCGGTGCTGAACCGGGCGATGACGGCCGGGGAGACGGCGTTCTGCGTGATCACCGATCAGGAGAACGTGGCGTGGGTGCAGGTGACGGAGGTCAGCAGGGAAACGGGCCACGGCCTGGCCCTGGCCGTCACCCTGTGGACCCCGAACCCCTGAGAACGGCCGCGGCCCCGGACCGCGTGGTGCGGACCGGGGCCGGGAAACGCTCGACTACAGCTCGAAGCCCGTGGGGAACGGGTCGCGCGGGTCCAGGAGGTACTGGGCCATCCCCGTGATCCACGCCCGCCCCGTCACGGTCGGCACCACCGCCGGATACTCCCCGACCGTGGTCTCCTCCACCAGCCGCCCGATGAACCGGGTCCCGATGAACGACTCGTTGACGAAGTCGTCCCCGAGCGCCAGCTCCCCGCGCGCCCACAGCGACGCCATCCGCGCCGACGTGCCCGTGCCGCACGGCGACCGGTCGAACCACCCCGGGTGGATGGCCATCGCGTGCCGGGAGTGCTTCGCGTCGGAGCCGGGCGCCGCCAGGTACACGTGGTGCACGCCCTGCATCGTCGGCAGCAGCGGGTGGGTCGGGTTGGGGATCGCGTCCATGATGGCCAGGCCGGCTTTCAGGAGCGACTCCTTGGCGGACCGGTCGAACGGCAGGCCCAGCTCGTCGAGCTGGACGATGGCGTAGAAGTTGCCGCCGTAGGCCAGGTCGTAGCGGACCGTGCCGTAGCCGGGAACGTCGACCGTGGCGTCCAGGGCCACCGAGAAGGCGGGCACGTTGGTGAACGTGACCGACTCGGCCCGGCCGTCGCGGACCGCCACCGAGGCGACCACGAGGCCGGCCGGGGTGTCCAGCCGGACCGTGGTCACCGGCTCGGTGACCGGCACCATGCCGGTCTCCACCAGGACCGTCGCCACGCCGATCGTGCCGTGCCCGCACATCGGCAGGCAGCCGGACACCTCGATGAACAGCACGCCGAAGTCGGCGTCCGGCCGGGTCGGGGGCTGCAGGATCGCGCCCGACATGGCGGCGTGGCCGCGCGGCTCGTTCATCAGGAACTGCCGGATGTGGTCCATGTTGGCGATGAAGTGTTCGCGGCGCTCGGCCATCGTCGCGCCCGGGATCACGCCCATGCCGCCCGTGATGACCCGGGTGGGCATGCCCTCGGTGTGCGAGTCGACGGCGGTCAGGTAGCGGGAGAAGTTCATCGCCCGGCCAGGTACGAGATCGCCTTGTCCATGTCCGCCTTCACCTGTGCCGTCTGGGTCTCGCTCAGCGGCCCGCGCGGCGGCCGGCACGCGCCGCCGACCCGGCCGACGAGCTCCTGACCGAGCTTGATGGCCTGCACGAACTCGGTGCGCGAGTCCCAGCGGAACGCGGCGACGAGCGGCTCGTAGATCGCCCGGGCCCCGGCGACGTCGCCAGCGGTGGCGAGCGTGTACAGCTCCACCGACTCCTTCGGGAACACGTTCGGGAAGCCGGCCAGCCAGCCGACGGCGCCCATCAGCAGACTCTCCAGGACCACGTCGTCGGCGCCGGACACGACGTCGAGGTCGGGGGCCGCCTCGCGGATCTCCAGCACGCGGCGGACGTCGCCGGAGAACTCCTTGACCGCGACGATGTTGTCCAGGGTCGCGATCTCGGCGAGCACGTCCGGGGTCAGGTCGACCTTGGTGTCGATCGGGTTGTTGTAGACCATCACCGGCAGGCCGACCTCGGCGATCTCGGCGAAATGCGCGACGACCTCGGAGCGGTTCGCCCGGTACATGGTCGGCGGCAGAGCCAGCACGCCGTGCGCGCCGGCCTCGGCGGCCTGCTCGGCCCACAGCCGGGCCTGGTGCGAGCCCGGCGCGGACACCCCGGCCACGACGACGCCGTCGGAGCCGACCGCCGCGACGGCGGTGCGCACGACCCGGGCGCGCTCCTCGTCGGTCAGCGACGAGTACTCACCGAGCGAGCCGTTCGGCGTCACACCCCGGCAGCCGTTGGCGACGAGCCACGCGCAGTGCTCGGCGTACGCGTCGTAGTCGACCCGCAGGCCGGCCGGGGCGGCGGCGTCGGTGGCGTAGGGCAGGGTGGTGGCGACGATGACGCCGCGCAGATCCGTACTCATTGGGGGTCCTTTGCTGAGGCGAGATCGCCGAGGGTGATGGGTGTTGCGATCGGACGGTGGTCGGCGGCCGGCAGGCCCGCGAGGTCGGCGACGTTGCGGCCGCAGACCCGGCCCTGGCACCAGCCGAGGCCGGCCCGGGTGCACAGTTTGAGGGTGCGCAATCCGGTGACCTGGTCGTCGAGGGCGTCGCGCAGCGTGCCGCACGTGACCTCCTCGCACCGGCAGACCAGGGTGTCGTCGGCGAGCCAGCTCCGCCAACCGGGCTTCACCGGATACACGGCGTCGAGCGCGGCGGCGAACCTGGTGTAGGTGGCCCGGGTCCTCGCGGTCCCCGGGTCGGGGGCGGCCCCGGCGGCGGCCAGGCCTGCGAGCCGGCCCTCGGCGGCGGACAGCACCGCGCCGCCGATGCCGGTGAGCTCGCCGGCGGCGTACACGCCGGGCACGGTGGTGCGCTGCTCGGCGTTCACCTGGACGAAGGTGTCCACGGCGCAGCCCAGGGCCGTGGCCAGCTCCAGTTGGGGGGTGAAGCCGTAGCCGACCGCGACGGCGTCGACCTCGACCGTGCGGGTCGACGCGATGGTCCAGTCGGGGCGCAGCTTCGCGATCGTGGCCGCCTCGACCCGGTCGGTGCCGTGCACGGCGACGACGGCCTGCCCGTAGCGGACGACCGTGCCGCGCCGGGCGAGCAGGGCGTTGTAGCGGACCGCCTCGGCGAGCTTGACCGGGACCCGCAGGAGATCGGCCGGCCGCCGCAGCCACGCGCCGGCGATCCGGTTGGCCTCCAACACCCCTTCGACGTGTACGCCGGCGGCCAGCAGCCCGGCCGCCACCGGCAACAGGAACGGCCCGGTACCGCCGACCAGCATCCGCGCGCCCGGCCGGACCCGCTGCCCCTTGACCAGCGCCTGGGCGGCCCCGGCGGTGTAGACGCCCGGGAGGTCCCAGCCGGGGAACGGCACGGCCCGGTCGTACGCCCCGGTGGCCAGCACGACGGCGGCGGCCGTGACGGCTCCCGCCGAGCGCCCGTCGGTGAGCAGGTGCAGCACGTGACCCGGATGGCCGTCGGAGCCGGCCGACCCCGGTTCCGCCGCCCAGACCGTGGTGTTCGTCCGGTGCTCGATCCGGCTGTGCGCGACCACCCGGGCGATCAGGTCGGCGGCGGCCGGCTGGTCGGAGTGGGCCCGTTCGGGGCGCGCGGCCCGGAAGCTCCTCGGCAACTGCCGGTGGTACTGCCCACCGGCCTGCGGGTTGGCGTCCAGCAGCAGCACCCGGGCCCCGGCGTCGGCGGCGGCGAGCGCGGCGTGCATCCCGGCCGGCCCGGCCCCGACGACGACCACGGCCCAGCCCCTGGCCGTCGACGGCCTCGGGCCCCGGACCCCCGAGCACGGGGACGGGAGGTCGGGCTCCGGGGCCGGCACGCCGGGCCGGGTGCTGACCGCGTCGCCGTCGGCCACCGGGCGCAGGCACGCCCGGACGTCCGGCTCGTCGTTGACCGTGACCAGGCAGTCGAAGCACGCGCCGATCCCGCAGAACACCCCGCGCGGCTTTCCGCCGAAGCGGGTGGTCCGCCACGCCGCGCGCCCGTCGGCGATCAGCGCCGCGGCGACCGACTCGCCCTCCCGAGCGGCCAGCGGCACGCCGTCGACGGTGACGGTCACGGGTACGGCGTCGACGCCGACCGGATCGTCGTGAATCCGGCCCGCCCCGTGGCCGGCGGTGGGCGCGGTCACGCGAACCTCCCGGGGGAGAAGGGGATGGGGTCGACGGTCGGGGTGCCGCCGGTGAGCAGGGCCGCGAGCAGCGCGCCCGTGGCGGGGGCCAGGCCGATGCCGGCGCCCTCGTGCCCCGTCGCGTACCACAGCCCGGGGTGGTGCGGGTCCTCGCCGATCACGGGCAGGTGGTCGGGGGCGTACGGGCGGAAGCCGCCGTAGGCGCGCATCACGCGTACCCCCGAAAGGGCGGGGAAGAGGGAGACCGCGCCCTGGGCGAGGATCCGCAGGGCCGCCACCCGGATCGTGGCGTCGAAGCCGATCCGTTCGCGGGTGGAGCCGATCAGGATCGGGCCGGCGGGGGTGCCCTCGACGACGGCCGAGGCCTGCAGGCCGGCGTCGTCACTGGCGACGGCGGCGAGGTAGCTCGCGTCGTACACCTTGTGGTGGACCATGGTGGGCACCGGGGACGTCACGAGGACCACGCCGCGCCGGGGCTGGATCGGCAGGTCGGCCCCCGCCAACGCGGCGACGGAGCCCGACCAGGGGCCGGCGGCCACGACCACCTGGGCGGTGGAGACCGTGCCGCGGGAGGTGTGCACCGCACGCCCCGGTTCGATCCCGGTGACCGCGGCCCCGGTCATCAGGACCGCGCCGAGGCGGCGGGCGGCGGTGAGCAGGGCAGCCGTGGCGAGCACGGGCTGGACCTGGCAGTCCTCCGGGTAGTGCGCGGCGGCGGCCACGTCCCGGGTGAGGTGCGGCTCGCGTTCGGCCAACTCCTCGGGGGTGATGTCGCGGGCGTCGACGCCGACCTCGCGGTGGGTCTTGGTCAGGTGCGCGAGCGCGGTGGCGGCCTCGGGGGTCCGGGCGACCAGGATGCCGCCCTTGTCCTCCAGTTCGACCTCGGGGCCGAAGCCGAGGGTGTGCCACCGGGTGAGGGAGTCGCGGGCCAGGTCGAGCTCCGGACCGGGCGGCTTGTCCGAGACGAGCAGGTTGCCCTCGCCGCCGGAGGTGGTGCCCCCGGCGAGCGCGCCCCGGTCGACGACCGTGACGGACACTCCGAGGCGGGCCAGCTCATACGCCGTCGCGGCGCCGATGATGCCGGCCCCGATGATGACGACGTCGCTGTTCACCGCTCTCCTGTTCGCTATACCGAACGCTCTGTTCGACACAGTAGGCCTGTCACATGTGCTACGTCAAATATTACCGGCTGGCGGAACCCTGCCATCATCCTCGCGGTCCGAGCGGGGTCCCGCTCTTGAACTGAGGCTCTTGATCTAACGTCTTGGCCCTCAGCGGGCCCCACCCACTACGCCGAGTGCTGGAGGATGAGCGTCGAGAGCACGGGGCCGTCCACGGCCTCGTAGCTGTGCGGGATGCTCGCGGAGAAGCACACGTAGTCCCCGGCCCGCAGTTCGAACGGGTCGCTCGGCGGCCCCACCCGCAACACGCCGGACACCACGTGGATGTGTTCGAGCCCCGGATGCCCCTCGGAGTGCTGGACGGCGCCGGGGCGCACCCGCTGCTCGTACACCTCGATGATCGTGCGGCCCGCGTCGAGCCGGTGCAGGAGTCGAAGGTCGACCGCCGCCCCGCTGATCTTCGTGCCCTCACCGGCCCTGACCAGGGCGATCGCGCTGCGCTCCGCCTCGCTCACCAGGGCGGAAACCGGGACGTCCAGGGCGCGCGACAAGGAGAACAACGTCTCGATCGTCGGGTTCCCGCCGGGCCCCTCCAACTGGGACAGGGTGGCCTTTCCGATGCCGGAACGCCTGCTCAGCTCCGAGAGCGAGATGTTGCGGGCGGCGCGCAGGGTGCGCAGGTTCGCGGCGAGGACGGCTTGCATCGTGGACACGCCCAGCAGCGTAGCCGGGCGCTTTCCGCCGAGCGGTCGGGCGTTCGCGACAGCATGGCAGGATAGGGAGCATGTGTGGACTGCTCACCTTCGTCAGCGCTCTCGGAGCGGCACCCCTGCAGCAGGCGGCGTTCACCGCGGCCCTGGACACCCTTCAGCACCGCGGACCGGACGAGACCGAGGTGACGCGGGCCGGGCACGACGTGCTGCTCGGCTTCCAGCGCCTGTCGATCATCGACGTGGAGAAGAGCCACCAGCCGATCTGGTACGACCACGACCGGTACGTGATGACGTTCAACGGCGAGATCTACAACTACATCGAGTTGCGCGAGGAGCTGACCCGCCAGTTCGGCGCGGAGTTCCGCACGGACGGCGACTCGGAGACCATCGTCGCGGCGTACCACTACTGGGGCCCGCAGGCCGTCAAGAAGCTCCGCGGCATGTTCGCGTTCCTGATCTGGGACACCCAGTCGAAGACGGCGTTCGGCGCGCGCGACCCGTTCGGCATCAAGCCGCTGTTCTACACCCTCACCGAGGACGGCCTCTACGTCGCGAGCGAGAAGAAGGCGCTGATGCCCTTCTCCGCCGCCGCGCGGACCGGGGACGCCGGCATTGACGGGGCGAACCTGTCGCACTACCTGACCCTGCAGTACGTGCCGGAGCCCGGCACGATGACCAAGGGCATCTCGCGGCTCGGGTCGGGTGAGTGCTTCACCTACCAGCCGGGCGGCTCGATGGAGGTCATGCGGTACTGGAAGGCGGAGTTCCGGCCGACCCCCGTGTCGGACCCCGAGCGCAAGTACGCGGAGATCCGCGAGGCGCTGCGGGAGAGCGTGCGGATCCACATGCGCTCGGACGTGCCGGTCGGCGCGTTCCTGTCCAGCGGCATCGACTCCACGGCCGTCGTCGCGCTGGCCAGGGAGTTCAACCCGAACATCCTCACCTTCACCGCGGCCCTGGACGTCGAGGGCTACTCGGAGCTGGACGTCGCCCAGGACTCGGCGCGGCACCTGGGCGTGAAGACGTACCCGGTGGTCGTCACCGCCCAGATGATGATGGACGCGCTGCCGAAGATCGTCTGGCACCTCGACGACCCGGTCGCCGACCCGGCCCTCGTCCCGCTCTACTACGTCGCGAAGCTCGCCAGCGAGCACGTCACCGTGTCCCTGTCCGGCGAGGGCTCCGACGAGTTCTTCGGCGGCTACACCATCTACCGCGAGCCGCTGTCCCTGCGCTCCATCACCGGCCTGCCCGACGGGGTGCAGAAGGGCCTGCGCGCCGTCTCGAAGGTGATCCCCGAGGGCGTGAAGGGCAAGAGCTTCCTGGAGCGGGGTACGACGCCCCTGACCGAGCGGTACTACGGCAACGCGAAGATCTTCACCGAGGACGAGAAGCGCGACCTGATGCGCCGCTACGACCCCTCGGTCCGCTACACCGACGTCACCGACGGGATCTACACCGAGGCCGCGCACCTCGACGACGTGACGAAGATGCAGTACATCGACCTGTACACCTGGCTGCGGGGCGACATCCTCGTCAAGGCCGACCGGATGTCGATGGCCAACTCGCTCGAGGTCCGGGTGCCGTTCCTGGACTACGAGGTGTTCAACGTCGCCGCCGACCTGCCGGTGGATCTCAAGCTGCCGCCGCGCTCCACGGACACCAAGTACGCGCTGCGCCAGGCCCTGCGCGGGGTCGTCCCGCCGGAGATCGTCAACCGGGTCAAGCTCGGCTTCCCGACCCCGATCCGGGTCTGGCTGAAGAACGAGATGTACCAGTGGGCCCGCGAGATCTTCGCCAGCTCCGGGGCCGGCAGCCTGATCGACCTTGGCTACGCGCAGCGGCTGCTCGACGCGCACAAGGCCGGCGAGGGCGACCAGAGCCGCAAGGTGTGGACGATCCTGTGCTTCTGCCTGTGGTACGCGATCTACGTCGACCGCACCCTCGACCCGGGCGTCCAGCACAACGCCTCCCAGCTCAAGCTCAAGCCCCGGGTCGACCGCGTGGTCGCGTAGCCCGTGATCCGGGTGATGGTGGTCGACGACCATCCGATGTGGCGGGACGGGGTCGCCCGCGACCTCGCCGCCGCCGGCTACGACGTCGTCGCCACCTGCGGCGAGGGCCGGCAGGCGGTCCGGATCGCCCCGGCCGTCCGGCCGCAGGTCGCCGTGCTCGACCTGCAACTGCCGGACCTGTCCGGGGTGGACGTGGTTCGCGGCCTGGTCGCCGCCGATCCGGAGATCAGGATCCTGATGCTCTCGGCGGTGGACGAGCGCCAGGCCGTCCTCGACGCGGTGAAGGCCGGCGCGCTCGGCTACCTGCTCAAGTCGGCGCACACCGAGGAGTTCCTGGCGGCGGTGCGGGCCACCGCGGCGGGGGAGGCCGTGTTCTCGCCGGGGCTGGCGGCGCTGATCCTGGGGGAGTACAGGCAGATCCCGGCCGGCGGGCCCCAGTTGACCGACCGGGAGACCGAGGTCCTGCGGTTCGTCGCGAAGGGGCTCAGCTACCGGCAGATCGCCGAACGCCTGGTCCTGTCGCACCGCACGGTGCAGAACCACGTGCAGAACACCCTCACCAAGCTCCAACTGCACAACCGGGTCGAGCTGGTCCGGTACGCGATCGAGAACGACCTCTACGACTGAGTGCTCCTGCGCTATGTTGGCTGTGTCCGGGCGTCAGGAGTGCCGCACATGAGACGTCAGCTCGTGGTCTGCGCCGCTGTCGGGATCGGCTCGGCCCTCCTGTGGCTGTTCGGCGGCTGGGGGATCGGGTCGCTGATCCCGTGCGAGATGGCCGGTTTCGGCTGCCTCGGGACGGTCTTCGTGGCCCTGGTCGTCGCCGTGCCGGTCACCATGGCGGTCAGCTGGCTCGCGCTGCGGCTCCTGGGGGCGCGCGGCCCGGCCCTGGTCGCCGTGCTCGGTCCGGTGGTGACCACGCTGTTCGTCGTCGGGTTGGACCGGCTGCACGTGTGGTCGCTGACCAGCCACGTGCCCGGCCTGTCCGCGGTGCTGGGCACGGTCCCGGCCCTGCCGGCCGCCGCGGCGTACGCGCTGGTCGGGTGGCTCACCGCCGCGCTGTCCGGTCCGCGCGACGCGGCACCCGGAACTCCACCTCCGTCCCCTGACCCGGAGCCGTGACCAGGGACATCGTCCCGCCGAGGTCCTCGGCCCTGCCCCGCATCGACTGGGCCACCCCCAACCGTCCGGACGCCGCGGCCCCTTCGACCTGGTCGGCGGTCGCGCCCCGGCCGTCGTCGCGGACGGACACCAGGACGTCGGCGCGTTCCTCCTCGACGGTCACCCACGCCCGGGCCCCGGGGCCGGCGTGCCGGGCGACGTTGTCCAGGGCCGCAGCCACCGCCGCGACGAGTTCGGCGGCCCGGTCGGCCGGCAGCAGGACGGGTACGGCCGGCCCCGAGACGCTGACCTGGGTGGAGGCGAAGCCCGTGAGCAGCGCGGACAGGTCCGCCTCCCCGACCGGGGCGACCGGGCTGTGCGCGCCGAGGACCAGCCCGCGCAGGGCGGCCTCCTGCTCGCCGGCCAGCCGGGCCAGTTCCGCGCCGTCCGGGCCGAGGTCGGGGCCCCTTCGGTGCACGAGCGTGAGCACCTGCAGTACCCCGTCGTGCACGATCCGGGCCAGCCGTTCGCGCTCGTTGACCGCGGCCTCGCGTTCCGTCAGCAGGGTCATCCGCCACTCGGCGTCGCGCAGCAGCTGGGACACCAGGCCGACGACGCCGCCGCCCATCAGGAGCATCACGACGTCGTACAGCGTGTTCTGGCTCGGCGGCACGCCCGGCAGGACGCACGTGATCACGATGATCACGAGGCTGGCCGCCATGCCGCGCCACGGGCCGCCGAGGATCGCGCACGCCAGCACGGCCGCCGACACCCAGGGGCCGGTGACGGTGGCCTCGGGGTCGCCGCCGCCGAGGACGTAGTACGTCATCACGAGAAGCACGGCGCTCACGGTCAGGTCGGCCAGGCACACCACCCAGCGCCGGCCCCGGTCCAGGGCGTTCGCCGCGGTCATCGCGACCGTCCACAGCACCATCGTCACGAACACCGCGAGGGCGAGCCGCCGGTCGGTGTACACCGGCCAGTAGTGCACGGTCTGCATGGCGGCGTAGCCGAGCAGGATCACGCGGTACGCGATCAGCGCCCGCCACAGCGGCGTCGCGAACCCCAGCCTCTTCACCGGCCCATAGTGCCATTCGCGCCGGTCGACGTCAGCCCACCCACCGGACCCCGGCCCGGAGGGTCAGCTCCGACCCGACAACTCCACGAACCCGCGACTGACCGCCTCCAACGCCGAGGCCGCCCCCAGCTCCGGCCACCGGCTCAACGCCAGCTCGGCGATCGCGGACACGTCAGCCCCGTCGGCGTGCCCCTCCCGGATCGTCCAGTCCAGGGTCGCCAGGTCCTTGCGCTGCCGCTCCACGAACTCCCGGTTCACCACGTCCCCGTGTCCGGGCACCACCGGCCCGTCCCCGCACAGCTCCAGCAGGGCGGCGAGCGCGTCGGGCCACGACAGCGGGTACGCGTCGTCGAACGCCGGCGGCGCCCCCTCCTCCACGATGTCGCCGGCCACCACCGCGTCGTCGACGACCACCACGAGGTCGCCGGGGCTGTGTCCGAGGCCCAGGTGGCGCAGGTGCACGGCCCGGTCGCCGATGTCCAGGGTGTGCGAGGTGCGC
Source organism: Longispora fulva (assembly GCF_015751905.1). NCBI lineage: Bacteria > Bacillati > Actinomycetota > Actinomycetes > Micromonosporales > Micromonosporaceae > Longispora > Longispora fulva. The sequence continues at coordinate 8,075,476 of NZ_JADOUF010000001.1, forward strand.
ACCTGGTGGGTCGGGGGCGTGACGACGACGTCCAGCAGGCCGTCGAGGCCGGGGGTGGAGCCCCAGCGTTCGTACACCCGATGGGTCAGGGTTTCGGAGTTCTCCGCCAGCCGGTTGGCGGTGGCCTCGTGCGCCCAGATGTCGCAGTTGGCGAACGAGGCGTTGCCGAAGCAGTGGTCGAAGTGCGCGTGGGTGTTGACGACGGTCAGCGGCAGGTCCGTGACGGTTCGCACCGCGACCTCCAGCTCCGCGGCCTGCCGGGGCGTGGACAGGGTGTCCACCAGCACGGCGCCGGTCCCGCCGAGGATCAGGGTGACGTTGACGTCGAGCACCGGGTACCGCCAGACCAGCACCCCCGGGGCGATCTCACGAAATGCCATGCGCCTTCTCCACGAATCGGTGCCGGTCGACGACGAGCCGTTCGATCCGGCCCTCGGCGACGAGCGTGTCGGCGTCGTGCAGGGTCACCGTGAAGATCAACCGGCGGCCCTGGACGTCGGCGAGGATGGCCTCGCAGACGACGGTGTGCCCGATCACGGACGGCGCGAGGTGCGAGAACTCGACATGCACGCCCACCGTGGTACTACCACTGTTGATCTTCCGGGCGGTCGCGGCCACCGTGGCGGCCTCGGCCAGGCCGAGTGCCCGGGGCGTGCCGAGGACCGGAACGTCCCCGGAACCCATCGCCTGGGCGGTGTCGGCGTCCGTCACGGTCATCTCGAGACGGGCTGACAGGCCCGGCAGCAGCTCCATGTGCTCAGCCTAACGGTGGAAGGCCCCCGGGCACCCGATAGGCTTGCCCGGCTATGGCAGCCGAGGAAACCGACACCGCAGGTGCGTCCCGCCGTCGCCGGATCATCGGCATGGGCGTGTGGGCGGCCGCGTTCGTCGTCGGCTGGCTCGTGATCGGCCTGCCCACCGACCCGATCTACGCGTTCGGCTGGCTGTGGGCGGCCACCGTGGCCTGGAACAGCGCCCGGCCGTGGCGCTACCACCTCGGCTTCGTCCGCGACTGGCTGCCGATCGTCTCCCTCCTGGTGATCTACAACCTGTCGCGCGGCTTCGCCGGCAAGGGCGTGCCGCACGTGTACGAGCTGGTCCACGCCGACACCTGGATGTTCGGCTGGGCCACCGGCGGCCTGACCCCCACGGTCTGGCTGCAACGGGAGCTCTACGACCCGGCCGTCATCCACTGGTGGGACATCCTGGGCAGCTGGGTCTACTTCTCGCACTTCGCTGCCGCGCTGGTGGTGGCGGTGGTGCTCTGGCTGCGCAGCCGGGAGCTGTGGGCCCGGTTCATCCGGCGCTGGTTCTTCCTGTCCTTCATCGGCCTGATCACGTACTTCGCGTACCCGGCGGCCCCGCCGTGGTGGGCCGGCAAGTACGGCGTCGTGGACGAGGTGGCCCGGATCTCCACCCGGGGCTGGCAGGCGATGGGCCTGCACGGCGCCGGCAACATGCTCAACGCCGCCCAGGTCAACGTGGCCAACCCGGTCGCGGCGATGCCGAGCCTGCACACGGCGTTCGCGCTGCTGGTGGTCGCGTTCTTCTTCACCAGGGTCCGGAGGCGCTGGATCCCGGTGCTGCTGCTCTACCCGTTGGCCATGACGTTCACCCTGGTCTACTCGGGCGAGCACTGGATCATCGACGTCCTCGTCGGCTGGTTGTACGTCGGCGTCACGTTCGCCGCCTGCGCCCTCGCCGAGCGCTGGTGGGCCGGGCGGAAGGCCAGACGCGCCACCGAGGCTAAGGAACCGGTCCCGGTCCCGTGAGGTTCGACGACGCCTTCCGGGCCGAGTTCGACACCCTGTTGCGCTGGCGGCGCGACGTGCGGCACTTCTCGACCGAGCCCCTGCCCCCGGCCCTCGTGGAGGACCTGCTGGACGCGGCGTGCCTCGCGCCGAGCGTCGGCAACGCCCAGCCGTGGCGGTTCGTGTCCGTGGACTCCCCGGACCGCCGGGCCGCGATCGGGGCCAACTTCGAGGTCGCCAACCAGGCCGCGCTTTCCGGATATTCCGGTGAGAAAGCACAGATCTACGCGACCCTCAAGCTGGCCGGGCTCCGCGAGGCGCCGCAGCAGTTCGCCGTGTTCTGCGACGAGACCACCGCCCAGGGCGCCGGCCTGGGCCGGGCCACCATGCCGGAGACCCTGCGCTACTCGGCCGTCCTCGCCGTGCACACCCTGTGGCTGGCCGCCCGGGCCCGGGGCGTCGGCGTCGGCTGGGTGTCGATCCTCGACCCGGTGGCCGCCGCCGCGAGCCTGGAGGTGCCGCCCTCGTGGCGGCTCGTGGCCTACCTGTGCCTCGGCTACCCGCTCGTCGAGTCGGAGACCCCGGAACTCGAACGTCTCGGCTGGCAGGCCCGCACCAGCGCCTGCCGCGCGGTCCTGCACCGCTGAAAAACCCTTTCCACTGTTACGGAGACACCCGACCCGGGTCCGGCCAGTGGGTCAGTGCCGCGCCGCGGCGGCCCGGGCGTGCAGCTCCGCCGCGAGCCAGTTGGCCTCGGCCACGGTCCGGTAGTCGGCCGCCACCCGCGCGCCCCCCGCCGTGTGCACCCGGACCGACGCGAGCCCCAGCCACCGCTGCCACGGCCCCTGTTCGAGGCTGACGGCCTGGATCCGGGAGAACGGCACCACGGTCACCCGGGGACTGAACAACCCCGACCGGGTCACGAACAGGTCGGGAGTGAGCCCGAAGCCCAAGGTCCGGGCCCGGACCGGCGCGCGCCACCTGGCCACGTCCGGGGCGGGTGCCAGCGGCATCGTGGCGGCCCCGGCGGCCCCCGGCAGCGCCCGGTCCAGGATCGGCCAGGCCGTGGCCGGATCGGCGACCGGCAGCAGGGTGTCGTCGGCGACCGCCTCGCCCTCACCGGTGCGCACCCCGGCCACGTGGAGCTCGCAGGCCACCCAGCCCTCCGACCGCCACAGCAGCGGCCGCACGAGGGCGACCGACTGCACCCTTTCCATCGGTACCGTCTGGTGCCGGGTCTCCGTCGCGCCATGGCTGATCCGCAGCCCCTCGGGCACCCGCGCGACGGTGAAGCCGTAGAACCGCAGGAACCGGCGGACCGGGGTGCCCAGCGTGCCCAGCGCGGCGGTCACGGTGCCGGCGATCCCGACGAACGACAGCTCCGGTCGGTACGCGAACAGCGCGACCGGGACGGCGAGCGCGAACGGCGACAGGATCGTCGACCAGGTCAGCGCCTGGGAGATCGCGAGGTCGCGCAACGGCACCCTGTGCAGCACCTCCTCGCCGGACCCAGCGGCAACCGGTTCCGGGAGGGGGTCCGTGGCGGTCGCGCTCTGTTTCAGCGCCAGCAGCTCGACCCGCAGCCGCTCGGCGTCGGCCACCGGCAGGTACGCCAGCCGCGCCTCCGACTTGTCCCCGCCCACCACCTCGATCCGCAGCTCCGCGAGCCCGGTCAACTGGGCGAGCAGCGGTCGGATCACCTCGATGGACTGCATCCGCTCCAGCGGCACCGCCCGGTTACGCCGGACGACGAGCCCCTCCTGGATCCGCAGCTCCCGGTCCACCACCGCGAAGCTGCTCACCCGCCACACCACGAACGAGTACAGCAGCGCGCCCAGGCCACCGAGCGCGACGATGACCGCGCCGCGTTGGACCCCGAACCGCGCGAAACCCTGCCAGGACAGCGCGGCGATCACCACCCAGAAGGCCCGGACGCCCTTGAGGAGCGGGGTGAGCGGGTGCAGCCGCTGGGGCTTCACAATCCCTCGGTCCCGTGCCGGCCGAGCGCGGCGAGCCGGTCGCGCAGCCGTACGGCCTCGGCGGGTTCGAGGCCGGGCACGGTCGCGTCCGCCCCGACCGCCGCGGTGTGCATCTGCACCGTGGCCAGCCCGAACAGCCGCTCCAACGGCCCCACGGCCACGTCGACGAACTGCATCCGGGCATACGGCACGATGGACAGTCGCCGGACCATGAGCCCGTGCCGGACGAGCAGGTCGGCGTCGCGCTCGGCGTATCCCCACGACCGGACCTGGCGGATCAGGAACGGCGCGCGGACCAGCGCGAAGAGCACGACGGCCCCGGCGCAGCCGAGCGCGAGCGGCCACTCGGCGACCAGCCAGCCGAACACCGCCGCCGCGGCGAGCGCCAGGGCCCCGGTGGCCAGGGAGATCAACCGGACCAGCACGTACCTCGGGGAGAGTCTCTGCCAGGTGAGGTCGGGCAACGGGTCCAGCGGGCTCGTGCTCGGGTCGGTCATGACTCCACGGTATCCGCCGGCCCGCCCGGTTCCGGGGCGGCGACACCCAACGGCTCGACGCCCAGCAGGAAGCCGCGCAGGTCGAGGAACGCGGACAGGGAGGTGCGGTGCTCGTCGCAGGCGACCCAGATCTTGCGCCGGTCGGGCGCGTGCAACTTGGGATTCCGCCACACGACGGACCAGCTGGCGGGGTTCTTGCAATGTCGGGCGGAGCAGATCACGTCGCTCATGACGCCCAAGTCTGAAGCATAAGGAGCGCCGGGCAGCCACGGGGGAAGCTGCCCGGCGTCGATGCCAATGTTACACGCGGCCCGGGGGGCGATGTCCAGCACAGGTTGCGGTGCGGGGCCAGAATTTACCGGGGCCGAACGGAGCCGGTCGCGGTGCGCACGGCGGGCTGGTACCGGCGTGTAATGCTGGGGGTCGACAAGCTCACCATCACCGTGGAGGTTCCGTGTCGACCCAGCAGACCACGCCCGCCCAGGACGCGACGCTCCTCGAGAAGGCGTTGTTCGAGGTCAAGCGCGTGATCGTCGGTCAGGACCGGATGATCGAGCGGATGTTCGTCGCGCTGCTGGCCAGGGGGCACTGCCTGCTGGAGGGCGTGCCCGGCGTGGCGAAGACCCTGGCGGTGGAGACCCTGGCCAAGGTCGTCGGAGGTTCGTTCTCCCGGGTCCAGTTCACCCCGGACCTGGTGCCCGCCGACCTGGTCGGGACCCGGATCTTCCGCCAGTCCAGCGAGAGCTTCGACGTCGAGCTCGGCCCGGTGTTCGCCAACTTCCTGCTCGCCGACGAGATCAACCGCGCTCCCGCCAAGGTGCAGTCGGCGCTGCTGGAGGTCATGGCGGAGCAGCAGGTGACGATCGGGGGCAAGGCGTACAAGGTGCCCACGCCGTTCCTCGTGATGGCCACCCAGAACCCGATCGAGCAGGAGGGTGTCTACCCGCTCCCGGAGGCCCAGCGCGACCGGTTCCTGCTGAAGATCCAGGTGGGCTACCCGACGGACGCCGAGGAGCGCGAGATCGTCTACCGGGTGGGCGTGGCCACCCCCGAGCCGAACGTCGTGTTCGCCCCGGAGGACCTGACCAACCTGCAGAAGAAGGCCGACGAGGTCTTCGTGCACAACGCGCTGGTGGACTACGCCGTCCGGCTCGTGCTCGCCACCCGGTCGCCGGGCGAGGCGGGGCTGCCGGAGATCGCGCCCCTGATCCAGTACGGGGCGAGTCCGCGCGCCTCGCTCGGCATCGTCCGGGCCACCCGGGCACTGGCGCTGCTCCGGGGCCGCGACTACGCGCTGCCGCAGGACGTCCAGGACATCGCCGCCGACATCCTCCGCCACCGCCTGGTGCTGTCCTACGACGCGCTCGCCGACAACATCCCGGCCGAGCAGATCGTCGAGCGGGTGCTGCAGGTCGTGCCGGTGCCCACGGTCGCGCCCCGTCAGCAGGCCGTGGCCCACCCGGCCCCGAACGGCGCCCCCGCCCCGGTGTACGCGCCGGCCGCCCAGCCCGCCCCGGCCAGCCCGGGCGCCTGGTGAGCCGGGCGCAGTCCACGGAGAGGGCCGACGTCGTCCTCTCCAAGCTCCAGCTCCTGATCACCCGCAAGCTCGACGGCCTGCTCCAGGGCGACTATCTGGGGCTGCTGCCCGGGCCGGGCTCGGAGCCGGGGGAGTCGCGGGAGTACCGACCGGGGGACGACGTCCGGCGGATGGACTGGCCGGTCACAGCCCGCACCACGGTGCCGCACGTCCGTCAGACGGTGGCCGACCGGGAGCTGGAGACCTGGCTGGCCGTGGATCTGTCGGCCTCGCTGGACTACGGCACCGCCGACTGTCTCAAGAAGGACCTCGTGATAGCCGCGTCGGCGGCGCTCGCGCATCTGACGGTGCGCGGCGGCAACCGGATCGGCGCGGTGGTCGGCACCGGCGACGGCGTGACCCGGCTGCCGGCCCGGCCGGGCCGCAAGGAGGCCGACGGGCTGCTCCGCCAGCTCGCCAGGACCGAGATCCGTCCCGGGCGCGCCGACCTGGGCACGCTGATCGACAAGCTCAACTCGTCGCCCCGACGGCGGGGGATGGCCGTGGTGATCTCCGACTTCATGACACCGACCGGCTGGGAGCGCCCACTGCGCAAGCTGGCCGTCCGGCACGAGGTGCTGGCCATCGAGGTGGTCGACCCGACGGAGCTGGAGCTGCCGGACGCCGGCGTGCTGACCCTGGTCGACCCGGAGACCGGAGCCTCGCACGAGGTGCAGACCGGTGACGCGAGATTGCGGGCCCGCTACGCCGCCGCCGCGGCCGAGCAGCGCGCTACGATCGCGCGGGAAATCCGGCGTGCCGGCGCGGCCCAGTTGCGGCTGCGCACCGACTCCGACTGGCTACTCGACATCGTGCGTTTCGTCGCCGCCCAACGGCACGCGCGCACCAGGGGGACCACCCGATGATCCGTTTTCTCGAGCCCTGGTGGCTGCTGGCGGTCCTGCCGGTGCTGGCGCTGGCGGGCGCGTACGTGTGGCGCCAGCTCCACCGGCAGGCGTACGCGCTGCGGTTCACCAATGTGGACCTGCTCAAGACCCTGGCCCCCCGGGGCCTGGGCTGGCGGCGGCACGCGGCGGCCGTGGCGCTGCTGATGAGCCTGCTGGTGCTGTCCACGGCGATGGCCCGGCCGTCGACGGACGCGAAGACGCCGATGGAGCGGGCCACGGTGATGATCGCGCTGGACGTGTCGCTGTCGATGCAGGCCAAGGACGTGTCCCCGACCCGGATCCAGGCGGCCAAGGACGCGGCGAAGGACTTCGTCAAGCAGCTGCCGAAGACGTTCAACATCGGCCTGGTCTCGTTCGCCAAGAGCGCCAACGTGCTGGTGTCGCCGGTGAAGGACAAGGACGCCGTGGTGGCGGCGATCGACGGGCTGCAACTGGCCGAGTCCACGGCCACCGGCGAGGCGGTGTTCACCTCGTTGCAGGCCATCCAGTCCGTGCCGGCCGACGGGGCGCAGGGTGCTCCGCCGGCCCGGATCGTGCTGATGTCCGACGGCTTCCGGACGTTCGGCCGGTCGATCGAGGAGGCCGGTCAGGCGGCGGCGACGGCGAACGTGCCGGTGTCCACGATCGCGTTCGGGACGGACGAGGGCACGGTGGACATCAACGGACAGACCACCCGGGTGCCGGTGGACCGGGTGTCGCTGGAGAAGCTGGCCACCTCGACCAAGGGCCACTACTACCAGGCGGTCACGAGCGAACAGCTCAAGCAGGTCTACCAGGACATGGGCCACTCGATCGGGTACCGCACGACGTCCCGCGAGGTGAGCCAGTGGTTCATCGCCCTGGGGTTGTTGTTCGCTTTCGCGGCGGCCGGTATGAGTTTGCTCTGGACGTCCCGACTGCCATAGCACGTCGGGTATCACCTGCGAAGGAAAGTTCCTAACTTCGCAAAACAAATGTCCGTTTGATAGTAAGTTCCCGCGCATGGGGATGAAGCGGCTCGCTCGGTGGTGTGTCCTGGCTGTCGTGGCGTCAGGGCTGGTCGTGGTGCCGGGGCTCCCGGCTCAGGCGGTGGTCGTCTCGCCGCTGACGCTGTCATATGACAAGAAGATCTACGGCCGCTTCATCACGAACGGCAACGGGGTGATGCAGTGCCCGCCGGCCGGCACGCCCCAGATCGGGACGACGTCGTGCTCGGGCGGGGCGGCGCGCACCGACGCGAACGCGGTCAACGACTGGTTCTCGATGGAGTACGCCAACTCGGACTCCGATCCGCTGACCTTCAACTCCAGCCAGGCGGTGATCCCGATCCCGCCGGGCTCGACGATCGACTACGCGAAGCTGGGTTGGGCCGGCGATGTCGGGGTCGTTGGAGCCAACGGCGGCGGCGTGATCGCACCGGCCTGCACGGCCAACACGCCTCCGAGTCCCCTGCCCCGGGCCGTCCTTCCGCCGGGTTCCCCCTCGACCCAACAGCTCCAGGTCACGGTCGGGACGGGCGGACCGACCACCTCGGTCCCGCCGGCCGTGTTCGTCACCGAGCCGACCCCGGGGCCGGGCGAGCCGCAGTACTACAGCGCCCAGGCCAACATCACCGGGTTGTTCGCCGGGGTCAGCGGCAACACGACGGTGACGGTCGCCAACGTCTGGACGCCGACCGGCTTCAACTGCTTCGGCGGCTGGTCGCTGACGGTGGTGTACAAGTTCCCGGTCCCGGACCCGACGTACGCGCCGGAGCTGCGGGAGATCTTCATCTACGACGGTCATGTCCGCCAGGGTCGCAACGACGCCCCGACCGACACGACGATCACCGGTTTCAAGAACGCCGGCGGCATGGTCCGGGCGGGGGCCACCGCCTACGAGGGCGACTTCGGGATCGTCGGCGACCAGTTCCTGATCAACGACCAGGTGATGGCCGAGCCCGCCACCGGCAAACTGGACAACTTCTTCATCAGTGACGCGGAGAACGCGTCGAACCCCAACAACCCGAACAACTACTCGGTGGACGCGAAGTCCTTCCAACTGCCGGCCGGCGTGGTGAACGCCGGCGATACCTCCGTGAAGCTGACCGTGAAGACCAGCGGCGACTCCTACATGACCACCCAGGTCGTGTTCTCGGTGCCGATCGCCGAACTGCGGGTCCTCAAGGAGGTCTGCCAGTCGAGGGTGGTGGCCGCCTGCACCGGGCCGAGCGGCGCGGGCCCGTGGGCCCCGTCGGTCAACCTGCTGCCCGGCGACACCGCCTACTGGCGGATCACGGTGAAGAACATGAGCGCCGGTAACGCCAACAACGTGGTCCTCAACGACCCGGCCGAGGCGTCGTGCGTGACCGCCGCCGGCACGTTCATGGTGCCGGCCATGTCCAACAAGGTGTTCTACTGCTCCACCGCGAACGTGCAGGACACCAAGCCCAACACCGTGACCAGCAGATTCCCGGCCCCGGACGACCCACCGGGCGTGCTGCGGGAGTCGCCGCCGTCGACGGCCACCGCGTACGTCGCGCGGATGACCCTGAACAAGGAGGTGTGCCAGTCCCAGACGGTCGCCGACTGCCAGAGTCCGACCGGCCCGTGGGTGAAGGCCACCAACATCCCGTACAACTCCAGCGCGCGATGGCGGATCACGGTCACCAACACCGGTGGGGTGGCGCTGACCAATGTGGCGATCGCTGACGCCACCGAGGCCTCCTGCGCGACGACGCTGGACCTGGCGATCGGCGAGACGAAGTACGTCTACTGCGCCACGGCCAACGTGACCGGCGACAAGACGAACACGGCCAGCGCCGAGTTCCCGGCGCCGCCGGGCTCCCCGCCGACCACGCCGTCCACGAAGGTGCCGGAGAGCAGCGCGAGCGTCGGGACGTACCAGGTCGTACTCGTCAAGGAGGTCTGCACCTCCACGACGGTGGCTGACTGCCAGAGCCCGACCGGCCCGTGGGTGAAGACGACGAACGGTCCGGTCGGCTCGACGGCGTACTGGCGGCTCACCCTCACCCACCGCGGCTCCGTGCCCGTCACCGGCATCACGGTCACCGACCCGGGGCAGACGACCTGCGCGCCGCCCGGCACGGTGAACCTGGCCGTGGCGGAGACGAAGTACTACTACTGCAACACCACGAACGTGACGGCGGACAAGACGAACACGGCCACGGCCAGCTACATCCCGCCGGCCGCGCCGCAGGGCACCCCGCCGACCACGGTGACCGACTCGGCCACCTACCGGGTGTACGGCCTGACGATTCTCAAGGAGGTCTGCACCTCGACCGACCCGACGGACTGCGGCCAGGGCGGTAGCGGCCCCTGGGCGGCGGCGGCCACCGGCCCGGTCGGCTCGACGGCGTACTGGCGGATCACCGTGGCCAACACCGGCTCCCTGAACCTGACCGGGATCACGCTCGCGGACCCGAAGGAGTCGGGCTGCGTCACGATCGCCGGCTCGTTCGACCTGGCGGCCCACGTGACGAAGATCTTCTCCTGCTCGACGGGCCCCGTGACGGACAACATCACCAACACGGTGACGGCGAGCTTCGTCCCGCCCGGGGGCACGACGACCGTGACGACGCCGCCGTCGAGCGCGACGTACACCGTCTACGCGCTGACCCTGGAGAAGGAGGTCTGCACGTCCGCGACGGCCGCCGACTGCCAGTCGCCCGGCGTGGGCCCGTGGGCGAAGGTGACGACCGTCCCGGTCGGTACGACCGCCTACTGGCGGATCACGGTCACCAACACCGGCAAGGTCACGCTGACCGGCATCACGGTCGCCGACGCCACCGAGGCGACCTGCCAGACGGCCGCGACCACCGCGGGGGCGTTCAGCCTCGCCCCGGCGGCCACCAAGGTGCTGTACTGCTCCACGGCCGCCCTGACCGGCGACAAGACCAACACGGCGACGGCCACGTTCACCCCGCCGGGCACGGAGACGCCGCAGACGGCCACGTCCTCGGCGACGGCGCACACCCAGGGCCTGACGATCGTGAAGAAGGTGTGCACCGGCACCGGGGCGGACTGCGCCGGGGCGACCGGGCCGTGGGCCCCGACCGCCACCGGACCGGTGGGCTCGACGGCCTACTGGCAGATCACGGTCACCAACACCGGCTCGGTGAACCTGACCGGGGTGCAGATCGCCGACCCGCTCGCCCCCGGGTGCGTGAAGACCCTGGACGTGCCGACCGGTACCCCGCAGGTGTTCTACTGCTCCAGCGCGGACGTCCAGCACAACCTGACGAACGTCGCGAAGGCCACCTGGACGGTCGACGGCCGGACCAGCAGCACCCCGGACGCGTCGGCGACCTACAAGGTGTACGCGCTGACCGTCCTCAAGGAGGTCTGCCAGTCGCTGACGCCCGCGAACTGCGGCAGCGGCGGCACCGGCCCGTGGGGTCCGAGCACCACCGTGCCGAAGGGCGGCACGGCGTACTGGCGGATCACGGTCACCAACACCGGTGACGAGACCCTCACGGCCATCACGCTGACCGACAGCGTCGAGCCGGCGTGCGCCACGGCGATCGGCGGCCCGTTCACCCTGGCCAAGGCGGCGGTGAAGCAGGTGTACTGCTCCACGTCGAACGTCACCGCCGACACCGCCAACACGGTCACCGGCACGTTCACCCCGCCGGACAAGCCGCCGGTGACGGTGCCGCCGACCACGGCGGAGGTCAAGGTGTTCGCGATGACCCTGCTCAAGGAGGTGTGCACCTCCGCGGACCCGGCGAACTGCGGCTCGGGCGGCATCGGCCCCTGGGCGGCGGCGGGCACCGGCCCGGTCGGATCGACCGCGTACTGGCGGCTGACGGCCACCAACACCGGGACGGTGGCCCTCACCGGGATCACGGTCGCCGACGTGGCCGAGCCGGGCTGCGCGACGGCGGCGGGGACGTTCGCCCTGGCCGTGGCGGAGACGAAGCGGTTCTACTGCTCGACCTCCGCGGTGACGGCGAAGAAGACGAACACCGCGACCGCCACGTTCACCCCGCCGGGCGTGCCCGGTGCGTCGCCGGTGACGACACCGCCGACCACAGCGACGTACGACGTGTTCGGGTTGACCGTCCTGAAGGAGGTCTGCCTCTCGGCCAAGGCGTCGAACTGCGGTACCGGCGGCACCGGTCCCTGGGGGCCGACGACCACCGTGCCCGTCGGCGACACCGCGTACTGGCGGATCACGGCCACCAACACCGGTTCCGTGACGCTGACGGCGATCACGCTCACCGACGCCGGTGAGGCGAGCTGCGGCACGGCGATCGGCGGCCCGTTCGACCTGGCCGGCGGGGCGTCGAAGGTCTTCCCATGCTCCACGGCCAAGGTCGGGGCGAAGAAGACCAACACCGTGACGGGTACGTTCACCCCGCCCGACAAGCCGCCGGTGACGATCCCGCCCACGACGGCGACGGTCGAGACCCACGGGGTGACCCTGCTCAAGGAGGTCTGCCCGACGGACGACACGTGTTCGGCATCGGCGACCGGGGAGAACGGCTCCACGGCGCACTGGCGGATCACGGTCACCAACATCGGCAGCGTGCCGCTGACCGGGGTCACGGTGGCCGACCCCGCCGAGCCGTCCTGCGTGGCCACGATGGACCTGGCACCGGGCGAGGTGAAGTACGTCAAGTGTTCGACGGCCAACGTCACCGCGAAGAAGGTGAACACCGCGACGGCCACGTACACGCCGCCGAGCTGCCAGAAGACGGAGGCCACGTGCGCCGCGGTGACGACGCCGCCGTCCACGGCGACCTACGACGTGCCGCCGGTGGTCCCGCCGGTCGTGCCGACCCCGAAACCGATGCCGGTGACCGGTTCCTCGGTGGCACCGCTGTTCCCGCTGGGCGGGTTGCTGGTGGCCGCGGGTGGACTGCTGCTGTGGCTGGTGCGCAGGAGGCGCTCGGCCTAGCCCGCGAGGGGTCGGCGCGCCATCCCGGCGCGCCGGCCCGCCAGGCGGTTCAGCGGGTGTGGTTGATGAGGATCACCACGACGGCGACCCAGACGGATGCCAGCGCGAAGCCGAGACGGGGGAGAAAACGGAGCATGGCGGTGACCTTCCAGCGGGAAGAGGGAACAAGGAACGCTGGAGGCACGGTCGAGAACTGACCGACGTGCGTCGCCGGTCGTCACAGGGTGTGAGGAAAACCCAGCTCAGGCTCGACCGCGACTAGGAGGATCGCTATCTCGCACAGCGATCACCTCCTAGGGTCAGGGCACACACTCAGGGCCGGCAACATCGTACACGCAACCCCGGTGTTTCCGGTACTTGGCGGTAGCGCCTAGTCTCCTTCACGACTGTGCAGAAGGCTTGGGAGGACGCGTGGCGCGTACGGTACTGGTCACTGGCGGTAATCGTGGCATCGGGCTGGCGATCGCGCAGGCGTTCGCCAAGCAGGGCGACCGGGTCGCCATCACCCACCGGGGCAGCGGCGCGCCGGACGGCATCTTCGGGGTCCGGTGCGACATCACGGACGCCGCACAGGTCGACGCGGCGTTCACCGCGATCGAGGCTGAGCTCGGCCCGGTCGAGGTGCTGGTCGCCAACGCCGGCATCACCGCGGACACCCTGCTGATGCGGATGAGCGAGGACCAGTTCGGCAGCGTCGTGGACACCAACCTCGGCGGCGCGTGGCGGTGCGCCAAGCGCGCGTCGAGCAAGATGCTCCGCGCCCGCTGGGGCCGCATGATCTTCATCTCCAGCGTCGTCGGCCTGTACGGCGGCGCGGGCCAGACCAACTACGCCGCGTCCAAGGCCGGCCTCGTCGGCCTCGCCCGGTCGATCACCCGCGAGCTGGGCGCGCGCAACATCACGGCCAACGTCGTCGCACCCGGCTTCATCGAGACGGACATGACGGCCGAGCTGGCGGAGAACCTGCGGGAGCAGTACGTCAAGGCGATCCCGGCCGGCCGGATGGCCACCGCCGAGGAGGTCGCCAGCGTGGTCACCTGGCTCGCCAGCGACAACTCGGCATACGTCACCGGGGCGGTCATCCCGGTCGACGGCGGCCTCGGCATGGGTCACTAGAGGGAGTACACGAAAAATGTCTGGACTGCTCGCCGGCAAGCGCATCCTCGTCACCGGCATCATCACCGACGCGTCCATCGCGTTCGCGACGGCCAAGCTCGCCCAGGAACAGGGCGCCGAGGTCGTCGTCACCGGCTACGGCCGGCTGTCCCTCGTGGAGCGGATCGTCAAGCGGCTGCCGAAGCCGGTCGGCGCGGTCATCGAGCTGGACGCGACCAACCCCGAACACCTGGCCGGCCTGGCCGACAAGGTCCGCGAGCAGGTCGACGGGCTCGACGGCGTGGTGCACGCCATCGCGTTCGGCCCGCAGGGCGCGCTCGGCGGCGGCTTCATGACCGCCTCCTGGGAGGACGTCGGCACCGCGATCCACGCGTCCACCTACTCCTACAAGGCGCTCGCGACGGCCTGCCTGCCGCTGATGCGGCCGGGCGGCTCGATCGTCGGGCTCACCTTCGACGCGACCCTCGCCTGGCCGGTGTACGACTGGATGGGCGTCGCCAAGGCCGGGCTGGAGTCGACGTCGCGCTACCTGGCCCAGTACCTGGGCGAGAAGGGCATCCGGAGCAACCTGGTCTCCGCCGGCCCGCTGCGCACCATGGCCGCCAAGTCGATCCCCGGCTTCGAGAAGTTCGAGCAGTCGTGGGTCGACCGCGCGCCGCTCGGCTGGGACCTGACCGACTGCGAGCCGACCGGCAAGGCCGTCTGCGCGCTGCTGTCCGACTGGTTCCCCGCGACGACCGGCGAGATCGTGCACGTCGATGGCGGCTTCCACGCGATCGGCGCCTGAGGGCACAAATTTACGGTACTCCCCGGCCCCTGATGTCCCAGTTTTGCGGGATATGAGGGGCCGGAATTCCGTGATCAACGAAATTGAGAGATCAACCCGCGCTTCCCAGTGGTGCGAAGCGCGCCGAGATCGGACAGGATGTCGGAGTGACCTACGACGCCTTCCTCCTCGTCTCCTTTGGCGGCCCCGAAGGGCCCGACGACGTGGCGCCGTTCCTGGCGAACGTGACGCGCGGCAGAGGAGTCCCCCCGGAGAGGCTCGCCGAGGTGGCGGAGCACTACCGGCACTTCGGCGGGGTGTCCCCGATCAACGAGCAGTGCCGGCTGTTGATGGCCGGGCTCCGCGACCGGATCGACCTTCCGATCTACTGGGGCAACCGCAACTGGCGGCCGTATCTTGTCGACGCGCTCCGGGACATGCGCGACGCCGGCATCCACCGGGTGCTGGCGTTCGTCACCAGCCCGTACGGGTCGTACTCGTCGTGCCGGCAGTACCTCGACGACATCGCCGCCGCCCGCGCGGCCCTCGGCGAGCGGGCCCCCGAGGTCGACAAGCTCCGGCACTTCCACGACCATCCGCTGTTCATCGCCGCGCACGTCGACGCGGTGAAGGCGGCGCTGGCCACCCTGCCGGACCCGGCCAACGCCCGGCTCGCGTTCACCGCGCACAGCATCCCGGTGTCCATGGCGGACACGGCCGGCCCGGTGCGCAACGGCGGCCGGTACGTGGCCCAGCTGCGCGAGACCGCCCGGCTGGTCGCCGCCGCCGCCGCCCCGGACCTGCCCTACGAACTGGTCTGGCAGTCCCGGTCCGGCCCGCCGGTCATCCCGTGGCTGGAGCCCGACGTCAACGACCACCTGGCGGCGCTGTCGGCCGAGGGGGTCACCGGGGTCGTGGTCAGCCCGATCGGGTTCATCTCCGACCACATCGAGGTGCTCTGGGACCTCGACCACGAGGCGGCGGAGACGGCCGAGAAGCTCGGACTCGCCTACGCCCGGGCGGCCACGCCCACCGACGACCCGCGCTTCATCGACATGCTCGTCGAGCTGATCGAGGAGCGGCGCAGCCCGGGCGGCGACCGAGCGGCCCTCGGCGAGATCCCCACCTGGGACCGGTGTGCCCCCGGGTGCTGTCCGGCACCGCCGAAGCGTCGATAATCGATGTCATGACCTCCGTCCACCGCCGCGCGGCTGACCGGACCCGGCACGCGGCCCGGTTCGTGGCCTGGGCGCGCGCGTGGCGGGCCGGGTTCGTCTCCTACGACGAGGTGGGCCCGGCGGTCACCGGGGGCGAGGAACACATGGTCATCGACCTCCCCGGCCAGACCGGGCTCTTTCAACCGACGGAAGTGCCGCTCGGCACGGCCCTGGTGGCCCTGTCCCGGCTGCGTGCCGACGACCTGCGGCTCGTGCTGCCCGCACCCGGCGACCCGCGCGGCCTGCCCGGGCCGGGGGCGTTCAGCAGCGCGGCGCTCGGCGCCGGGGAGGGCGTGATCGCCGGGGAGTTGGGGCTGGTGCCCGCGACCAGGGAGCACGTCTCCGGGTCGGGGGACACCTGGCAGACGGTGCGGTGGCAGGTGCTGCCGGTGCCCAGCGGGGCGCGGGCGGAGTACATCGCGCCGGGGGAGGCCGAGCTGGACCTTGCCCGGGAGCTGACCGGGGCCGCCGACGCGCTGACCAGGCTCGACGTGGCCCGCTGGCAGCCGGAGCTGGCCGGGGCGCTCGCGGCGCTCCGCAAACCCGGGGCCGGGGCCGATCTGCCGCCGGGCTTCGACCCCCGGTCCCGCCGGCTGTACGCGCGGGCGGCGATGCTCGACGGGGTGCTCGTGCTGGCCGACCACAACGCGCCGGGCGGGGCCGTCACGGCGCACGAGGCGCACCAGCGCTCGGAGGTGCTGCGGCCGCTGCGGACGGCGTGCCGGCGGGCGCTGATGGCGGCGTGCAACGCTCCTCTGGGGGCCTGAGGCCCACCCCGCTGGGCGGTGCCGGCGCGGTCGTAACCGTCCTATTCTTCCGCGATGACGATGCCCAGGGCGTCGGCGAGGGCGTAGGACAGCGCCACCAGGTCCGCGCTCTCCAGCCGGGCACCGGCGAAGCTCGTCACCCCGCCCAGGTCGGACAGCTCGCACCGGCTGAACACGGTGCCGTCCATCAGCGCGTTGTGGAACTGCGCCCCGGCCAGGTCGCACCCGACGAACCGGGCCCCGCGCAGGTCGGCGTTGGTGAAGTCGGCCCGGGTCAGGTTGCACCCGGTGAACACGACGTCCTTGAACTTCGAGAACCGGAACGTGCACAGGTCCAGCCGGCACTCGGCGAGGGCCACGTCCTGCAACGCCCCGTCGATCCACTGCAGGCCGGTGGCGCGGCTGGCGGCCACGGACACCCGGCGCAGGGTCGAGCCGGTGGTGCGCAGGTTGGCCAGGTTGGAGTTCCCGATCGCGCAGTCGGTGAACCTGGCCCGGTCCAGGCTCGTGCCCGACAGGTCCACGGAGGTCAACCGGCACTGCTCGAACTCCACGAGCTCGGCGACCCGGCGGGACAGGTCCTGGTCGGTGAAGGCGAGTTGCCAGTACGACGCCTCGCTGTCGAACACGCCACTCTCCGGCCCGGCGGGGGAGATCCTGTCGGGGACGGCCGGCTGCAGAGGGCTCTTGGGGGCGCGGGTCTTCGGCGGCATGGATGAACACTAGCTGTCCGGGGTGTGATGAGGCTCTACCCTGTTTCGCATGGACGTCTTGGCGGGTGACTGGCGGCGGCGGCGCGAGGTGCCGACCGTGGAGGCTGAGCTGGACCTCGTCGTGGAGGACGCCACCGGCGACTTCTGCGGAGCGGTGGTCGGCTACGAGGCCGACGGCGTGGTCCTGGAGGACCGCAGGGGTCGGCGGCGGGTGTTCCCGCTGCTCCCGGCGGCGTTCCTGCTCGACGGCGCCGTGGTGACCCTGATCCGGCCCGCGCCCGGCCCGGTGGCCCCCCAGAAGCGGCGCACCGCCTCGGGTTCGGTGGCCGTGCCCGGCGCGCCCGCCCGGGTGGCCCGCGCCGGACGGATCTGGGTGGAGGGCATCCACGACGCGGCCCTGGTCGAGCGGATCTGGGGCGACGACCTGCGGGTCGAGGGCGTCGTGGTCGAGCCGTTGGACGGCGTCGACGACCTGCCGGAGGCGGTCCGGGCCTTCGATCCCGGTCCGGGCGCGCGGTTGGGCGTCCTCGTCGACCATCTGGTCGCGGGGAGCAAGGAGTCCCGGATCGTCGCTTCCGTGACGAACCCGCACGTCCTGGTCACCGGCCATCCCTATGTGGACATCTGGCAGGCCGTGAAGCCCGCCCGGCTGGGGATCGCCGCGTGGCCGGTGGTGCCGCGCGGTCAGCCCTGGAAGGAGGGGGTGTGCGCCGCGCTCGGGGTCGCCGAGCCGTACGAGCTGTGGCGGCGGATCCTCGCCAGCGTCCGCGACTTCCGGGACGTGGAGGCCCCGTTGCTGGGCGCGGTGGAGCACCTGATCGACTTCGTCACGGAGCCGGCGGAACGGTAGGGCTCACGACGCGTGCGTCAGGGCGTCCTGCTCGACGGGGCTGGCCGGCGGCGTGGTGGCCGGCTTCGGGGGTGCGGTCAGGCGCCGGCCGAGCCGGATCATCGGCTGTTCGACCACCCGGTACATCAGGTCGGCCATGCCCAGGGCGATCGCGGCGACCAGGAGCGCGTTGCGGGTGGTGCCCGGCGCGGCGAGCACGCCACCGGCCATCAGACCGGCCAACGGCTGGAGCAGGTACAGCGCGTAGGATCGGTCCCCGATCGCGGCGAGCGGGCGCTGGGCGAGCAGCCACGGCACCGGGCCGGCGCCCAGTAGCGCGGGCAGGCCGAGGGCGATCAGCACGCCGTAGGCGGCGATCACGGGCGGCTCGGTGCCGACCCACGGGACGGCGAACCGGATGGAGACCTGGCCGGCGACGAGGGCGACGGCGACCAGGGTGCCGGCCACGGGATGGGTCAGGGGCCGCAGCAGGGCGAAGCCGCGCCGGTGGTGCAGGACGACGGCCAGCAGCGCGCCGGTCAGCATCACGAGGTAGTGCACCGGCCAGCCGCCGTCGACCAGCGGGAACAGGCACAGCACCAGGGCGGTCGTGCCGACGGTCACGGCCAGCCGGGCGCGGAACCCGAGCGCGACGGCGAAGGCGAGCAGCGGCCAGAACAGGTAGAACTTCTGCTCGATGCCCAGCGACCAGGAGACGATGAAGGCCGACGGGTCGGCGAACTCGTTGAAGAACGTCAGGTAGTACGGCATCGCGGCGTGCAGGCCGCTGGCGTCGTACTCGCCGCGCAGGCTGAACACAGCGACGACGGCGGCGAACGTGATCACGTAGACCGGGATGATCCGGAAGAACCGCCGCAGGTAGAAGTTGCGCAGCGAGATCTTTCCGGCGCGGTCCTGTTCCCGCAGCAGCAGGGTGGTGATCAGGAAACCGGACAGCACGAAGAAGACGTGCACCCCGCTCCAACCGGACAGAAAGCCCCAGCGGGTGCCCCCGAAATGGAAGAACACCACCATGAGGGCGGCAACGGCGCGCAGCCCGTCCAATGCGGGGAACCGGCGCATGGCCAGGTATTCGCGATGGGTCAGAGTGTGCACGACGGCCTTTCCGAATACTGTTCGCCAAATCGTCGGACAGTATCAGGACCGGCCGCTCGGGGCCATCCGGGCGGACCGCTACCAGTTGGCCTCGGCCCGGCGCGCCGGCAGCGGCACGTCCTCCCGCCGGATCACGTACACGATCCCACCGCTCGCCCCGAGCCACGCCTTCTCCAGTTGCCCGCGCCGGTACACCCGGCGGACCGAGCCGCTGTCCGGGGCCGCCGGGTCGTGGCAGACCACGTCGCCGCCCGGGGTGAAGCCGGCAATGACCAGCAGGTGCCCGCTCGCCGTGTACCCCGCGCCGTCCAGCTCCCCGGCCACCACCCGGATCGAGGCGACCAGGGGGATGCCGGCGGCGATGAACTCCTCGGCCTCGCGCAGGTCCCGCAGCCGGGTCACGAACGCGTCGAGCCCGTACCGGGCCGCGTACGCGGTGTTGAACGACCAGTTGCCGGCCCCGCCGTAGGAGTAGTCGTAGCAGTGCCGGACGGCGTGGTGCACGTGCCGGTCGACGTAGTCCGGTTCGACCCAGTCGAACTCGTCGGGGTGCGGGCCGTCCGTCCAGTACCGCAGGACCATGCTCGTCGACGTCGGCGAGCACCACGAGTCGCCGCCGCCGTCCCAGTGCGGGTACTGCCCGGCGTGCAGCCGCTGCGAGTACGACGGCACGTCCAGCACCCGGCCGACGGTCGGCCCGGGGGCACTCGGCCCGGGGACCTCCGACGGCAGCGCCGACACCATCGCGCCCAGGTACCGCAGCGTGGGGAACAGCTCCGTGCCCGCCGGGCGCATCAGCGTCACCCGCAGCCGCCAGCCGACGCCCTCGTTGCCGTCGGCGGCCAGCCAGGCGTCGGTGGACACCCGGCCGGTGGCCTCGCGCTGGCCGGGCACCGACGTCGGGTGCACGGTGGAGTCGTCGCCGGACCACCGGGCGAGGGTCAGCCAGCTCGACGTGCCGGCCGTCCCGCGCACCTGGGCCGCGATCTCGATCCAGGTGCCCTCGGGGGTGTCCGCGTACCACGACGCGATCAGGTCGGTGAACCCGAACGGCGCGACCACCTCCGGCGTCGTCCACTGCCCGTACTCGAAGTCCTGTGCCGCCGCGTGCGCCACGAACGGGTCCGTGTAGGACACTGTGCCGACCGGCGCGGTGAGGATGACGGCCCCGCGCGAGTAGCCGGCGCCGGCACCATGGCCCCCGGCGAGATCCACCGCCCGGTACGCGACGTGGCGGGGCGGCCCCGAGGGTTCAGCGGGCACCAGGGACTCCGAATACGTGGCATACCTCATCCGCGGCTTCTCCCCAAAGGCCGGCCCAACCGGGCAATTTTCTAGCGGCACACTAGCAACTTCACCTGGACGTACCCCGAAACACCTCAGCGACTCGCAGTCCCCCCGCAAACCTGTCACGATCGAGGCGTGGAGTCGGCGGTGGTATGGATCGTCATCGGGATCGCTCTGGCGGTCGCCGAGGTGTTCACCATGACGTTCGTCCTTCTCATGTTCGGCGTCGGGGCGCTCCTGGCCGCCGGCACTGCCGCCCTGGGCGCACCCGTCTGGGCGCAGCTCGTCGTCTTCGGGATCGGCTCCGGCCTGTCGCTCGCGCTGCTGCGCCCGGTGCTGACGAAGCACCGGCTGAACCAGCACGGCGCGATCGCGGTCGGGGTGGAGGCGATCGAGGGTTCCGACGCGATGGTCCTGAGGACCGTCACGGCGGACGAAGGAATGATCAAAATCGGGGGCGAGATCTGGACGGCCCGGGCCTATGACGCCACCCAGGTGTTCGAGACCGGAGAGCACGTCCAGGTCATGAAAATCGATGGCGCCACGGCGCTGGTGTGGAGGAACTGATGGGCAACCTGATCCTGGTGGTGGTCGCCGCCCTGGTATTCCTGCTGGTGGTGATGCTCGTGCGCGCGGTGCGGATCGTCCCGCAGCAGCGGCACGACATCGTCGAGCGGCTCGGCAAGTACAACCGGACGCTCACCCCGGGTCTGAACCTGCTGATCCCGGTGATCGAGTCCGTGCGCGCCAAGGTCGACATGCGCGAGCAGGTCGTCAGCTTCCCGCCGCAGCCGGTGATCACGTCCGACAACCTGGTCGTCTCGATCGACACGGTGCTCTACTTCAAGGTCATCGACCCGGGCCGCGCCACCTACGAGATCGCCAGCTTCCTGCAGGCCATCGAGCAGCTCACGGTCACCACCCTGCGTAACGTGATCGGCTCGCTGGACCTGGAGAAGGCCCTGACCAGCCGGGACCAGATCAACCAGCACCTGAGCGTCGTCCTGGACGAGGCGACCGGCCGCTGGGGCATCAAGGTCACCCGGGTCGAGATCAAGGCCATCGAGCCGCCGCCGAGCATCCGCGACTCCATGGAGAAGCAGATGCGCGCCGAGCGGGACCGCCGGGCCGCGATCCTGACCGCCGAGGGCGTCAAGCAGTCCCAGATCCTCACCGCCGAGGGTGACCGCCAGGGCCAGGTCCTGCGGGCCCGGGGCGACCGGGAGGCCCGGATGCTGCGCGCCGAGGGTGAGGCGAAGGCCATCCAGACCGTGTTCAACGCGATCCACGCGGCGAACCCGGACCCGAAGCTGCTGGCGTACCAGTACCTGCAGACCCTGCCGCAGATCGCCAACGGCCAGGCCAACAAGGTGTGGATCATCCCGGCGGAGCTGACCCAGGCCCTCGGCGGGATCGGCCAGGCGCTCGGGGGCGCGTTCGGAGACCTGAGCAACCCGAGCCCGACGCCGATCACCTCGCCCCCGGAGGCCGTCGACCCGGAGATCCAGCAGATCGAGGAGGCCGCCGCCGCAGAGGTCGCCGCGATCGAGGAGTCGGGCAAAGCAATCTAAAACCATTATTTTGTACGATGCGTGACCGGCCTGCCGTCCGACGGCGCGCCGGTCACGCGCTTTGGGAGTGGGCCCGCTGAGGGCGACGATGCGCGCGTTGTCAGGAACCCGGCATACAACACCGGTATGCCGGAACCCTTCCGCCTTCGCCTCCCCGCCCTCAGCGGGCCAAGACGTTAGATCAAGAACTCCAGAGCGCATGGGCGCGGGCGCGCCGACCACGGACCGTCAGCGACAATGAAACCGTGCCTATCGTGATCACCGACCCCGACGACCCGCGCCTCGCCGACTACCGCGCGCTGACCGACGTCTCCCTGCGCACGGTCTTCGAGCCGCCGAACGGCCTGTTCGTCGCGGAGGGTGAGCTGGTGCTCCGCCGGGCACTGCGGGCCGGCTACCGCCCCCGGTCGTTCCTCGTCGACGCCAAGCGGGTCGACCAACTCCCGAACGCCGACGCGCCGGTGTACGCCGCCGACCAGGCCGTCCTCGAGCAGATCACCGGATTCCACGTGCACCGCGGCGTCCTGGCCTCCTTCCACCGCAAGGAGCCCTTGGTCGCCGCCGACCTGCTGGCCACGGCGCGGCGGGTCGCGATCCTGGAGGACGTCAACAACCACACGAACCTGGGCGCGATCTTCCGGGGCGCGGCCGGACTGGGCATCGAGGCGGTGCTGTTGTCCCCGTCGTGCGCCGATCCGCTGTACCGGCGGGCGGTCCGGGTGAGCATGGGCGAGGTGTTCGCCGTCCCGTACGCGACCCTGGAGCCGTGGCCGGCCGCGCTCGCCGACGTCCGCGCGCACGGGTTCGCGGTGCTGGCGATGACCCCGGGTCCGGAGGCGGTGCCGTTGCACCGGGCGGTGAAGACCGACCGGACGGCCATCCTGCTCGGCGCGGAGGGTCCGGGGCTGTCCCGGCACGCGATCGAGGCCAGCGACACCCCGGTCCGGATCCCGATGCGCCGGGGCGTCGACTCGTTGAACGTGGCCGCGGCAGCCGCCGTCGCGTTCTACGAGCTCGGCCGTGAAGACGACTGACATGTTTCCCACCGTCCGGGACGTGCTGGTCCTCGACCCGGTGCGGTACGGTGCCCCACGCGTCGTCGCCGGGCACGCCGGCCTGGAGCGCCCGGTCCGCTGGGTGCACTCCGCCGAGGTGCCCGACATCGCCGGCCTGCTCCGGGGCGGGGAGCTGGTGCTCACAACCGGGATCGGGATGCCCGCCAGCGACTCCGGGCTGCGCACGTTCATCGCGGAGCTGGCCGAGGTCGGGTGCGCGGGGCTGGTGGTCGAGCTGGGCCGGCGGTACACGGGCGGGGTGCCGAAGTCGATGGCCATCGCCGCCGAGCGCGCAGGGCTGCCGCTGATCGAGTTGCACCGGGCCACGCCGTTCGTCCCGATCACCGAGGCCGTGCACGCGCTGATCCTCGACGCGCAGCTCGCCGAGCTGACCGCCACGGAGGCGATCCACCAGCGGTTCACGGAGCTGACCGTGGAGGGCGCGGACCCGGCGGAGGTGGTCCGGGAGGTCGCCCAGCTCGCGCACGGCCCGGTGGTGCTGGAGAACCTGGCCCGCCAGGTGCTCAGCTACGACGCGGCCGGCGACCGGCCGGAGATGCTGCTCGACGGCTGGGAGGCGTTCAGCCGGGGCCTGCGGGTCGAGGGCCGGACCGGGTTCGACCCGGCGACCGGATGGCTGGCCACCGTGGTCGGGGCCCGGGGGCACGACTGGGGTCGGCTGCTGCTGCGCTGCGGGGGCGACGGCCCGCCGCCGTCCCGCCTGATCATCCTGCTCGAACGGGCCGCCTCGACCCTGGCCCTGGACCGGCTGGTCCGCCGGGACGAGGAGGGCCTGGAACGCCAGGTGCACCGCACCCTGCTCACCGGCCTGCTGGAGCACTCCCGCTCCGCGGCGGAGATCGCGCTGCGGGCCAAGGCGCTCGGCGTGCCCCTGGAGCGGCGCCGGCTGGTCGGCATCGTGCTGCGCAGCCGGGAGGACGAACGCGGCCCGGTCGCGGCGCACCTGCAACTGCGGGAGCTCACGGACAGTGTCGGCGAGGCGCTCCGCGAGACCCGGCTGGCGGGGCTGTGCGGGGCGCTCGACGAGCACGCGGTGGGCGTGCTGCTGGCCCTGCCGGGGGCCGATCGGGAGCCGTCGGCGCTCGCGTCGTTCGCCGAGTGCGTGCACCGGATGAGTACAAGACCGGTGTTGATCGGGGTCGGCTCAGGGGTGGACGAGATCCGGGAGGCGCGCCGGAGTCTGCTGGAGGCCGGCCAGGTCGCCCAGGTGGCCAGGCATGCGACCCGACCGGCCCCGTACTACCAGCTCACCGACGTGGGGCTGCGCGGGTTGCTGCACCTGTTGCGGGGCGACGCGCGGCTGCAGACGTACGTCGAGCGCGAGTTGGGGCCCCTGTTGGCGTCCCGGGGCGGGGTGCCGGGGGAGGAGCTGCTCGGCGCGCTGCGGGCCTACCTGGCCCACGGGAGGAACAAGTCGGCGGCGGCTGCCGCCCTGCACCTGTCCCGGCCGGCGTTCTACGAACGGCTGAACCGGATCGGCCGGCTCCTCACCGTCGACCTCGAGTCGGCGGAGGACTGCCTGTCACTCCACGTGGCGATCTTGGCGCTCGACGCCCTCCGCGACTGAGCCCGCCGCGTCCCTCCCCCGGCCGGCCCCGCCGGCCCGCGGGGCGGATCGGCTCGGCGACGCGTCCGTCGGACCGGGCCGGGGGTCAGGCGACCCGCACGACCGTCCGGCCGACGGTGGCCCGGTCGGCCATCGCGGCCACGGCCGCGGCGACGTCGGCCAGCTCGTACTCCGCGGTGATGTCCAGCCGGACCCGGCCGTCGACGACCAGCGCCAGCGCGCGCCGGGCCGAGTCGGCGAGCCGCCCGGGATCGGTGTGGCTGAGGGTGAAGCTGCTGTAGCCGAGCACCGCCTGGTTGGCCATGGTCAGCTCGGTCGCCGGGACGCTGAACTCCTCGCCGCCGGCCGTGCCGAACGCGACCAGCCGGCCGCCGCCGGCCAGTAGGTCCAGGCTCGCCCGGCTGGTCCGGCCGCCGACCGAGTCGAGGACCACGTCGAAACGCTCCCCGGCCAGCAGGTCCCGGAACCCGGAGGACGGCACGACCTCGTCGTAGCCGAACCGGAGCGCGTAGTCGACCTTGGACGGGGAGCCGACCACGCCGACGATGCGGCCCGCGCCGGCGAGTCGGGCGAACTGGGCCGCGGCGGTGCCCACCCCGCCGGCGGCGGCGTGGATCAGGACGCTCTCGCCGGCCGCGAGCCGGGACACGGTGTGGATCAGGTCGTAGGCGGTGGTGGCGCCCCAGCCGAAGCCGGCCGCCTCGGCGGAGGACAGCCCGCCGGACGGCAGGGCGAGCACGGTGGGGACCAGGACCGTCTCGGCGTACCCGCCGCCGGTGGCCAGCGCGGCCACCCGCTCCCCGATCCGGCCCGGGTCGACCCCTTCGCCGACGGCGTGGATCCGGCCCGACACGTCGAACCCCGCGACGAAGGGCCGGGGCACAGGGAAGCGCCCGTCGCGGATCAGCGCGTCGCCCCACTGGACCCCGACGTGGCCGACCCGGATCGCCACCTGGCCGGGGCCGGGGGTCGGCTCGTCCAGCTCGGTGAGGCGGTACTGGTTGTCGGTGTCGAGCACGATGGCCTTCATGTTTGCAGCCTCCTGGCATGAATCAGTACCCTGATAATCGACGACGCTAGGGTTATCAGGTACCTGATACAAGTCAGTACCCTGTTATAAGGATCACACGGATGACCGAGGTGCACCTCTGCTCGCAGATCAGGCGGGCCGACCAGGCGCTGGCCGCCCGGCACGAGGCGGTGCTGCGGGGGTTCGGGCTGACGATGGCGCAGTACATGGTGCTGCTGCACCTGAGCGAGGCGACCAGCATGTCCGGGGCGCAACTCGCCCGGGCCAGCGGCGTCACCCCGCAGACGATGGCCCCGATGCTGGCCACCCTGCGCGAGAAGGGCCTGATCGCCCGCGAGCCGTCCGCCGTGCACGGCAAGGTGATGATCGCGTCCCTCACCGGCGAGGGCCGCGCCGTGCTCGAGCGCGCCCACCAGCAGGTCGTCGTCCTGGAGGAGGCCTTCTATGCCGCCTTCTCGCCCGCAGAGCGCGTGACGCTGGCCGGGCTGCTGGAGCGGGCGGCGGCGGTGCTCGCCGAGCAGGCGGCGGCCCACAGATCGGCCTGACCCGGATCCCCCGTGATGGCGGCCCGAGGGGTAAGGCCCTGGTCCCCGAACCGGACGGCACGCGGCCGCCGGTCGGCCGGGCGGTGGGTGGTCGGTCGCGTGGGATTCAGGATCCCGTCGCGCGCACCGTGGACGGGTGCGGAGCCGACGGGTCCAGGCTGAGCGCGGCGAGCCAGGCCGCCCCGGCCGCCCCGTCGGTGGCCGTGACGAGTGCGGCGCCCGGCCAGCGCGCGGCGAGCTCCTCCCGTACCCGCTGAGCCAGGGGTGTCGCGACGGTCAGCAGCGACCCGGCCAGGGCGATGGGGCCCGTCTCGGCCGGCCCGCGGACGGCGGCGGTTGATCGGAGCAGGTATCCGGCGGCCTCGGTAATAAGGTTTTTCGCCACCGGGTCGCCCGCTGCGGCAGCATCAAGAACTAATGGTGCAAATCTAGATAAAGTGACCGGTGGCTCGGCGTGCGCGGCCGCGATCATCGCGCTCACGAGTTCCCGGCGGGTTCCGAACACGGACTGCCCGATGAGTTTGTCCCTGATTAGTGAGGTAAGGGAGGTTCCGATGCCCTCCTCGAGGTCGGCGAGTGCCGCCCGAACGGCGTGCAGTCCTAACCAGAATCCGGAGCCCCGGTCACCGAGCAGCCAGCCGTGCCCGTCGGAGATCAGGCCCAGCCGGCGGTCGACGATCTGGCCGGCGATCGCCCCGGTGCCGGCGATCAGCACGGTCCCGTCCGGGTCCGCCGTGCCGGCGGCGAAGGCCACGACCGCGTCCCCGACCAGCCGGACCGGGCAGGTGATTCCGTGGTCCGGCCACACCTCGTCCAGGGCTTTTCGCATCTGGGTGCCCCCGGCGAGCCCGATCACGGCCGCCAGGATCCGGCCGGGGTCGACGCCGGCCAGGGCCGCGTCGATCGCGGTGCCGATGGCCGACGCCGCGGCGGCCGCGCCGTGCGCCACCGGGTTGCCGCCGCCGCCGCGGCCGGTGCCGAACCGGACACCGTTGAGGTCGGTGACCACTACTCGGGACGAGGTACCCCCGACATCCAACCCAATGACCAACGGATCGGACACGATCAACCCCTCCCTGTGGCGTGGAGCACTTCCATGTCATATTGTGCGCGGTAGAAGCAAGCAGCAAGCAGTAATGGGCATCGAGCTGGGACTGTTAAGTAACAGTTTGAAAACCTGAACCACATGCTTGACTTGATGGTCGCTTCGGTAATAATTTTCGCCACAGGGCACGAGGTCGAAGGAAGGGGTGAGGATCATGGCCGAGCAGGTCCCGAGCTACGCGACGGAACTGGCCGTCGGCGAGAACGTCCTCATCCGGATCCGCTCTCTGCTGCCCGAGCTGACCGGCGCCCTGCAGAGGGTCGCTGAGCAGGTCCTGGCCGACCCGCTGCGCGCCGCGCGGGCCACGATCGTCGAGCTGGCCGAGCGCAGCGGCACCTCCCCGGCCACCGTCACCCGGTTCTGCCGGGCCCTGGGCTTCGAGGGGTACGCGGAGCTGCGGCTCGCCGTCGCCGCCGAGGCGGGCGCGGCCACCCGGGCCGCCGGCTGGAGCGTGGACATCGGCCGGGAGATCCTGCCGACCGACCCGCTGGACCGGGTGCTCAACCAGATCATCGTCGCCGACGCCCGCGCGATCGAGAGCACGGCGGCGCTGCTGGACCTCGACGCGGTGGACGCGGCGGCCACGGCCATCGCCAACGCCAACCGGGTCGACATCTACGGCATCGGCGGCAGCGCCCTCGTCGGCGCGGAGCTGCAGATCTGTCTGCATCGGATCGGCGTCGCCTCCTGGGCCTGGACAGAGGTGCACCTGGGCCTCGCCAGCTCCGCGCTGCTCGGCCCCGGCGACGTGGCCCTCGGGGTGTCGCACTCCGGCGGGGCCCGCGAGACGATCGAGATGCTCGCCGAGGCCGGCAGCCACGGCGCGACCACGATCGCGCTCACCAGCTTCCCCCGCTCTCCGCTCGGCGAGCTCGCCGACATCGTGCTCACGACGGCGGCCACCGAGATCGCGTTCCGCCCGGACGCGCTGTCCGCGCGGCACTCGCAGCTGGTCGTCCTCGACCTGGTGTACGTGGCGGTGGCGCAGCGCACCCACGACCGCAGCCACGCCGCGTTCCAGCGCACGGCACACGCCGTCGCCGCGCACCGCGACGAGCAGACCGCCAGCCGGCGGCGCGGCCGGGCCGTCCCCACGGTCGGGGGCGAGTGATGACCGAGTTTCTCGCTGTCGTGCACGAGGCCTTGGACAAGGTCGCGGGCACGCAGGCGGACAGGATCCAGCGGGCGGCGACGGCCATCGTCGACTCGCTGGCGGCAGGCGGGGTGGTGCAGACCTTCGGGGCTGGCCACTCCGAGGGCCTCGCGATGGAGATCGCGGGCCGGGCCGGTGGGCTCGTTCCCACCAACCGGATCGCGCTCCGGGACATCGTCATCTACGGGGGAGAACCCCCCGAGGTGCTGTTCGACGCCTTGCTCGAACGTCAGCCGGGGATCGCGCACCGGTTGTACGAGCTGGCGGCTCCGCGTCCCGAGGACGTGTTCGTGCTCGCCTCGCAGTCCGGCATCAACGGCAGCGTGGTCGAGTTGGCGTTACTGATCAAGGAACGCGGTCACCCGTTGATCGCGATCACGTCCGTGGAGCATTCCTCCGCCGTCCCGCCGCGTCACCCTTCGGGGCTGAAGCTGGCGGAGCTCGCGGACGTGGTGCTCGACAATGGCGCGCCGTACGGCGACGCGGTGCTGCCGCTGGAAGGCGGCGGTGCGGTCGGCGCGGTCTCGGCCATCACGGGTGCGCTGCTGGCGCAACTCGTGACGATCGAGGTCGTCCGACAGATCCAGGCTGCGGGCAACACACCCCCCGTGTACCTGTCCGCGAACGTCCCCGGTGGGGACGAACACAACACATCCCTCGAGTCGCGGTACGCCGGACGTATCCGGCGCACCGCCTGACCCGAACCGAGGAGAGAACACAATGTCCAAGACCCCTGACCTGCCTGGTGAGGTTTCCCGTCGCACGGTGATCACCCGGGCCGCGGCCATCGGTGCCGCCATTCCGGCCGCCGGCCTGCTCGGCGCCTGCGCCGGCGGCGGAAGCTCCGACTCCGGTACCGACTCCAAGACCTCGAACGACCCGAAGAACCCGTTCGGTGTGAAGGACGGCGACCCGTTGGAGGTCGTCATCTTCAACGGCGGCTACGGCGAGAAGTACGCCAAGGACATCCACGAGCCGATGTACAAGGCCGCCTTCCCGAAGTCGGAGATCAAGCACTCCGCCCCGACCGAGATCAGCACCACCATCCAGCCGCGGTTCGCCGGTGGCAACCCGCCGGACTTCCTGAACAACTCGGGCGCCAAGGCGATCGACATCGGCTCGCTCGTCGGTGACGGCCAGCTGCTGACGCTGGACAAGCTGTGGGCGGCCCCGTCCTACGACGACCCGAAGAAGACGGTCAAGGACACCCTGATTCCGGGCACCATCGAGTCGGGCGAGTTCGACGGCAAGTCCGTCCAGCTCAACTACGTGTTCACGGTCTACGGCATCTGGTACAACGCGAACCTGTTCTCCAAGAACAGCTGGGTCGCGCCGAAGACGTGGGACGAGACCACGGCGCTGTTCGACAAGATCAAGGCCGCCGGTATCACGCCGTACGCCTACGCCGGCGCCAACGCGTCGTACTACCAGTTCGAGGTCATCCTCTCCAACGCCGCCAAGATCGGCGGGGCGGACGTCCTGAAGAACATCGACAACCTCGAGGACGGCGCCTGGCAGGTGCCCGCGATCAAGGACGCCCTGGACTTCTGGGCCGGCATCGGCGCGAAGTACATGGACAAGTCCCACGAGGGCCTCAAGCACACCGAGGTCCAGCTCCAGCAGAACCAGGGCAAGGTCGCGTTCTACCCGTCCGGCTCCTGGCTCGAGAACGAGCAGGCCAAGGAGACCCCGGCCGACTTCAAGTACGCGATGACCCTCGTGCCGAGCAAGGGCAGCGGCGACAAGATCCCGTTCACCGGTATCCACGCCACCGCCGGCGAGCCCTACGTCATCCCGGCCAAGGCGAAGAACCCGAACGGCGCGCTGGAGTACATGCGCATCATGCTCTCGAAGAAGGGCGCCAACGAGTTCGTCAAGCTCAACGGCTCGCTGACCTCGGTCATCGGCTCCTCGGACGGCGCGACGCTCACCCCGGGCACCGCCTCGGCCAAGACCGCTCTCGACGCGGCTGGCAAGGACGTCTTCACGTTCCACGTCAACGACTGGTACGCGGACATGAACACCGAGATGAAGGCCGCCACCAACGCCCTCATGTTCGGGCACCAGAACACGGCGCAGTTCATCGAGCGGGTCCAGAAGGCTGCGGACAAGCTGAAGAAGGACTCCAGCATCAAGAAGAACAAGGTCAAGTAGTAAAAGACCCGAGCGGAGAGCACAGGTCATGCGGCACGGTAGAAATCCCTTTATCGTCGGCTTCTTGACGGCGCCAGTAATTCTGTACGTGTTCTTTGTAATTCTGCCTTACGTCGAGGCATTCTATTACTCGTTCACGAGCTGGCACGGTTTCCAGAAGGCCGAGTGGGTCGGCATCGACAACTACAAGAAGATGTTCGACGACGACACCTTCTGGAAGGCCGTCACGCACAACGGGATCATTCTGCTGCTCCTGCCGCTGGCCACTCTCATCATCGCGCTGTTCTTCGCCTTCCTCCTGAACGTCGGGGGGAAGGCGAAGGCAGGGGTCTCGCAGGGGGTCCGGGGGTCGAAGTTCTACCGCCTGGTGTTCTTCTTCCCCCAGCTCCTGGCGGTCCCGATCGTCGCGGTGCTCTTCCAGTCCGTGTACCGGCCGGACAAGTCCGGCGTCCTCAACGGCATCCTCGGCTTCTTCGGCGTCAAGCCGGTCGGCTGGCTGATCGAGCCGAACATCGCGCTGCTCATGCTCATCGCCGTGATGGTCTGGCAGGCGATCGGCTTCTACGTGGTGCTGTTCTCGGCCGGCATGTCCTCGATCCCCGCCGAGATCTACGAGGCGGCCGAACTCGACGGCGCCACCCCGGCGACCACGTTCCGCCGGATCACACTGCCGCTGCTGTGGGGCAACATCCAGACCGCGTGGGTGTACCTGGGCGTCGCGGCGTTCGACGCCTTCGCGATCGTCGACGTGCTCTCCAACAACCAGGGCGGCCCCGACTTCAGCACCACGGTGCTGTCGGAGGAGATCTACAAGGCCACCCTGGCCGGCAAGTACGGCTACGCGACCACGCTCGGTGTCGCCCTGTTCTTCCTCACCGCGACGTTCGCCGTGATCGCGTTCACCACCACCAAGCGCGAAACGATCGAGTACTGATGGGAACCCACATGACCAAGAAGCCGCGCGGCAAGTCCAGCGCCTTCATGAGCCTCGGTCACGTCGCGCTCGCGGGTTTCGCCGTGATGGTCGTGCTGCCGATGCTGTGGGCGTTCGTCTCCTCGTTCAAGAACAACACGGAGATCTTCGACAACGCCTTCACCTGGCCGGCGAAGTTCCGCTGGTCGAACTGGGTCGACGCGTGGGAGACCGCGCACATCGGCACCTACTTCTTCAACACCGTGATCGTGGTGTTCTTCGGTGTCGCCGGCACGATGCTGCTGGGCTCGATGGCGGCCTACGTCCTGTCCCGGTACGACTTCGTCGGCAACAAGGTCATCTATTACACCATCATCGGCGGCCTCGGCTTCCCGGTCTTCCTCGGCTTCGGCCCGCTGTTCAAGCTCGTGCAGATGACCAAGGACATTCCGTTCATCGGCCCGCTGCTCGGCCTGAACTCCTACGTCAGCCTGGTGCTGGTGTACATCGCCTACTCGCTGCCGTTCACGGTGTTCTTCCTGTCCGCCTTCTTCCGGACCCTGCCCACCTCGGTGGCCGAGGCCGCGATGATCGACGGCTGCTCGCACACCCGGCTGTTCTTCCGGGTGATGCTGCCGATGGCCAAGCCCGGCCTGGTCGGCATCACGATCTTCAACATCATCGGGCAGTGGAACCAGTACATGTTCCCGACGCTGCTGATCAGTGACCCGGACAAGTGGCAGCTCACCCAGGGCATCGCCCGGATCTCCACCACGGCCGGCTACGAGGCCAAGTGGGGACCGCTGTTCGCCGGCATCTGCATGGCGATCATCCCGATGATCCTGATGTACGCGTTCTTCCAGCGCCAGATCCAGTCGGGTCTGACCCAGGGCGCCGTCAAGTAACACCGGAGGCCGCGCGGCCCCGCACTGCCGACCGGCGTGCGGGGCCGCTGCACGTCCTCAGACGGCCGCGAAGTACGCCGCGGCGACCGCCGTGTGGTTGGGGAACGCCAGCTCGGTGGGGGCGAAGATGACCTCGTACCCGCTGGTCTCCTCTGTCAGTTCCGTCGGCGCGGCCTCGATCTCCGGCAGCAGCCCGAACACCAGGATGTGCCACTGGCTGCTCTGCACCGCGTGCAGCCGCACCTGCTCGGCGCCGAACACGATCGTGGTCTCCTCGCGCAGCTCGCGGACCACCGACTCCTGCCACGACTCGCCGAACTCCATGAACCCGCCCGGCAGGCACAGGTGCCCGCGCTGCGGCTCGATGTCGCGGCGCACCGTGAGCAGCCCGCCGCCCTGGACGGGGACGACGGCGAGGGCCACGGGGAGCGGGTTGCGGTAGGTGAACTCGCCGCAGCCCTGGCAGTGCCGGGGCCAGACATCGTTCGTGAACTTGGTGCCGCAGTGGGTGCAGAAGATCGCCATACGCAGATCCTGTCAGAGGGCTGTGGCACAGTCAGTGCCGTGGAGCGGATCGCGGTGGTGGAGACCCCTGAGGGGGGCTTCCGGCTGCGCGCCCTCGATCGACCCGGCGCGCCGACGGAGCAGGTCACGGGCCCGGCGGCCCTCGACCGGCCAGGCGTGCGCTGGGTGTGGGCCGACACGACGGCGATCTACCCCAAGCTGCTCGCCGCCGGGGTGCGCGTCACCGCCTGCCACGACGCCGCGCTCACCGAGGCCCTGCTGTCCGGGCACGACGGCCGCTGGGGGGAGCCCCGGGCCCTGCGCGCCGCGTGGGCCCGGCTGACCGGCGCGCCGGTGCCGGCCGACCCGCCGGTCCGGGAGCGCGACACCCAGCCGACCCTGTTCGAGCCGTTCGACGACGGGGTGCCCACCGGGGTCGACGCCCTCGACGTGCTGGCTGCCGTGCACGCCGCGCAGGTCGACCGGATGCCGGACGCGGCGTTCCGGCTGCTCGTGGCCGTCGAGTCCGCCGGTGCCCTGGCCGCGGCGGAGATGGGCCACGTCGGGCTGCCCTGGCGGGCCGACGTGCACGACGCGCTGCTCGTCGAGCTGCTCGGCGAGCGGGCCGGGCCGGGCATGCCGCCCCGCCGGCTCACCGAGCTGGCCGCGCAGGTGGTCGCCGCCCTCGGCGGGCCGGTGTTCCACGTCGACTCGCCGGCCGAGGTGATCCGGGCCTTCGCCCGGGTCGGGATCCGGCTGCCGTCGACCCGCAGCTGGGTGCTGAAGGACGTGGACCATCCGGCGGTCGCGCCGTTGCTGGCCCACAAGGAGCTCTACCGGTTGTACGTGGCGCACGGGTGGAACTGGCTCGACACCTGGGTCTCGGCCGGCCGCTTCCGCGCGGAGTACGTGGCGGGCGGGGTCGTCACCGGCCGGTGGGCCACCCGGGGCGGGGCGGCCCTGCAGATCCCCAAGGTGGTGCGCCGCGCCGTGGTGGCCGACCCGGGGCATGTGCTGGTGTGCGCCGACGCCGGGCAGTTGGAGCCGCGGATCCTGGCGGCGATGGCCGGCGACCACCGGCTGGCCGAGGCGGCCCGGGACGCGGATCTGTACGCGCGGCTGGCCGCCGAGGCGTTCGGCGGCGACCGGCAGCGCGCGAAGATCGGCATGCTCGCCGCGATGTACGGGCAGACGTCCGGCGAGGCCGCGGCCCCGCTGGCGACGCTGCGTCGGCGGTTCCCCGTGGCGCTCGAGTGCGTGGAGCAGGCGGCCCGGGCGGGGGAGGAGGGCCGCCTGGTCCGGTCCCGCCTGGGCCGGACGTGCCCGTCGCCGTCGGTGGGCTGGTGGGGTGCCGTCGGCGAGGTGGGTGGCGGGGGTGAGGGCGGCTCCGCGGAGTGGGGTGCGGGCGGCGGAGGTTTCCAGGATGGTCAGGCCCAGGCGGACCAACAGACAGACGCGGGTGGCCGCGACGGCGGGTCGCGGGCCCGGGCGCGGGGACGGTTCACCCGGAACTTCGTGGTGCAGGCGACAGCGGCCGAGTGGGCGTTGGCGCTGGTCGCGGGGCTGCGGCGGGAGTTGATGGCGATTGACGGGGCGGAGCTGGTGTTCTTCCAGCACGACGAGGTGATCGTGCACTGTCCGGCGGGGGTGGCCGAGCGGGTCACGGCCGCGGTCGCGGAGGCCGCCCGGCGGGCCGGGGAGCTGCTGTTCAGGGACACGCCGGTGCTGTTCCCGGTCGGCGCGGTGGTCGTGGACTCCTACGCTGACGCGAAGTAGGGACGGACCGACGCGCGCCGGCCCAGGGACGCTGCGTAACCGGAAAATGCTCTGCAGGGGGTGACGGCGACGGGCGCACCTGCGGCGACCCGGCTGCGGGCCACGGGACAGCTGCGCCGGACGGTGCCACCGACGAGGTGGCCTTGGACCCGGTCGTGCGTATCGGGGCGGCCGGGGCCGGTGGCCTGGCCGCGCGCGGTGGGTCCGCCGCTCCGCGTGACGGGACACGGCGGGGCGGGGCGGGCCCGCCGCGCGCGGTGATCACGGGGCGGTGTGGCTGACCCCGGTGAGGAGGAGCCAGACGCGGCAGTTGTTGGCCGACGTGCCCGC
The DNA here is from genome assembly GCF_015751905.1 of Longispora fulva. NCBI lineage: Bacteria > Bacillati > Actinomycetota > Actinomycetes > Micromonosporales > Micromonosporaceae > Longispora > Longispora fulva. The sequence goes on from NZ_JADOUF010000001.1 coordinate 8,110,507, forward strand.
CAGGGGTGCGCCGGCCGTCGTGCAGGTGGTGCGGAGCGTGACCGTCTTGCCGGCCGGGACGTCCACCGGGGTGCCGAGGTGGTGGTCGAGGTCGCGGAAGTTGGCCAGCGACAGCGTCATGATGACCTGCCCGTCGACGAGCACCTCGACCTTGCCGGTGTCGCCCTGCGGCGCCTGGAAGATCATGTCGGTGACGCTCAGTGACGTCTTCGCGCCGAGGGTCAGGGGCGTTCCGGAGGCGGTGGCGCCGTTGGCGGCGAGGTTCTCCAGCCGGAACCGGTAGTTCGCGTGCACGGTGGCCGGGGGCTGCACGGGCGGCGGGGGCGGCGGTGGTGAGCCCTCGGCCTTCGCCTTGGCCTCCTTGGCGACCTGCTCGGCGTTGTCGGCCTTCTCCGCGACCTGGGTCAGCGGCGCCCTCACCGACTCCTTGGCCGTGGACTTCACAGCCGGCTTGAGCAGCAGGAACCAGACGGCGGCCCCGGCCAGGACCAGGGCGAGCGCGCCGGCGACCAGGCGGGCCAGGGTCCGGGAGAACACCGGGTTCTGCACGATCGCGCCGTCGAGCGCGATCGGCCGGGAACCGTCGTCGGCGGTGACCGTGACCTGGAAGGGGTGCGTCACGGGCTGCCCGCGCCACAGCCGGCTGTTCGCGCGCACCACGACCCTCGCGAACACCGCCTGGCCGGGGGGCACCGTGAGGATCGACGGCCGGGGCGAGACCAGCAGCTTGCCGTCCGGGTCGCCGCCGGCCACCTGGACGGTGACGGGCACGTTGCCCCGGTTGTCGACCGCCAGCTCGTGCCGGGCGCGCCGGCCCTGCGAGGTGCGCGGGGTGAGTTCGGCCCCGGTGTCGGTGAACGGGAGGACGTGCAGCACGCCCTCGGGGGCGACGGCGGACCCGGGGTGTTCCGTGGGCAGTACCCGGACGGCGAAGGGCAGCTCGCCGGCCGGTACGGACCCCGAGCGGGGCGGGTGGAAGGAGACCACGACGACGGTCTCCGCACCGGGGTAGAGGCTCACTACCGCCGGTTCGACGGCGGCGAAGGGCGCGGCGTCGCCGACGACCTCGAACCGGTACTCCTCGACGACGTCGCCGTTGTTGCGCAACGTCAGTTCGCAGGTGGTCTGCGAGCCAGGGGCGACTTCGAGCATGGTGGATGTCAGTACGGCCAGGGTCGTCATGATCACGAGGTTATGAACCGTTTTGGCGAGCCGGTACGGGCGACCGGGAACACTTTCGGGCATAAGTTCTGCCCGTTGACCCCACGTTGACTGGACGCTGAGGGGCATCGGTCATGCTCTCCCCAGGTGTCCCTCTGGCACGGGGAGCAATTCATGTTGATCAGTAGAATCCCGGTGTACCTGCACGCCGTCGACCCGATCTCGCACGCGGGTGTCGCCGGCCAGTTGCGCCCCCGCCCGGAGATCCAGATCCTCGGCGAGGCGGAACTCGATCTGGCGAAAGTAGCACTGATGGTCGTCGACACGGTCGACGACGAGGTTCTGCGCCTGCTGCGCAGCCTCCGGTGCGGCGGCGTGCACCAGCTCGTCGTCGTCGCCCGGCAACTCGCCGACTCCGACCTCGTCTCGCTCGTCGAGGTGGGCGTCGGCGGCCTGATCCGGCGCTCCGAGGCCACCTCGGACCGGCTGGTCTCGGTGATCATGAGCGCGGCGGCCGGCGAGGGCGTCATCCCGCCGGACCTGCTCGGCCGGCTGTTGTCCCAGGTCGGCCAGGTGCAGCGCCAGGTGCTCGGGCCGCGCGGCCTGACCTTCTCCGGGCTCGCCGAGCGCGAGATCCAGGTGCTCAAGCTCGTCGCCGACGGCCTGGACACGGCGGAGATCGCGCTCAAGCTGTCGTACTCGCAGCGCACCGTGAAGAACGTGCTGCACGACATCACCAGCCGGCTGCACCTGCGCAACCGGTCGCACGCCGTGGCGTACGCGCTCCGGCACGGGCTGATCTGATGATCCACGAGGTGGACGACGGGCTGCGCAGGCTCCTCCGCGAGGAGGCGCTGCGCGGCACCGAGGTGGAGATCGCGCTCGACGCGCCCACGAAGGACTGGGCGGCCCGGCGCAACGCGCCCACCGTGAACATGTACCTCTACGACATCCGCGAGGACATGCGCCGCCGGCAGCGGGGCATGCTCAACGAGTACGGCGGGGACGGGAACGTGGCGGCCCGGCACGCGCCGCCCCGGTACCTGAAACTGTCGTATCTCATCACCGCGTGGACCCAGCGGCCCGAGGACGAGCACCGGCTGCTGTCGAACCTGCTCGTCTGCCTGCTGGGGCACGAGGCGCTGCCGGCGGCGGTGCTCAGCGGGTCGCTGGTGGCCTTCGGGCTGCCGGTGCCGCTGACGTGCGCGCTGCCGCCGCCGGAGGACCGGGCGTTCGCCGACGTCTGGACCGCGCTCGGTGGCGAGCTGAAGCCGTCGTTGGACGTGGTGATCAGCGCGCCCGTGGACCCGGGTCGCCGGTTCCCGGTCGGGCCGCCGGCCGAGGGCGGAATGCTGCTGAAGATGGGTGGGGACAGTGTCGGGCACGAGGTGCCGGCGGACGCGACGCCGGGGGAGCCGAGGGTGGCGATGATGCGGTCGCGGCAGGGGAAGGGGACGACGTGAGCGCCACCTCCGGGCCCGCCTCCGCGTCGGGCCTCGTGCCGGGCCCGGTGCCGGTCGATGACGGGCTCGCCCAGCTGCTCGCCCTCCTCGCCGGCCTCGAACAACGCGTCCGGGTGGCCGTCGCGGCCCGCCGCGCCGCCGACCCGGCCCCCGACGACCCGTTCCGCGGCCTCTACCTCTCCGACGAGGCCATCGACGCCCTTCTCGACGCCCGCCGCGACCCGTGGCCCGCCGACGGGCCCGGCCCGACGCACGGTCGGCTCGCCGCCCTGGTCACGGCCGCGGCCCTCGAGCCGCTCGACGGGGAACTCCTCCTCGTCGCGCTCGCCCCCGACGTGGACAGCAGGTTCGAGCAGTTCTACGGGTACCTCAACGACGACGTCACCCGGCGGCGGGCCAGCGTCGGGCTCGCGCTCCGGCTGGCCGGGCTCCCCGAGGGGGCCGGCGCGGGCCGGGCCCGGTTCGACGCGGGCGCCCCGCTGCTCACCGCGGGCCTGCTCGTCGTCGAGGAGCCCGACCGGCCGCTGCTGTCCCGGCAGCTGCGGGTGCCCGACCGGGTGGTCGCGCACCTGCTCGGCGGCGACCTGCTCGCCCCTGCGCTGACCGGGCTGCTCGCCGACGCGCGCCCCGAGCCCCTGCTCACCGCCCAGCCCGACGCCGTCCGGCTGGGGCGGGCGCTGTCGGGCGGGGCTCTTTTGGCGTACCTGCGGGAACGCGGCGGCGGCTCCGGTCAGGCCCTGGGCGTGGCGGCCCTCGCCGCGGCCGGCCGGCCGGCGCTCGCCGTGGACGCCGCCCGGTACGCCGCGGGCCCGGCCGGCACCGCGCTGGTCCGCGAGGCGGTCCTGCGCGGGGCCGGTGTGGTGTTCGGGCCGGTCGACGGCCACGACCCGACGGAGCTGCTCGACCTGTTCGACCGGGTCGGGGTGCCGCTGCTGCTGTACGGCACGGTCGGTTGGGACCCGCGCTGGACGCACCGGCCACCGCTCAACATCACCGTCGAGGCCGTGTCGGCCGCCCTGCGCGCGGAGCTGTGGCGCACCGCCCTCGACGGGGCCGCGCTCGGCGACGGGGTGGATCCGGCCGCCGTCACCGCGCACTTCACCCTCGGTCCGCCCCAGATCCGCAGGGCGGCGCGTGCGGCGACCCTGGCGGCGTACGGCGACGACGGCGTGGTGCGGCCCGAGCACCTGCGGCACGGCGCGCGCAGTCAGAACGCCGCCGGCCTCGAACGCCTCGCCCGCCGGATCGAGCCGGCCGTCGGCTGGGCCGACCTGGTCCTGCCGCCCGCCGTCACCGGCCAGCTCCGCGAGCTCGCCGGCCGGGCCCGGTTCCGCGACCGGGTGCTCGACGAGTGGCGGATGCGGCCCGGCGGCGGGCGCGGCCGGGGCGTGACCGGGCTGTTCGCCGGGGACTCCGGTACCGGGAAGACCATGTCCGCCGAGGTGATCGCCGGGTCGCTGGGCCTGGACCTGTACACGGTGAACCTGGCGACGGTCGTGGACAAGTACGTGGGCGAGACGGAAAAGAACCTCGAACGGATCTTCACCGAGGCCGCCGGGGTGAACGGGGTGCTCCTCTTCGACGAGGCAGACGCCATCTTCGGCAAGCGGTCGGAGGTCCGCGACGCGCACGACCGGTACGCCAACATCGAGTCCGCCTATCTCCTCCAGCGGCTGGAGACGTTCGACGGGCTGGCCATCCTCGCCACGAACCTGCGGGCCAACCTCGACGACGCGTTCACCCGCCGGATCGACATCGTGGTGGACTTCCCGCTGCCGGAGGCCGAGCTGCGCCGCGCCCTGTGGGACGGCTGCCTCGGCCGGCTCGCGCCGCGCGGCGCCGACCTGGACCTCGACTTCGTGGCAGGCGCGTTCGAGTTGGCCGGCGGGCACATCCGGTCGGCGGCGATCACCGCCGCCTACCTCGCGGTCGAGGCCGACCGGCCGGTGGCGATGGCCGACCTGATCGGGGCGGTGGCCCGCGAGTACCGGAAGCTGGGTCGGCTCTGCCTGGAGCGCGAGTTCGGCGGCTACCTTGCCCTCTTGGGCACCTGACTGTGCCCGCCAGTCGGCCGGGACCTGGGGCATCCTGAGGGCATGCGTGGGCATGAGCACGACGTCGAGGAGAGCGCCCGGCCACGGGGCGACCGGAGCACGTCAGAGGACACCGACCTGCTGGGGCGCGCCGCCGCGGCCGGCCGTCCCGACGTGCTCGGCGCCGCCGGGCTCCTCGGGTTGCAACGGGTCGCCGGCAACGCGGCGGTCGGGGACGTGGTCGACGAGTCGCCGGTGCACGGGGTCGTCAACTCCGGCGGCGGGACCGGCCTCGACCCGGACACCCGGGGCGACATGGAGTCCCGGTTCGGCCAGGACTTCGGGGACGTGCGGGTGCACACCGACGGCGCGGCGCACGACTCGGCGAAGGCCGTCAACGCGCAGGCGTACACGGTGGGCTCGAACATCGTCTTCCAGCGCGGCATGTACGACCCCGGGTCCAGCCAGGGTCGGCACATGCTCGCGCACGAGCTGACCCACGTGGTGCAGCAGCGCAACGGGCCGGTGGACGGCACGGACGTCGGTGGCGGGGTGCGGGTCAGCGACCCGGGGGACCGGTTCGAGCGCGAGGCGGTGTCCAACGCCGACCGGCTGATGTCCGGGCCGGCCCCGACGACGGCGGAGGCTCCCGCCGGGGGCGGCTCCGTGCAGCGGCACGCCGAGGAGGACGCCGACGTCCAGCGGATCGAGGACGGGGCCCCGGCGGTGCAGCGCGAGGAGGAGGCCGGCGTGGAGGAGGAGGAAGCCCCGGCCTGAGGACCGAAAACCCCTTCATGCGATTACGGAGGGGCCCGACCCGGGCCCCGTCGGCCCGACCCGCCCTACTCCAGCGTGACGCGGTCGCCCACCCGCACCGGACCGGGCTCGACCACCTTCAGATAGATCCCCATGCAGGCCAGTTTTCCCAGGTCCAGCACCTGGACCCGGTGCTCGGCCGCCACGGTCCGCATCACCGACGGGTCGGCAGGCAGGTCGCCGTGGGCCAGGGTCGGCACCACGCACCGGGGCGTGGGCACGAGGACCTCCAACCGCGCGGTCGACCCGATCCGCACGGTACGGCCCACCCACTCGTCCTCGGGGAACCCGGGACCGTCCGCCGCGACGACCAGGTTCGGCCGGAACCGGGCGGCGTCGCCGGGATACCCGACCTCGGCGAGGCTGGCCGTGCTGACCAGGTGCACCGGCCCGAAGTCGAAGAACGTCCCGGCCGCCGTCCGCCCGGTGGTGATCGCCGCGCCGGTGCCGTCGACCACCGCCCGCGCCGGCCGGTCCTCGACCTCGGGCACGGCGCGTTCGAGGACCCCGACGGCTGGCGGGACCGCCGACAGAGCCACCGGTCGGCCGAGCAGGGTCGACAGCCGGGCGTCGAGTTCCGGCGCGCCGGCGGCGTGTTCCGTGCCGTCGGGGAGCCGGACCCGGGTGGCGCCGTCGACGGTGTTGGCCGTGCAGGTCAGTAGCTGGCCCCATTTGCGGGGGTGCTTGGCGCTGCACACGGTGTCGCCGGCCGTTGCGGCGTAGACGCGGTCGCCGGCCAGTCCTCGCGGGGTGAGCTCGCCTGCGGGGAGCCGCTCGCCGAGCATGGACTTGACCGGGTACCGGCGGATCTCCAAGATCGTTCCCGTCATGGGGCGATCCTGCCACGGGGACGGACCGTGCGACGAGCCTGTTTCGCGGCCCGGCCGCCGCGCGGGTCGATCAGGGGATCAGGACCCCCGGGTTCAGGATCCCGGTCGGGTCCAGGGTGGACTTGACCGCCCGGAGCACGGCCACGCCCAGCGGCCCGACCTCGTCGGCGTACCACGGCTTGTGGTCCCGGCCGATCGCGTGGTGGTGGGTGATCGTCGCCCCGGCCGCCGCGAGCGCGTCGCTGGCCGCCCGCTTGGCCGCGTCCCACTGGGCGAGCGGGTCGGGGCCCTGCGCGGCGGTGACCGTGAAGTACAGCGAGGCGCCGGTCGGGTACACGTGCGAGATGTGGCACAGCACCAGCGGCGGGGTGTCCTGTTCCACGAGCGCGTCGACGAGGGCCTCGCGGACCGTCTCGTACACCGTCGGCAGGGTCGACCAGAAGCCGGCTGTCTCCAGGGTCTCCACCAGCGCGCCGGCGTCGAGCAGCGCGTCGCGCAGGTACGGCGCCGCGAACCGGCCGGCCGCCCACGCGTCGCCCGGCCCGGTGCCGAGCGGCTCGCCGCCGAGCGCCCGCAGCCGGTCGGCGGCGAGGGACTGGCGGGCCGCGACGTCGTCGGCGGTCCCCTCGAAGCCGATCAGCAGCTGACAGCCGCCGGCCCCCGAGCCGAGAGCGCCGGGCCGGGACAGGCCGATCGCCGTCTCGTACTCGTCGGACAGCCGCAGCACCGTGGGGGCCGGGCCGTCCTGGGCGACCGCGCGCATCGCCGCCGTGCCCTCGGAGAAGTCCTCGAAGGTCCACGCCTCGTAGTGCCTGACCTCCGGCACGGGGCGGATCCGCACCGTGAGCTCCGTGAGGATGCCGAACGCGCCCTCGGAGCCGAGCAACAGCTGGCGCAGGTCCGGGCCGGCCGCCGAGCGCGGGGCCCGGCCGGCCTCGATCGTGCCCGTGGGGGTGGCCGCCCTCAGGGCGACGACCAGCTCGTCGAACCGGCCGTAGCCGGCGGAGGACTGGCCACTGGACCGGGTCGCGGCGAACCCGCCCAGCGTCGCGTACTCGAAGCTCTGCGGGAAGTGGCCCAGCGTGAAGCCGTGTTCGGCGAGCAGCCGCTCGGCCTCCGGCCCCCGGACGCCCGGCTCGAACGTCGCGGTCCGCGACACCGGGTCCAGGCTGACCAGGCGGCTCATCCGGGACAGGTCGACGGCGAGCACGCCGGCGAAGCCCTCGCGGTCGGCGACCAGGCCGCCCACCACGGAGGTGCCGCCCCCGAAGGGCACGACCGCGAGGCGGTGCTCGACGGCGACGGCCAGCAGGTCCAGCACCCCCTGGTGGGAGTCGGGCCGGGCCACGGCGTCGGGTGCGTCGGCGGCGTCGCCGGACCGGATCCGGAGCAGGTCCGGGGTCGACTTTCCGCGCAGGTGGGAAAGCCGGTCGGCGTGGGATGTGCTCACGTCGCCGAGCAGGGCGAGCACATCCGCCGGGATCCGGCAGGGCTCCAGCGGCAGGTCGGCGGGGATCGGCGCCCCGGGAGCCTCGACGCCCAGCGCCTGGCCGAGCAGGCCCCGGATGGAGTCGGACAGGGTCGCCGCGCGGTCCGGGTCGCCCCAGCCGCCCCAACGCATGGTCGTATTCATGAGTTACACTGTGACACATGACGTCCAGTCGTAACAACCCGACCCGCGCGGACGAGGACCTCCTTCTCGACGCCGCGCGCGACCGGATCACCGCCGTCGGCCTGCGCCGGGCCACCCTGACCGACATCGCGCGGCGTGCCGGGGTGTCCCGGATGACCATCTACCGGCGGTGGCCGGACATGGCGGCCCTGGTCGGCGACGTGATGACCCGCGAGTGGGTCGGCCTGATCGGCGCGGTCGGCGCGGCCGCGACCGGGGCGCACACCCGCGAGCGCCTGGTCACCGGCGTCGTCGAGGGGGTGCGCACGATGCGCGAGCACCCGATGTTCCGCCGGATCGTCGACCTCGACCCCGAGGTCCTGCTGCCCTACCTCGTGGACCGGCGCGGCGCGAGCCAGGACGCGATGCTCGCCCAGATCTCCGCCGGCGTCGTCGCAGGCCAGGCCGACGGCTCGGTCCGGGCCGGCGACGTGGCGGTCCTGGCCCAGTCGGTGCTGCTCACGCTCCAGTCGTTCGCGCTGTCAGCGCCCATCATGGGCGGGTCCATCGCCGCGCTCGACGCGGAGCTGGCGACCCTCCTCGACCGGTACCTGGCGCCGTGAACACCTCGCTGAACCGGGCCCGGCGGGCGGCGGAGCTCGCGGCCCTCGACGAGGTGGACGTCCTCGTCGTCGGGCTCGGGGCGACCGGGGCCGGAGCCGCCCTCGACGCCGCCTCCCGGGGGCTGCGGGTCGCGGCCGTCGACACCCACGACCTCGCTTTCGGTACGAGCCGGTGGAGCTCCAAGATGATCCACGGCGGCCTGCGGTACCTGGCCCAGGGCCAGCTCGGCGTCGCCTACGAGAGCGCCGTCGAACGCGGCACCCTGCTCACCACCACCGCCCCGCACCTGGTGCGGCCGCAGCCGTTCGTGCTGCCGCTCACCCCGGACGTGAGCGCCGGCAAGGCCGCCGTCACCCGGATCGGCCTGGGGCTCGGCGACGGGCTGCGCCTGCTCGCCGGCACCCCGGGCCGGGTGCTGCCCCCGCCCCGGCGGATTTCCGTCGCCGAGACCCTGCGGCTCGCCCCCGGGCTGCGGGCCGAGGGGCTGCGCGGCGGCCTGCGGCACTGGGACGGCCACGTTGTCGATGACGCCCGGCTCGTCGTCGCCCTCGCCCGCACCGCCGCCGGGCGCGGCGCGTCGATCCTCACCCGGTGCCGGGCGCTGTCCCTCGGCCCGGTGTCCGTGCTCCGCGACGAACTCACCGGCGACACCTTCGAGGTCCGGGCCCGCGCGGTGATCAACGCCGCCGGGGTCTGGGCCGGCCAGCTCGACCCGACGCTGCGGCTGCGGCCATCGCGCGGCGCGCACCTCGTCCTGCCGTCGGCGCTGCTGGGCGACCCGACGGCCGCGCTGAACATCCCGGTGCCCGGCGAGCGGTCCCGGTATGTGCTGGTGCTGCCCCAGGGCGACGGCCGCACGTACGTGGGCCTCACCGACGTGCCCGTCGACGGCGACCCGCCGGACGTGCCGGTGCCCTCCGCCGAGGAGGTGGCGTTCCTGCTCGACGCCGTCCGGGCGGTGTTCGCCACCCCGATCGGCGAGACGGACGTGATCGGCGCGTTCGCCGGGCTCCGGCCCCTGCTCGCCGCCGACGGGCGCACCGCTGACCTGTCCCGCCGGCACGCCGTCCGGGTGTCGCCGAGCGGGGCGGTGACGATCGTGGGCGGGAAGCTGACCACGTACCGGCGGATGGCCGCCGACGCCGTCGACCGGGCTGTGGGGCTCGCCGGGCTGCGGTGCGGGCCGTGCGTGACCCGCCGGCTGCCCCTGGTGGGGGCGGGAAACCCGGATGACGGGTACGACGTCGGTGCCGGTGCCGCCGACCCGTCGGTCCCCGCCCGGCTCGTGGCCCGGTACGGCACCGAGGCCGCGCTGCTGGCCAGGGGCGACCTGACCCCGGTCGCGCCAGGCAGCGACGTGACCCGGGCGGAGCTGGACTGGGGGGTCCGGCACGAGGGCGCCCTCGACGAGGGCGACCTGCTGGACCGGCGGACCCGGATCGGGCTGGTGGACGGGGACCGGGCGGCGGCGCTCCCGGCGGCCCGGGCGGCGCTGGCAGCCTGACCCGGGCCCCGCTCCCGCTACGGCTCCAGGGCCACGCTGTCGTACACCGTGGTCGACAGGTCGTTGGGGTTGCTGTCGGCGTGACTGGTCAGCGCGACCGTGTACGCGTGCCCGGCGACGACCGGCGCGCTGATCCGGGTGAACGCCGACTGGGTCGCGCACGTCTTCGGCAGCACCGTCGTCGTCCCCCCGGTGGTGGTGTCCGTCAGGATCACCGTCGCCCAGTCCCACTGCACGGTGTCGGGGCAGGTCATCCGGTACCACACGGCGAGGGTCGCCGAACCGGTCGGCACCGTGAACGTCTGGGTCAGCGTCGAGTCGCTGTTGACCGCCCCGAGCTTCGCCGCGAACGCGCCGGCCTGCACGGGGGAGCCGACCGCCGCGCCGGTGCCGGTCACCGACCAGCCGGCCAGGGTGCCGGTCTCGAAGCCGCCGTTGGTGAGCGTGCCGCCGCCCGTGGTCAGCGGTACCCGGTAGATCCCCCGGCCGAACGTCGCGGCGAACACGGCTCCGGTGCCGGCGTGGTACTCGAGGTCCGTCACCGGCGCCAGCGGCAACCCGCTGCCCAGCCGGGACCAGTTCCCGGACCGGCCGGCGGCCGTGAACACCCCGACGTCGGTGGCGGCGAGCAGGGTGTCCCCGGGCGCGACCACGAGGTCGTTCACCGGAGCCGGCGGAAGGTTGCCGGTGATGTTCTGCCAGGTCGTACCCCCGTCGGCGGTCGTCAGGACCTGGGGGGCGTTGCTCCCGGAACGGTAGCCGGACAACGTCACGTAGGCGCGGGTCCCGTCGATCCTCACCCGGGAGACCCAGGGCTGGCCGGACAGGACGAGCCGCCAGGTGGCCCCGCTGTCGGCGCTGGTCCAGACCCGGCCGTCGTCGGTGCCGGCGTAGATCGCGGCCCCGCTGGCGGCGACCGTGGTCAGGGTGCCGAACGGGTAGTCGGGGTCCCGGCCGGGGCCGCCGGTCAGGTCGGGGCTGACCACGGTGAAGGACTGGCCGCCGTTCGTGGACCGGTTGAGCCGGTTGCCGCCGAAGTACACGGTGTTCGGGTTGTCGGAGGCGAACTCCATCGGCGTGAACCAGTTGTAGCGGGCCGACGTCGCGGCCCCCAGCGACTGCATCGACGTGCCGCCGTTCGTGGACCGGCCGCAGGAGCCGTTCTGCGAGCACGCGAACACGTTGTTGGCGTTGGTCGGGTTGATCAGGGTCTGCTCGCCGTCGCCGCCGTAGAAGGAGTTCCAGCCGGTGCCGCCCCAGGTGCGCAGCGAGCCGTTGTCCTGGGCGCCGCCGGAGATCCGGGTGGCGTCGGTGGCCGCGACCGCGACGCTGTAGAACTGGGTGAACGGCTGCACCGTGCCCTTGGTCCACCCGCCGCCGGAGTTGTCCGACCGGTACGCGCCGCCGTCGTTGCCCTCGTACACCCGGCCGGCCACCTTCGGGTCCCAGGCCATCGCGTGGTGGTCGGCGTGCAGGCCCGACGCGGACTTCCAGGAGCCGCCGCCGTTCGTCGACTCGCGCACGTCCACCCCGGGCACGAACACGTGCTGGGCGTTGGCCGGGTCGACCCACACCTTGCCGGTCCACCACAGCGAGCCCCCGGCGGCGGGCAGCGCCGTGGTCGCGAAGCTGGCGCCGTTGTCGGTGGAGGCGTAGAAGCCCTTCTCGCCGCCGAAGGGGCCGTATGTGGAGGTGACCACGTAGACCTTGCCGGTGCTCGCCACGCCCACGCCGATCCTGCCGAGCTGGGCGCTGGAGTCCAGCCCCACGGTGTCGCCGGGGCTCTTCGCCGTCACGTTGGCCAGCCGCGTCCAGGTGGCCCCGCCGTCGGTGGAGCGGTACAGGCCGGAGCCGGTGCCGCCGTACCTGCGCAGGTCGGGCTCGCGGAGCCGGTCCCACATCGTGGCGTAGACCCGGTTGTGGTCGCTCGGGTCCACGACGACGTCGACCGCGCCCGTGGTGCCGTTGGCCCCGGTGAGCACCCGCTGCCAGGTCGCGCCGGCGTCCGTGGAGCGGTAGACGCCCCGGTCGCCGCCCGACCGGAACAGGGAACCGGTCGCGGCCACGAAGATCCGGGCCGGGTCGGTCGGGTCCACGCTGATCGCGCCGATCGTGGCCGAGGCGGGCAGGCCGACGTTGGTCCAGGTCACGCCCCGGTCGGTGGAGCGGTAGACGCCGTCGCCCTCGTACGTCATGCTGCCGCCGCCGGGGTTGGCCTCCCCGGTGCCGGCGTAGAGGGTCCCGTCGCCGGCCGCCGCGACCGCGCCGATCGCCTGGGGGTTGTCGGCCGGCCACAACGGCTGCCAGGTGCCGCCCTTGTCGGTGGAGCGCCAGACGCCGCCTGTGGCCGCGCCCAGGTAGACGGTGTCGGCGAGCGCGGGGTCCACGGCGAGCCCGGTCACCCGGCCGCCGACGTTGGTGGGGCCCTGGGTGGTCCAGGCCGGCCCGACCGTGGGGAGTGCCCGCGCCCGGGCGGCAGCCCGGAGCAGTGCCTGCCGGGGGAGGCCGTGTCCGGCGGAGGTGTCCTGTCTGGCCTTCCACTCGCCGGGGGCCTGCGGGCCGCACCACTGTTCGCAGTCTTCCTCTGCGAGGGTGTGGGCGGCCGGTGTGGCGGCGGCCGGGAGCGTTCCGGCGAAGGTCAGACCGCCGGCGAACAGGAGCAACGCGAGAATCCGACGCACCGGACACCTCATCTCATAGAGATTCGTCGATGCGTGAGTATGTGAGGCCCCACCGGGCGAAATCAAGATGGTTGGCATGATCCGTGCGGAACCGGTCACGGCCCGCCAAGGTCACCCCTGGCGGGCCGGCCGGACTACCAGCCGAAGCCGGCGGCGTACGTCGTCTCCGCGAGCACCCGCTGGCCCTCGGCGTTCGGGTGGAAGTAGTCCCAGGTCGAGACCTGCGACAGCTGGAACGGGTAGTTGAACACCGCGTTGCCGTCGAACTTGCACAGCGAACCGTACGCCGCGCAGGCCTGGGCGAGCTGGGCGTTGTAGTCGGCGACCCGCTGGCGGACCCGGTCGCGCCGGGCGACGTCCGCCGCCGCCGTCGAGGTCGGGTTGGCCAGCAGCGACTGGCAGATCCCGAACGTCGACCAGGCGGTACGCGCCGAGCCGCTGTCCTTGCCGACCTGCCACAGCCGCTTGACGTCCGGCACGCTGGCGATGAAGACCGAGGAGTTCGGCACGCCGGACTTCAGCGTGGCCAGCGCGGCGTCGAGCTGGGCCCGGTAGGTGGCCACCGGGGTCATCGCCGACTCCGAGGAGGTGCAGGCGTCGTTCGCGCCCATCAGGATCGTGACGTACCCCGCGCCCTGGGAGACCGCCGAGCCCGCCTGGCCGTTCAGGTCGGCCATCTTGGCGCCGGTCTTGGCGTCGTTGAACCAGTTCCCGTCGATGTCCGGGTTGACGGTGTCGATCCGGTCGTAGTGCGACTCGATGTAGCCGTCGATCCCGGTACTCCACGAGCGGCGCGTGCAGTCGCTGTACCAGCCGCAGGCGTTGAAGCCGCGCGTGATCGAGTCGCCGAGGCTGGCGATCGAGGTGGGCGCGGGCGGCGTGGCGTACGCGGCGGCCGGTGCCGCGACGGCCATCGTGACCGCCGCGGCGAGGACGACGAGGAAACGCGTGGATCTCACTGGGCCTCCTGGGGTGCGAGTCCACTGTGTTCAGTGGGCTTCCGCACGATATGGCCCGGTGGGGATCAATAGCGATGCCCTGAACGGAAATTCACCTGGTTGCCTACCAGCCGAAACCGGCCGCGTAGGTCACCTGGGCGAGCACCCGCTGGCCCTCGGCGTTCGGGTGGAAGTAGTCCCACGTCGATACCTGGGAGAACAGGAACGGGTAGTTGAACACCGCGTTGCCGTCGAACCTGCACTGGGATCCGTACGCCGCGCACGCCTGGGCGAGCTGGGCGTTGTAGTCGACGACCCGCTGGCGGACCCGGTCGCGCCGGGCCACGTCGGCCGCCGCCGTGGACGTCGGGTTGGCGAGCATCGACTGGCAGATGCCGCCGACCGACCAGAAGAACCGGGCGCTGCCGCTGTCCTTGCCGATCTGCCAGAGGCGCTTGAGGTCGGGGACGCTCAGCAGGTACACGTAGGCGCCCGGTGTTCCGCTCTTGATCTTCGCCAGCGCGGCGTCGAGGTTGGCCCGGTAGGTCGCGGTCGGGGTCATGCCGGCCTCGCTGCTGGCGCACGCGTCGTTCGCGCCCATCAGGATCGTCACGTAGCCCGCGCCCTGGGACACGGCCGTGGCGGCCTGGCCGGGCAGGTCCGCGCTCGCCGCGCCGGACACCGCGTCGTTGTAGTTCTTCCCCGTGATGGCCGGGTTCACGGCCTTGATCCGCAGGTAGTGGCTGTTGACGGTCGCGTCGGCGCCGGTGGACCAGGACTTGTCCGTGCAGTCGCTGTACCAGCCGCAGGCGTTGAACCCGCGGGTGATCGAGTCGCCGAGGCTGGCCATCGAGCCGGGCGGCGGGGGCGGGGCGGCGACGGCGGCGGACGGGCTCGCAAGGGCGACGGTGGCCGCGACGGCGAGGACGGCGAGGTGACGAGTGAGTTTCACTGTGCCTCCCAGAGGGGTGCCCACTGTGTGGAGTGGTTACCGCACGGTAATACAACGTATAGATCAACGGCAATGGCTCGTGTCGCGCCTCCGACACGGCGGGTGGTGATCGGCCCATCGGGACCGTACTATGTGGGGACTGGCATCTTTGGGAGGTTTCGGGTGCTTGACCTGGTGCGATGCGAGTTCGAGTGCGGATCGTCGATCGACGCGTCACCGGCCATGGCATCGGCGGAGGGGCATGTCCAGGTGTGTCCCACCTGGAAGAAAGTCGTGCGGTAGCGTGTCGGCGCCGCGGCGCGACACCTGGCGGGTGCGGATCCTGGGCGCCGACGGCCGGGTGTGCGGGGGTGGCGTGCTCGTCGCCGACGACCTCGTCCTGACCTGCGCCCATGTCGTGACGGCCGCGCTGCGCGCCGATCCCGGGCCGGCGCTGCCCCGGTCGTCGGTGCTGGTGGACTTCCCGGCGTACGGCGGGCAGTCCCGCCAGGCCTGGGTCACGGCCGGCGGCTGGTTGCCGATCGCCGCCAACGGCTCCGGTGACCTCGCCGTCCTCAAGCTCCAGGGCCCGGTGCCGGCCCAGCCGGCCACGATCGGGAGCTGGTCGCAGGTCGCCGACAACGCGGTGCGGGTGTACGGGCATCCGCGCGCGCTCCCCGAGGGCGTGTGGGCGAACGCCACCCTGAGCGGCACCGGCGGCCCCGGCGGGGAGCTGGTCCAGCTGATCGGCCGGCTGGAGGGGCGCAGGATCGAGCGCGGCTTCAGCGGCTGCGGGGTGGTGGACTCGGGTACCGGCGCCGTGATCGGGATCCTGGTCAGCGCGGACAGCTCCGAGGGCTCGCGCAACGCGTGGATGCTGCCGATGGAGCTGGCCCGTCGCCTCGCCCCGCTCGCCGGGCCGGCCGACGACCGGGAGGAGCCCCGCGACTACCTCGACGAGCTGCTGCACGAGCTGCTGTCCGTGCCCGGCCTCGACGACCGGGTGAATCGGGGTTTCCTGGTCGACGAGCTCGAACGCGAGCTCGACCGCCGGGTCGAGTTCACCAGCAGCGACCACGCGGCCCGCGACCTGCTGCAACTGCTGCGCGGCTGCCTGGCCGACCCCGACGACGAGGCACTCGACGCGCTGGTGCGGGCGCTGCGCCGGCTGTACCGGGGGCACCCCGCCGTCCACCGCCTCACTGAACTGGCCCAGGAGCGCCCCCTGCTGCTCCGCCAGGAACGCCAACGCCTGATCCGCACCCTCGGCCGGCTCAGTCCCGACCTGATCACCCGGGCGGTGCGCAGCGCGCTCGGGCCGCTCGGCGTCCGGCACGGGCTGGACCCCGCGGACCTCGGCGGGGTCGTCGACGAGCTGGCCGAGCTGGGCCGACCGCTGCTGCTGTTCCTGCTCCGGGTCGCCGAGCAGTCCGAGGTGACCGTGGCCGACGACCTGCGCGAGCACTACGTCCGGTGCGCCCGGCGGCTCGGGATGAGCGACCGGGAGATCGACCGGCTCCGGGTGTCCGAGCCGTTCCAACCGGCCAGCCCGCGCCGGTCCTACGTGGTCGTCGAGCTGCACGAGTACTTTCCGAACCCGGAGAAGTACCTGCTCGCGGTGTGGTTGCAGCACGACACCGGCGGCGGCGACCGGCCGCTGCGCACCGGGGACGGCGAACCGCTGGGCCTCGACGAGCTGCCCGGCAAACTCAGCGAACTGCTCCGGGAGCTGGCGTCGGCGAGCCTGGAGGCGCTCGGCGAGCTGACCATCGAGTTCGTGCTGCCCGACGAGTTGCTCAGCCACCCGGTCGACCAGTGGGAGGTGACCCCGATGGGGTTCTCCCGGGAGCTGGGGATGGAGTACCCGGTGGTGGTCCGCAGCCTGGAGCGGGTCCGCAACTCCCTCACCCGGGGCCGGTGGAGGCGCCGCTGGTCGTGGCTGCAGCGCAACGGCGCGCACGACTCCGCCGTGCAGTGGCTGCACCTCGGGGCCGTCGACCAGGCCATGCTCCTGGCCGACCTGCGGATCAGCGGCGACGACCACCCGGTGTGCCTGGTGCTGTGCGGCCAGCCGGGGACGGACGAGGCGCTGAAGAAGGCGGTCGGCGCGGTCCTGGAGGCAGGGGTGCCGGCGGTGCTGTGGTGCCGGGACGCGCGGACCGCGAGCCGGTTCGAGGAGGAGACCACGGCGATGCTCGGCGGCCGGGAGGTGCTCGACCTGCCGATGATCGTGCTGCGGCACCGGCAGGACGCCGTCCGCCGCGGCCGGCCCGCCGAGCACCTCGGGCTGCACCTGTCCCTGTTGTGGGAGGACGCCGAGCGGCTGCCGCCGGCGGGCCTCCGGTGAGGAGAGAGGGTCGATGACGCAGACACCACGCGAGGCGCCGGACGGGTCCGAGCGGGACTGGCGGATCTACCGGGGCAACGGTCGGCCGCATACCGACATCGACCAGCTGCCCGCCCCGCCGCGCTGGCGGCAGTTCGACGGCGGGCCGCTGGTCGCCGACAGCGCGCCGCAGGACGCGGCGGAGGCGGGGGAGCGGGCGACGTCGTACCAGGCGGGCGACGACGTGATCGAGATGGTCAACGCCGCGCTGTACCTGCGCCGGCCGCTGCTCGTCACCGGCAAGCCCGGCACCGGCAAGTCGAGCCTCGCGCACAGCGTCGCCTACGAGCTGGGCCTGGGCCCGGTGCTGTACTGGCCGGTGACCAGCCGCACCACCCTCGCCGACGGCCTGTACCGCTACGACGCCATCGGCCGCCTCCAGGACAGCGGCGCCGACGCCCCCGACATCGGCCGCTACCTGAGCCTCGGCCCGCTGGGCACCGCGCTGCTGCCCCGCCACCGGCCCCGGGTCCTCCTCGTCGACGAGCTCGACAAGAGCGACATCGACCTGCCCAACGACCTGCTCAACGTGTTCGAGGAGGGCAGGTACGAGATCCCGGAGCTCACCCGGCTCCCCGCCGACCAGGCCGAGGTCGACGTGATGACGGCCGACGGCGTCGACCGGGTGCGGGTGACCCGCGGCAGGGTCAAGTGCCGGGCGTTCCCGATCGTGGTGATCACCAGCAACGGGGAGCGCGAGTTCCCGCCGGCCTTCCTCCGCCGCTGCGTGCAGCTGACGATCGCGCCGCCGGACAAGGACAAGCTGCTGCGGATCGTGACGGCGCTGCTCGGTCCGGAGGTGGCCGCCGACAGCGACGAGCTGGTCAACGCGTTCCTGGAGCAGCGGTACCGCAGCGAGGTCGCCACCGACCAGCTGCTCAACGCGATCTACCTGGTCACCTCGGGAATCCGGCCCCCGGAGGCCACCCGCGAGCGGTTGCGGGCCGCGCTGCTGCGACCCCTCGACCAGACGGGCACGGGATGATCGAACGCCTGATGGCGGCGCTGGACGCCGCGGCGCTGGAGCTCACGCCCGTGGAGGTCGCCGAGACCCTGTGGTTGGCCGAGTTCCTGCCGGAGGGCCATGCCCTCTGGCGGTCCCGGCCCGCCGTGGAGGAGCCCCCGCGACCCGTCGCCGAGAAGATCAGCCACACCGAACCGAACGTGCCCCGGATCCGGGAACCCGTCGGGATCCCGCCGCAGCCGAAGGGGCCGGTGCCCCGGCGCGGCGACTGGGGACAGGCCGCCGGGCTGTACCCGCCCGGGGACGGCCAGTCCCCGCAGGACTCCCCGGTGCTCACCACCCGGGTGCCGGCCGTCCCGGCGCTGCCCGGCGCGCTGGAGATCTCCCGCGCGCTGCGGCCACTGCGCTGGCGGGCGGCGTCCCCGTGGGAGGAGGCCCTCGACGAGGAGGCCACGGCGGAGGCGAGCGCCGCAGCCGGCCACGGGAACTGGCTCCTGCGGTACGCGGCGGCCCCGACCCGTTGGCTCGACCTGGCCCTGGTCGTGGACGCCGGCCCCTCGATGGCGGTGTGGCAGCGCACCGTGGTGGAGCTGCGCCGGGTGTTCGAGCGGCTCGGCGCGTTCCGGGACGTGCGGACGTGGTACGCGCACCCGACCGGCGACGGCCTCGCGCTCGGGCCGGACCCGGGGCGGGGCACGGCGGCCCGCAGCCCCGAGGAGCTGGTCGACCCGACCGGCCGCCGGATGGTGCTGCTGGTCAGCGACTGCGTGGGCCCTGCGTGGCGGAGCGGGGAGCTGGCCGGCTGGCTGGAGCTGTGGTGCCGGTCGGGGCCGGTGGCGATCATCCAACCGTTGCCGCAGCGGCTGTGGGACCGCTGCGCGCCGGAGTTCCACCGTGCGCACGTCACGGCGGGCCGGCCCTGGGCGGCCAACGCCGCGCTCGAGGTGCGGCTGCGCGCCACCGGGGAGTCCCCGAAGGGACTGCCGGTCCCGGTGCTGGAGCCGGAGGCGAGCTGGCTGGGACCGTGGGCGTCGCTGGTGTCCGGCACGAGGCGCGGCGGCATGTGGGGCGCGACCGTGTACACCGGCGCCCAGGTGCGCACCGCCGAGCCGGAGGCCGGCCCCCAGCTGCCGGCGCTGGAGCGGGTCGCGGCGTTTCGGGCCACGGCGTCGCCGACGGCGTACGAGCTGGTCCGGTGCCTGTCCGCCACCTCGCTCAACCTGCCGGTGATGCGGCTCGTCCAGAACCTGATGCTGCCCAGGTCCCGGCCCCAGCACCTGGCGGAGGTGCTGCTCGGCGACCTGATTCGGCCCGACCCCGCCGCCGGCGGCCACGTGGCGGAGGAGGTCGGCTACGAGTTCGGGCCCGGGGTGCGCGAGGTGCTGCTGGAGACCCTGAACCGGCGGGACCGGCTGTACATCAACACCCGGGTCTCCGAGTACGTCATGAGCCACCTGGGGTCGACGCTGGACTTCCCCGCCCTGCTGACAGGGGCCGTCAGTCCCGGGACCATCGACGACCGCAGCCGCCCGTTCGCGACCGTGACCCACACGGTGCTGCGGAGCCTGGGCGGCCGATACACCGACATCGCCGACCGGTTGGCGGCGGCCCTGTCGGAGTCACTGAACCTCACCATCACGGACAACAGGGATGGCGTCATGACGGAGCAGGAGCCCGCCGCGGAGCAGCCGGCGGTCTGGGGCAGCAGCATCCCGCCCCGCAACCCCAACTTCACGGGCCGGGTGGAGCTGCTGGTGGGGCTGCGCGACCAGCTCACCAGCAGGACCACGGCCCTGTTGCCGCACGCGCTGCACGGCCTCGGCGGCGTCGGCAAGACCCAACTGGCCGTCGAGTACGTCTACCGGTACGCCTCCAGCTACGACCTCGTCTGGTGGGTGTCCGCCGAGCAGCCGGCGCTGGTCCGCCAGTCCCTCGCCGCGCTCGCCCCGAAGCTGGGCATCGCGCAGAGCGAGGACGTGACCCGCACCCTGGAGGCCGTCTACGACGCGTTGCGCACCGGCCGGCCGTACCGGAACTGGCTGCTGATCTTCGACAACGCCGACCAGCCGACCGACCTGCAGCAGTTCCTGTCGATCCCGGGCGGGCACGTCCTGATCACCTCGCGGAACTGGAGCTGGACGGGCTTCGCCTCCACGGTCGAGGTGGACGTGTTCAGCCGGGCGGAGAGCGTCGAGCTGCTCCGCCGCCGGCTGCGCACCGTGTCGGCGGAGGACGCCGGCCGGCTCGCCGAGGCGCTCGGCGACCTGCCGCTGGCCCTGGAACAGGCGGCCACCTGGCAGGCGGCGACCGGCACCCCGGTGGACGAGTACCTGGACCTGTTGTCCGAGCGGGTCGGCGTGCTGCTGTCCGAGGGGCTGCCCGGCAACTACCCGACCCCGGTGGCCGCGACCTGGGGCGTGGCCTTCGACCGGCTCAACGACCGCTCGCCGGCCGCGGCGCAGCTCCTGGAGCTGTGCGCCTTCTTCGGCGCGGAACCGATCTCGATCCGACTGGTACGCGCCGGCAGGTTCGCGAACCTGCCGTCCCCGCTGGACGCGGTGGTCCGCGACGACATCGCCCTACGCGGCGCGATCCGCGAGATCGGTAAGTACGGCCTGGCGAAGGTCGACGCCGGCCGCAACAGCATCCTGATCCACCGGCTCGTGCAGGCTGTGCTCCGCGACCGGCTCAGCCCGGCGGAGCGCGACGCGTACCTGGCCAGGGCGCACGAGCTCCTCGCGGCGGCGAGCCCCGGCGACCCGACCGACGACCCCTCGGACTGGCCCCGGCACGTGGAGCTGGCCCCGCACGTCATGCAGGCCGGCCTGATCGGCAGCGAGTCGGAGGAGGCCCGCAAGGTCGTGCTGGACCAGATCCGGTTCCGGTACGTGCGCGGCGACTACGAGAGCAGCAGGGTGCTGGCGGAGACGGCGTACGAGGACTGGCGGGTCCGGCTCGGCCCCAACGACCAGCAGACCCTGGTCTGCGGCCGGCACCTCGCCAACGCCCTGCGTTCGGTGGGCCTGACCGCCAGAGCCCGCGAGGTGAACCACGAGGTCCACACCCGGGCACTGGCGACGCTGGGGCCCGACCACGAGCACACGTTGATGATCGCGACGAGCGTGGGCGCCGACCTTCGGCACGCCGGGGCCTGGTCGGAGGCGCTGGCCCTCGACGAGGACACCTTGGAGCGGCACAAGCACACGTTCGGCGAGAACGACCCGAACACGCTGCGCGCCGGCAACAACCTGGCTGCGGGGCTGCGGCTCCTGGGCCGGTACCAGGAGGCGCGGGCCATCGACCAGGCGGTGGTCGACGGGCGCAGGGAGGTGCTCGGCCTCGACCACCCGGACACCCTGTTCTCCGTGAGTTCGCTATCGCGGAACCTCTTCGGGCTCGGCAGATACCAGGAGGCCCGCGACATGCAGCAGCCGGTCATCGCCACCCTGCGGGGCCGGCTCGGTCCCGACCACGCGAACGTGCTGATCCCGACGCGGATCCACTCCGTGACGCTGCGCTGGCTCGGCTCCTACGAGGAGGCCGCGACGATCGACGAGGAGACCCTGGAGCGCTACCGCCGCAAGTACGGCGACGACCACTACAACACGATCTCCACGATGATGTCCTACGCCAACTCGCTGCTGCTGCTCGACCGGTTGGGCGAGTCCCGGGACATGGGTGAGGACGCCCTGGCCAGGTTCCGTCGGCTGTTCGGGGAACAACATCCCTTCGTGTACGTGTCGATGACCAACCTGGCCGCGACCCTGCGCGCGCTGGGCGACTACGCGATGGCCCGCCGATTGGACGAGCGGGCCCTGGCCGGCCTGCGGAACTCACTGGGCGAGGGGCACCCGCACACCCTGTGCGCGGCCGTGAACCACACGAACAACCTCGCGCTGAACCGGGAGTACGCGGCGGCCCGCGAGCTCGGCGAGGCGACGTACGCCCGGATGCTGGCCGCCGGCGGCCGGGAGCATGCCGAGACGCTCGCGTGCGCGCAGAACCTGGCGATCGACCTGCGCTCGACCGGCGACCGCAACCGGGCCCGCCAGCTCGCCGACGAGACGGCGACCCTCTACCGGGAGGTGCTCGGGGCCGCGCATCCGGTCACGCAGTCGGCCGTGTCGGGCAAGCGCGCGTTCATCCTGGTGGAGCCGCCGGCGTTGTGACCAGCGGACATCCAGCGCAGCACCGCCAGCGGATCCGGACCGGTCTCCGCCGGCCGCCGCAGCGCGCGGTGCACCGCGAGGAGCAACTCGGGCGTCGGGCACGTCTCGCCGGCCGCGTGGCCCTCGGCGAGAACCATTCCGGCCCAGTGCTCGACCCGTTCCGGGTCCTCGCGCAGCAGGTCCCGGTAGCCGGCGGCGGCGACGGGGTAGTCGGCGCGGGCGTGCGCCAGGTCCGCGGCCGTGGCGCCGGGGACGAGGCGTGCCTGTTCCGCCGGGTCGACGCTGAGGCGGACGAAGCGGCCCGGGTCGGCGATCCTGAGCCCGGTCAGATCCAGACGCACATTGTGTACGAGCGCACGGCTCGTGCTCGGCACGGTCTCGGTGTCGACCGCCGCCCGCTCGGGCCAGTCCTCCCCCCGCGCGTACCGGGCCGCGAGCGCCGCCACCGCCACGCGGTCGGGCCGCAGGTTGCGGAGCCGCCAGCCGATCTGGTGGTCCTCGGCGGCGTCTGCGGCGAGTGCCTTCGCCGCGTCGGGGACGGGCTCCTCGCTCCACCACCGGCCCATGGTGTCGCGCATCCCGGCGAGCACGGTGCGACCGTCTTCCGTCAGCCGACCGGTCGCCAGAACCTCCAGCACCCGGCTGACCCGTTCGCGCCACCGGGCGAACTCGAACTGCGCGTACAGGCCGCCGGTCGACCTGCGGACCCGCCAGAAGTCGGCGACCCCGAGAAACGCGTAAGCGCCGTGCAGCAGGCCGTCGAGCGGGCGCGGGTCGTCGCGCCACGGGGCGTAGTACAGGGACGTGTCGTGCTCGTGCAGCGGGATCAGGTCCATCAGTGCGCCGAGCTTGGCGTGCTGGAACTCGTGCACCACCGCCACCGCCAACCCCGCCGCGTCCGCCGGCGGGCTGAGCAGCACCGCCCCGAACGCGTCCATCGACGTCGCGTTGACCCCGTGGCTGTTCCCGTCGGCGCGCAGGGGCACCAGGGTGCGCAGCCCGGCGGCGATGGCCTCCGCGTACGGCCGGTGGTCGGCGACCAGCATGTCCCAGCCGGCGTGCAGCCGGTCCTGCCAGCTGGCCACCTCGTCGGCGGTCAGCCGGGGGGCCGCCCCGAGGCCGTGCAGATCCCGGTACGGGTCGAGGTCGTCGAGCGCGAGGTGCACCGTCAACCCGCCGGCCGTGGCCCGCAACCGCCACACCGCCTCGACCCCGTCGCCCGTGCCGGCCGCATGGGCCGAGCCGGATGCACCCGGTCCGGTGGAGTCCTCCGCCATCGTGGCCAGGACGGCCACGTCGGCCCCGGTGACCGTCCCCGCGGGGCGCCGTCCCAGCGTGGGCAGGTAGGCCACACCGTCCCGCCCGGGGACGTCGATCCGGAAGTCCAGCCCGGCGCGGTGCGCGGCGACGGCGGCGACGGCCGCGGCGTACCGGGCGTCCGCGGGGTCCAGGGCGCCGCGGCGCCGGACGCAGTGCGCGGCCCAGGCTCCGACCCCCGGCTCGGCGAGCAGGTCCGTGACCGGGCCGGGTGCCGCCTCGTGCGCGGTGGTGAGCAGCTCGAACGCCGCCGGCGGCAGCAGCGGGGCCAGGACGTGCAGCTGGAGCAGCCGCTTGCTGATCTGCCCGTCGAGCAGGTGACGCACGGTCCCGGCGTCGCCGTGCCCGGCGGCGAGCAGCCCGAAGTCCCGTCTGGGCAGCCGATGGGTCGCGGTGCCGGTGGTGGTCATGGCGTCCTCGTCAGGGCACGTAGGTCGGCCCGGAGCCGGCCGCTGATGTGGTCGATGAGCCGGCGCATGTCCGCGCAGTACACCGAGGGGTTGCGGAAGCCGCTGCCCGCCCGGTACCGGTGCGGGTAGCACCCCCCGCCGCACACGTCCCGCACCGGGCACCCCATGCAGGTGGCCGACAGCGCGTCCAACCCGATCTGCCGCGCGACCATCGCCGGGTGCCGCAGGGCCGCGTCGAACGGGTGGTCGAGCACGGACAGCCCGGTGTGCGGCGCGCCGTGGTAGGCGGCCTTGAGCGTGTCGACCTGTTCCACGGCGCCGTCGGTGTCGATCACCACCACCCCGGACGGGCTGAGGCCCACGACCTCCGTGCGGCTCGGCCGGCCGAGGACCAGCCGGATGATCTCGTCGAACAGCCGGATGTCGGTCTCCCAGCGCGGGGCGTCGTACCAGCGGTCGAACACCGCGATCAGCCAGTCGGCGTAGGGCGTGCTGGCGTCGGCGGGCCGGCGCGGCGGCGGGGAGCTCCAGGTGCCGTGCGGCAGGAGCAGGTCGATCGCCGGGGGCCGGTGGGACGCGAGCGCCTCGTAGGTGCCGACCGGGTCGTTGGAGAGATCCACTGTGCACAGGAGTCCGGCGAACATCCCGGGGCGGGCGGCGAGCCGGGCGAGCGCCGCGACGACGGCGGCGTGGCTGCCGCGCCCGCTCGCGTACCGCCGGTGCCGGTCGTGCGCCACCTCGTCGCCGTCGAGGCTGAGGCCGACCCGGTAGCCATGCGCGGCGAGCGTGTCGAGCAGGGGGTCGGTGAGGAGCACCCCGTTCGTCTGGACGCTGAGCTCGACCCCGGTGGCCGGCGGCAGCGCCGCGCGCAACGCCGTCGACGTCCGGACCAGGGTGTCCGCCCCGGCCAGCAGCGGCTCGCCGCCGTGCAGGACGACCCTGACGGACTGCAGCCCGTGCGCGCGGACGTGCTCGCCGATCCGGGCGCAGGTGCTGTCGATGATCTCCGGAGACATGACCGTGGGCTTGTCGCGCCAGGTGGTGTCGCCGAGCTCGTAGACATAGCAGTAGTCGCAGGCGAGGTTGCACCGACTCTGCACCTTCACCACGAACTGCTGGAAGGGCGTGGGACGCCAGCCGCTCGCCTCCAGCGCCGCGACGTCGAGGTGCTCGGGCCACTCGGTCAGCAGCATCGGTGCGTCAGATGGCGGACTGGAACCCGGCGATAGCGTCCTGGGGTCTGTCGGCGTCGTCGAGCAGTCTGCGCAGGGACCGGGCGAGCACCGTGTCGTCCAGCTCTCTCAGATGGGACAGGCGCACCTGGGTGAGATCGAGCAGGTCGGACTCGCGGTCGCTCGTGGCGTCCATCGGCAGAGCACCCTTCCCCGGTCTCGAGGGGGACCGCGCGTGAGGAAAAACCCAAAAAGGGGAGTCTAGCGCCGCGTCGGCCCTTGCTCAACATCCGGCACGCCCACCCTAGTCGCCGGCTCGACGCCGCACTGTCGTGTACTCGACGTCTCTTGTGGACGAAACCCTGTCAGGAGTGTGAACGCGGAGTAAAAGTGATCGATAGTTTTCTATTGTCTGTGATCTTTGGCGTCGCTATGTTCCAACCAACCGCCAGGCGGTCGGCCGACCCCCGGCCAGGCCGGCAGCGGTGGAATGAGGGAGGATTCCGTGGCACTAGCACTGCGCATCATGTCCCGTCTCGGCATCGCGGCCGTGACGGGAGTTCTCCTGGCGGGTGCCTTCTCGGCACCGGGCCAGGCCGCTGACCCGACCCCCACTGTCGTCGGAGGCACCCAGGCCGCCCAGGGCGAGTTCCCGTGGATGGTCCGGCTTTCGATGGGGTGCGGCGGCGCCATGTACACCGAGCAGATCGTGCTGACCGCGGCGCACTGCGTCAGCGGCACCGGCGCGAACACCAGCATCACCGCCACGTACGGCGTGGTCGACCTGCAGTCGACCAGCGCGATCAAGCGCACCTCGAAGTACGTCCTGCAGGCCCCCGGCTACAACGGCACGGGCAAGGACTGGGCGCTGATCCAGCTGGCCTCGCCGATCACGGGCGCGTCGCTGCTCAAGCTGAACACCGACATCGCCAACGACAACGGCACCTTCGACATCATGGGCTGGGGCGCGGCCACCGAGGGCGGCGGCCAGCAGCGCTACCTGCTCAAGGCCAGGGTTCCGTTCGTGGACGACACCACGTGCAAGGCCTCCGGCGGCAGCTACAGCGGGCTGGTCGTGGCCGAGGAGATCTGCGCGGCGTACCCGCAGGGCGGCACCGACACCTGCCAGGGTGACTCCGGCGGCCCGATGACCAAGGTCGTCAACGGCGTGCCGGTGCAGATCGGCATCGTGAGCTGGGGCGAGGGCTGCGCGCGGGCCGGCAAGCCGGGCGTGTACACCCAGGTCTCCAACTTCGCCGCCGCGATCAAGGCGGCCGCAGACAGCATCGGCGGCACCGTCCCGCCCGGGGGCTGCGGCAAGTCGTTCACCAACGCCACCGACGTGGCGATCCCGGACAACACCACGGTGACCAGTTCGGTGGCGGCCAGCGGCTGCACCGGCAACGCGTCAGGCTCGGCCACGGTCGCCGTGGACATCAAGCACACCTACCGGGGTGACCTGGTGATCCGGCTGATCGCGCCGGACGGCACCAGCTACCTGCTGGAGGACTTCCCGAACGGCGACAGCGCCGACAACGTCCTCAAGACGTACACGGTGAACCTGTCCAGCGAGGTCGCCAACGGCACCTGGAAGCTGTCCGTGCAGGACACGGCGTCGGCGGACACCGGCAAGATCGACAGCTGGACCCTGACGGTCTAGCTCTCCGGCGCCGCCGCGGCCCAGGTCCCCGGGTCGCGGCGGCGCCCTTTCCGCAGTCCGACGCCTGCACACCGGGTACGGCCCTGGGCACCGGCGCGGAGCGGGCACCCAGCCCGGGCCCGCCCCGAAGGGTGCACCGAGGACCCGGCGCCGGCCCCGCGACCCACCCCGACCGCCGACCCCCAGGCCACGGACACGTCCTGACGACCGTCGACCCCAGCCGCGGACGCGCCCTGACGACCGCCGGCCCTCCGGCCCCGGACACGCCCTGATAGGGGCGCAGTCGCCGACCCTCTGTCATCCGACGTCCACGCCCCCGGCCCCTGCCAGGGCGGAATGTTGATGCTACTGCACCGTAGCGATCATCCGTCCCTTCTGAGTAGCGTCTTCCTTACGATCCGTGTTCCGGAAGTAGGCCGATGTTGGTCCGGTGTTGGTCGGCCGGCATCGACCGGTAGGTGAAGACGCGAGGTCCACGATGGATGGTGAGACGTTCGGTCAGGCGCTGCGCCGGCTGCGCACCCAGGCGGGGTTCTCCCTGCGCCAGCTCGGGGCCGCGACCAGCTTCGACTACACCTACATCGCGCACGTCGAGCACGGTCGCCAGCCGGGTTCGCTGCGCCTGGCGGAGCGCTGCGACCGGGCACTGTCGGCCAACGCGGAGTTGATCTCCATCTATCGCGGTCACGTGTCCGGCGCGGATAGAATTCCCGGGAGCAACGTCGGCGACTGGAGTGAGATGCTGCGGCGCACGTTCGTCATCGGAGCGGCGGCCACGGCCGCCGGGCTCGCCGACATCGATCCCGCGCTCGTCCGGCCGGAGTCCGGGCAGCGGGTCGGCGCCGAGGCCCTCGAACACCTGCGGGACGTGGCGGCCGGCTACCGGCGGTCCTACCGTTCCGTGCCCTCCTCCGAGCTGGTGCCCGCGGCCCGGGCCCACCTCGACCTGGCCGTGTCGCTGCGCCCGGCGGAGCAGCCGCCGGACATCCGGGCGGCCCTGGTGCGCACCATCGGGGAGATGGCCGCGCTGACCGGCGTCCTCCTGATGATGGACCTGGGCTGGCAGGAGGCGGCCCTGCCCTATCTGGACCTGGGCTGGCGCGCGGCCCGGGCCCTCGACGACCCCGAGCTGCAGGCCGTGGTGCTCGGCGGCAAGAGCTTCGCCGTCTCCTACGGGGCCGGCCGGCACCGCGACGGCCTGGAGTACGCGACGCTGGCCTGCGAGCTCGCCGCCACCGGAGCCTCGTGGGAGACCCGGGCCTGGGTGGCGGCGGTGGCCTCGGAGCGGTGCGCGTCCCTGCGCGACGAGGCGGGCTGCCGCGAACACCTGGCCCGGGCCCGCAACGCCCTGGACCGGGTGCCCGACGACGAGACGGCCTGGCTCGGGCTCGGCGGCTTCAACCACGACAAGCTGCTCGCCTACGAGGGCGGCGACCTGGTCCGCCTCGGCAGGTACCGGGAGGCGGAGCCCCTGCTGGACTCCGCGATCGAGCGGTTCGACGACTCGATGGCCCGGCACCGGTGCACGGCGCTGCTCGACCGGGCCGAGGCCCGGTTCGGGGCCGCGGAGGTCGACGGGGCGTGCACGGACGCGCTGGCGGCGCTGACTCTGGCGTCGCGGGTCCAACACGCCCAGAACCTGAGCCGGCTCGACCGGCTGTCCCGCCGGGCCCTGGCCACCGGGGCGGCGTCCGGGCGTTCTTTACGCCGGGAGCTGATCGCCGTCAAGGCCGAATCCCTCGCAGCGAAGGGCGACCCGTGACGGCACCGCCGAGCGCACTGATCCTCGACTTCGGCGGGGTGCTCACCACCGACTTCTGGGCCTGCCTGCGGGCGTTCGAGCAGCGCGAGGGGCTGGCCCCGGGCGCGCTGGTCGACCTCGTCACCCATGACCCGGCCGGCCACCGGCTGATCTGCGACCTGGAGCGGGGTGCGATCGGGCAGGCGGTCTTCGAGCGGCGGGTGGGCGACCGGCTGGGGGTGGACCCGGCCGGGCTGCTGGCTCGGATGGCCGCCGACCTGCGCCCCGACAAGGAGATGCTCGACCTGGCCGCCGAGTTGCGGGCCGGCGGCGTCCGGGTGGCGGTGCTGTCCAACTCGTGGGGTTCGGACTACTTCGACCCCTACGCGCCGTGGCAGCTCGACGACCTGGCCGATGTGGTGGTCATCTCCGACCGGGTGGGCCTGCGCAAACCGGACCCCCAGATCTTCACGCTCACCGTCGAGCGGCTCGGCGTGCCGGCCGGGGCCTGCGTGTTCGTCGACGACATCGCCGCCTACCTGGTCCCGGCCGCGGCCTTCGGCATGCGCGTCCTGCACCACACGGACACCGCCCGGACCGTCCCGGCGCTGCGCGCGGCCTTCAACCCCTGACAACCTCCGACGGTTACGACACGCACCTGATCCGATAGCGTCGGCACCGCCCCGCGCGTCGGTCACCGGATCTGTCGTGCAAGGTCCCGCCCCGTGTGTTCGGGCGTGGCACACGGCCTAGACCAGCGCGAACGCCCCGCCGCGCACCAACGCACGACAGATCAGGCGAAGAGCCACCGGTGCGCGACTGGCCATTGGTCCTGGGTGGACACCCGGTTAGATTGACTCCCCAGAGGAGGCCACGTGTCCATACTGCGCGTTGAGGACTACCAGCCGATCGCCCGTGATCGGCTCACTCCCGAGGTCTGGGACTTCGTGGAGGGCGGCAGTGGTGCCGAGCGCACCCTGGCCGCCAACCGGCAGGCGTTCGAGGACATGACGCTGCGCCCCCGGGTACTGGTCGACGTGTCCGACCCCGACCCGGGCACCGCCCTGTTCGGCACCCCGCTGGCCACGCCGGTCGGGGTGGCCCCGACGGCGTACCACCGGCTGATGCACCCCGACGGCGAGCTGGCCACGGCACGCGGAGCCGGCGCCGCCGGTGCCCTGTACGTGGTGAGCGTCTTCGCCAGCCAGCCGCTGGAGGAGATCGCGAAGGCCGCGACCGGCCCGCTGTGGCTCCAGCTCTACTGGCTGCGCCGCCGCGACGCGCTGGTCGCGCTGGTCGAGCGCGCCGAGGCCGCCGACTTCCGGGCGCTGGTGCTCACGGTCGACGCCCCGCGGATCGGCCGCCGGCTGCGCGACGCGCGCAACGGGTTCGCGATCGACCCGGACGTCCGCGCCGTCAACCTGGACGCCGCGCTGACGGCGACGAGCCACGAGCGTTCCGAGGGGTCCTCGGCGTTGGACCGGCACGCCGCCGAGGAGTTCGACCCGACGATCACCTGGGCGGATCTGGCCTGGCTGCGGGCCAGGACCCGGCTGCCGATCGTGCTCAAGGGCATCCTCACGGCCGAGGACGCCCAGTTGGCCCTCGACCACGGGGTCGACGCCGTCGTGGTGTCCAACCACGGCGGCCGGCAGCTTGACCAGGCCCCGGCCAGCCTGCACGCGCTCGGCGAGGTCGTGGCCGGGCTCGGCGGCCGGATGCCGGTGCTGGTGGACGGCGGGGTCCGCACGGGCACGGACGTGTTCTGCGCCCTGGCCCTGGGCGCCAGCGCCGTGCTGCTCGGCCGCCCGGTGCTCTGGGGCCTGGCCGCCGACGGCGCGGACGGGGTCGCCGGTGCGCTCGACCTGGTGACGGCGGAGCTGGTGCACACGATGACCCTGACCGGCCGCCCGCGCCTGTCCGACATCGACGGAACGGCGGTGGCCCGGTGAGGATCAGTCGCGAGTCCCTGCACGTGTCGATCTCGGACCCGGTGTCCGCGTCGATGAACTTCCTCAACGAGGTCGCCGGCCGGTTCCCGGACGCTGTCTCCCTCGCCGCCGGCCGGCCGTACGAGGGCTTCTACGACGTCGGCGACGTGCACAAGTACCTCGACGTGTACACCGACCACCTGGCGGCCCAGGGGCGCTCGCCGGAGCAGGTGCGCGGAGCCCTGATGCAGTACGGCCGGACGAACGGGCAGATCCACGACCTGATCGCCCGGCTGCTCGCCACCGACGAGGGCATCGACGTGCCGGCCGAGGCGGTCGCGGTCACCGCCGGTTGCCAGGAGGCCATGGTCATCGCGCTGCGTGGCCTGTGCGCCGGGCCGCGCGACGTGCTGCTCGCCGTCGAGCCCTGCTACGTGGGGATCACGGGCGCGGCCCGGCTGCTCGGCATCGAGGTCGTCGCGGTGCCGGAGTCCCCGGACGGGGTGGACCCGGAGGCGGTGGCCGCGGTGGCCCGCGCGGCCAGGGAGCGCGGACTGCGGCCCCGCGCGGTGTACACGGTGCCGAACTTCTCCAACCCGTCCGGCGTCTCGGTGAGCCTCGCCGTCCGCCGCCGGCTGCTGGAGGTGGCCGCCGCCGAGGACCTACTGATCCTCGAGGACGACCCGTACGGGCTGTTCGGCCTCGCCGACGCGCCCACGCCGAGCCTGAAGTCGCTGGACACCGACCAGCGGGTGATCTACCTCGGCTCGTTCGCGAAGTCGGTGTTCCCCGGGGCCAGGGTCGGCTTCCTCGTCGCCGACCAGGAGGTGGTGGACGCCGCGGGCCGGCGGACCCTGCTGGCGACGGAGTTGTCGGCGATCAAGAGCATGCTCACGGTGAACACGTCCCCGATCGCGCAGGCCGTGATCGGCGGGGTCCTGGTCGAGTCCGGTTTCAGCCTGCGCACCGCGAACAGGGACAAGATCGCTTTCTACCGACGCAATCTGGTGACGACTCTCGATGCGCTCGACCGGTATTTCCCGGAGCCGGCGCGTACGGAACGCGGCATTCGATGGAATGTGCCGGATGGCGGTTTCTTTGTGGTGGTCGATGTGCCGGTGCTGGTGAATGAGGAGTTGCTGGAGTTCTCGGCCCGCGAGTTCGGCGTGCTGTGGACCCCGATGAGTTTCTTCTACGCCGACGGCGGCCACCACGCCCTGCGACTGTCGTGCAGCTGGCTGTCCCCGACCGAGATCGACGAGGGGGTACGCCGCCTCGCGGCCCTCATCGAACACCGGTTGACCACTTGACGACAGTCCGCAGTGGAGCGATGCTGGATGTGAACGTGCACTTTCCCAACTGAAAGGAGAGCTACCATGGCTCGTCGTGAGGTCACCCCGGGTAGCTTTGAGCTCAACTTCGAGGTCAACCCGGGCACTTTCGATGTCAACTTCGAGGTCTCCGGTAGCGTCGCCCTGAACTTCGAGGTCGAGCCCCAGGCTGCGCTCTAACATATATAAGGCAGTTTTAAGAAAGGCCCCCGGTCTCGACCAGGGGCCTTTCTCCGTGTCCTGCCCCGGTGGGCGGTTGGGCATAGTTGGGAAAACTTGAAAGTCGTTGGCGACAGTCCACTGTTGACATGGATCCCTTGTGGATGGATGCTGGGTCGGCGACCATGGAAGTTGTCGGCCGGGCGCTTCGGGCGTTCTCAGTCCTGTTTGGGCATTGATCTGATTGAGATCATTTCGATCGATCAGAATCCAGACATGGGAATGCTTGACAGTAATTCGGCGGATCGCAATCCTGGTGGTGTAAGGCACGTTTCCTGAAAAATATGAGAGGAGAGTCGTCATGGCTCGCTTTGAAGTTGACCCGTCGGGTGCGCTCACCAAGTTCTCCGAGGTCGACCCGTCGGGTGCCCTCACCAAGTTCTCCGAGGTCGACCCGTCGGGTGCCCTCACCAAGTTCTCCGAGGTCTCCCCGGGCCGCACCCTCAGCCTGTAAGTATCTCGTGCGTTGAGTTCCACCGATGGGGTCCCGCTGCGCGGGGCCCCATCGCCATCGGCCTACAGGAGAGGAACACCCAGATGAGCGCGGTCCGCCCGGAGAAGCCACTGGTGCTGTTGTTGCGTTCCGGCCCCCGCACCACCCGGGAGTACCTGCTGCGCTCCATGGTCTCCGAGTACCGGGTGCATCTGTTCACCGGCCTCGAGCCCACCTGGGAGCTGGAGTACATCGACGGCTATACCGTCCTGGAGACCCGCACGAACGAGGAGACCCTGGCCGGAGCCCTCGCGGTGCACGAGCGTGACCCGATCAGTGGCGTGATCACCTGGGACGAGGCGCGGGTCAACCAGACCGCCTACGTCGCGGAACAGCTCGGCCTGCCCGGCCCGGGCACCGCCGCGGCGCTCGCGTGCCGGGACAAGAACCTGACCCGCACCCTGCTCGCCGCCGCCGGCGTCCCGCAGCCCGCGTCGGTGCTGGTCGGATCGCTGGAGGAGGCCCGCGCCGCCGCCGAGCGGATCGGCTACCCCGTGATCGTCAAGCCCAGCGACCTGCTGCTCAGCATGGGCGTGGTCGTGGTCCCCCGGCCGGAGGACCTGGACACCGCGTACGCGACGGCGGTGGGCGTCGAGGTCCCCGGCCGCGACGACTACGAGTGCCACCCCCTCGTCGAGGAGTTCGTCTCCGGATACGAGATCAGCGTCGACTCCGCCGTGCACGAGGGCGAGGTGACGGTGTTGTGCATCGCCCGCAAGCAGGTCAGCCCGCCGCCGCACCGCGTCGAGGTCGGGCATGTCGTCGATCCTGAGGACCCGCTGCTCACCGACGAGGAGCTTTTCGCGGTCGTCCGCGCCGCGCACGCCGCGCTGGGGTTCCGGTCCGGCAACACGCACACCGAGATCATGATGACCGCCGACGGCCCGAAGATCATCGAGGTGAACGGCCGGTTGGGCGGGGACCTGATCCCGTACCTCGGACTGCGCGCCACCGGCGTGGACACCGGCCTGGCCTCGACCCACGTCGTCACGGGCCGCGCACCGCAGCCGGTGGTGGACCGCAAGCTCGTGGCCGGGGTGCGGTTCTTCTGGGTGGCCGAGGACAACACCGTCCTTGAGCGGGTGTACTTCGACGAGGCCGCCCTGCCGCCGCAGATCGACATCGCGTTCGCGCACTTCACGCCCGGTGAGATCCGGCACAGGCCGAGGGGTGTCTACGGCGGCCGGATCGCCACGGCGACCGTGCTCACCGAGACGGTGGCCGAGTGTCACGCCGCGCTGGACGCCGCGGAGGCGGCGCTGCGGATCAATCCGTAGCGACCCGCGAGTCTCCGTGGGGCTGGCCTGTTGGGAGGCCAGCCCCACGGCTGCGTTCCGGGCCAGGTCGGCCCGGGCCCGGTCGGGTCAGGCCGGGGCGAACCAGGTGCGCAACTGCGCAGCGGCCTGCGCCATCGCCCGCTTCCCCCCGTCGAGGGTGCTGGCCATTGCGAAGAACCCGTGCACCATCCCGTCGTACCGGGTGAGCTCGGTCGCAACCCCCGCGTGCCGCAGCCGCTCCGCGTACTGCTCGCCCTGGTCGCGGATGGGGTCGTACTCCGCGGTGATCACCAGCGCCGGCGGCAGGCCGCTGTGGTCGGCCGCGCGCAGTGGCGAGGCGAGCGGGTCGCGGCCCTGCTCGGGGTCGGTGAGGTAGTGGTTCCAGTACCAGCTCACGGACGTCTGGTTGAACAGCCACGGGTCGGTGTTCTCCCGCAGCGACGGCGTGTCGGAGAAGTAGTCGGTGTTCGGGTAGACCAGGAGTTGGCCGACCAGGGCCGGCCCGCCGCGTTCGCGGGTGAGTAGGGTCACGGCCGCCGCGAGGTTGCCGCCGGCGCTGTCCCCGCCGACGGCGAGCCGGGCCGGGTCGGCGTCGATCTCTTTCGCATGCGCATCAATCCACCGGAGTGCGGCGTAACAGTCCTCAATGGCACCTGGGAACTTTGTTTCCGGTGCGAGTCGGTATCCGATTGTCACCACCATGCAGTCGGCCGCATTGGCGAGGGAGCGACAGATACCGTCCGAGGTGTCGATGCTACCCAAAGTCCAACCGCCACCGAAGAAATAGGTCAGGGTGGGGAATGGTCCGGGGCCTTCGGGCTGGTAGATCCGGATCGGTAGTTCGCCGCCCGGGCCGGGAATCGTCATGTCAATGACCCGGTGCACCGGTTCGCCGATGCCGCCGGACGCCCGGATTGAGGCGAGATCGGCCTCTCGCGCCTCTTCGAGAGAGAGCGTGTAGAGCTGCGGAGTACTGTTCCGCATCCTTTGGGTGCGCATGTCCTGGACTTGTGGATCGAGCGGCACGGGGGTCTCCTCCACGGGGTCGGTGGAAGGTGACAGTACACAGCGGATAGTGACCGGTAAAGCCGCATTGCCTGCCTGCTATCGGCGTACCTGGGTGGATTCGCACACCGATCCGGCCGGCAGGACATAAACAGCTTTCGATGTGAACTGACGGATCGTAAACGAGGGCTTGCCAATATCCACTATTGCCGGACCAAGAAATCCGTTGGTACGCTGCGCACCAATGGAGATCGGTCCAGTTTGGATTTACGATCACCGGCGACGAAAGTCCAGAGTGTGCATACCGGATAAGTAGATGATTGTCACTGCGGTGCGCGGGCTGGTCAAATCAAGATCAGCTGTATTCGTGTACCCGTAGTGCGTCACGAGAGGCACGGAGTTTTCGATGACCGACACGGGATCGCGGGGCTCGGAGTCCATGGTCGGCCCGGAGTGGGTCGACGAGGTGTTACTCGCCGGTGATGACACCGAAATCTGTCTTGTTCTTGACAGTCCCATTGATCGACTGACTCTCCGCCGGCTCGTCGGCGAGCGCCAGGTCCGGCTCGCGGCGTCCGGGTTGTCCCGGGGCGGCTCGGTGGCGCTCCAGTTGCCGCCCTCACTGTCCTATGTGGTGAATCTGCTCGCCGCGTGGCGAATCGGGGCACAGGTGACGCTCCTCGACCACCGGCTGACCGCCCACGAGATCGACCGGGCCCTCGACCGGGTGCTGCCCCAGGTCGTCGTCTCCCCGGAGAAGGTCAGCGGGGGAGCGCTCCGCGCGTTCGTGGACGTCGTCGAGGCCGTGCGCCCCTACCCGGGCCGGCCGGCGACCAGCGACCACGCCGTGATCCAGCTCAGCTCCGGCTCGACCGGCCCGTCCAAGGTGATCGGCCGCACGGCGGCGAACCTGGTGGCCGAGATCGAGCGGTACACCCGGATCGACGGGGTCCCGCTGCCGGGGGAGCGCGTCGTGCTGCTCGCCTCGATGGTGCACGTGCTCGGCCTGGTCGGCGGCCTGCTGTACGGCCTGCACGCCGGGATCGAGCTCGTGCTGCCCGGCCGGATGACGGTCGACGGCATCCTCAAGGCCGTCGCCGCCGGGGACGCCCCGACCACCCTGATCGGGGTGCCGTTCCACATCGAGCTGCTCGCCTCGACGAACACGCCGCCGAAGCTGCCGCAGCTCAAGCGGATGACGACGGGCGGCGAACTGGTCCGCGCCGAGGTGTCCGCGGCGTTCGTGGACCGCTACGACGCGATCCTCGGCAACATGTACGGCATGACCGAGGTCGGGGTCATCGGCACCGACCTGTACGGCGCGCACCGGCCCTCGATCCGCCCGGCCCCGGGCATCGAGGTCGCCGAGCGCGACGGCGAGCTGTGGATCGGCATGCCCGCATCCCCCTACCTCGGCCTGTCCGACCCGACCCGGTGGGTCGACGGGTGGCTGTGCACGAAGGACGCCGGCACGGTCGACCCGGCCACCGGCCTGGTCACGGTGCGCGGGCGCAACGACTCCCAGGTCTCGGTCGGCGGCCTCAAGGTCGACCTGACCGAGGTCGAGCACACCCTGGCCGCGCTGCCCGGGGTCGCGCACGCCGTGGTGGTGCACGACGCCGGCATCGAGGCGTACGTGGCGCTGAGCGACCCGGCCGCCGCCACAGGTCTGGAGGCCGCGATCGCCGAGCGGCTCGCCCCGTTCAAGCGGCCCCGGGCGCTGCACCTCGTGCGGGAACTGCCGCGCACCGCGACGGGCAAGCTCGTCCGGAACGTGGCGCAGCTGCGCGAGGCGGCGCCGGCCGACGAAGCCTGATCGACGTAAACATCCGAGATCTCCCGTAAGTAAAGGAAGTAAGAACATGAGCACCGACATCCGCGAGTTCGTCGTGAAGGCCCTCGAAGAGATGAACTACGACGTCGAGGGCCTCGACGACGAGACGACGCTCGGCCCGGCCGGCGTCGACCTGGAGTCCCTCGCCCTGGCCGAGTTGGCCGTGCGGGTCGAGGAGCAGTACGGGGTCAAGTTCAACGAGGACGAGTCCGAGCGGATGGCCGTGATGACCGTCGGCGAGTTCTCGGCTTTCGTGGGTTCCCGGGTGGCGGCGTGAGTGTGGCCGTCCCTGAGCGCGGCGACGTCGTCGCCATGCTCGCCAGCTACGGCAACCGCCCGGTGGAGGCGGTGGCCGAGCGGATCGACTCGCTCGAACTGGCCTGGCTCGTCCACCAGGTCGAGCAGCGCTACGACGTGGAGCTCGACCTCTCCGACGACAGCCTCGGGCGTATGTCCACAGTAGACAGTGCGGTGGATGTCCTCCGCGAGGCCCTGACGGGAATCTGACATGACAGAAGTGACGCGAGGCCCGCAGGCGCCGCCCGGCGGGGTCGCCGCGACCCGGGGCGACGCCGGGCGGCCGAGCGTCGGGGGCCGCCGGGACGTCGTGCTGACCGGCATGTCCGTGACCAGCGGCTACGGCCGGGGCGTCGCCCCGCTGCTGGCCGGTGTGCTCGCCGGCACGCCCGCCTTCGGCCCGGTCGAGCGGTTCGACGTGTCGGGCCGCCGGGTGCGGGTCGCCGCGGCGATGCCGGGCGCGCCGGTGCTCGACGAGGACCTGGTGTTCGCCGCCTTCTCCGCCACCGGTGACGCCGGGGTGCCGGCGGCGGAGCTGGCCGGTACCCGGCTGCTGCTCGCCGTGCATGCCGACCCCGACCAGCCCCGGGTCGAACCCGGGCACCGCAGGGACCGGTCCGCCGCCGCGCTGGCCCGCCGGGTGGCCCGGGGCGCGTGCCTCGGCGACCCGCTGCGGGTCTACACCAGCGCGTGCGTGGCGGCGAGCACCGCCGTCGCGGACGCCGCGGCCCTGATCAGCCGGGGCCGGTTCGACCGGCTGGTGGTCGCCGGCGGCTACCTGGTGGACGCCGACCAGTTCGCCCTGTTCGACGCGGGCCGGGCGATGGCAACCGACGGCCGGGTCCGCCCGTTCAGCGCCGGACGGACCGGGCTGCTGCTCGGCGACGGGGTGGCGGCCGTGGTGCTGGAGTCCGGCGACGCCGCGCGGGCCCGGGGCGCGACCCCGCTGGCCCGGCTCGCAGGCTGGGGCCGGGCGGGCGACGCCTACCACGTCTGCCAGCCCCGCCCGGACGGCGAGGGCATGGCCCGCGCGATCGGGACGGCCCTGGACCGGGCCGGCGTCCCCGCCTCCGAGGTGGGCTACGTCAACGCGCACGGCTCGGGCACCGGGTTCAGCGACGTGTCCGAGACGGCGGCGCTGCGGCTGGCTGGCCTCGCCGGTACGCCGCTGAGCTCGACAAAGGCGCTGCACGGCCAGGCCCTCGAGGCCTCCGGGCTGCTGGAGCTGGTGTTGACCGTGGCGGCGGTCCGGGCCGGGCAACTGCCGGTCAACGCCGGCTACCTGGGGCCCGACGAGGAGTGCGCGTTGGACCTGATCCTCGACGCGCCGCGGCCGCCGAAGACGCCGTACGCGCTGAGCCTCAACGCCGCGTTCGGGGGCGCCAACACGGCACTGCTGGTGGAGGCGCTATGAGGACGCTGGAGGTGCTCGCCGAGGTCGTCTGGCCCGTCGAGGAGAAGCCGACCCCGATCGCCGGGTTCGTGATGTCGTCGTTCAGCCCGCTGGCTGCCGCCGCGGCCGAGCGCTGTCTGTCCGGGTACCCGATGACAGGTCTGGGGCGCACGGCGGTCGTGATCGTCAGCACCAGCGGCGACCTGGGCACCGCCTCGGGGGTCGCCACGGCCGTGGACGCGGCCAAGCGGGTCGGGCCGCTGCTGTTCTTCCAGTCGGTGCCCAACGCCGTCGCCGGCCACATCGCCGCCCGCTGGGGCCTGACCGGGCCGGTGGTGTCCGTGTGTCCGCTCGGCGAGCCGCTGGACGACGGGCTGGAGCTGGCGGCACTGCTCATCGAGGACGGCGACGCCGACTCGGCACTGATCGTGCACGTCGAACAGGAACCGGACAGCGCGCAGGCCGTGCTCGTGCGTGGAGGAGAACAACAGTGACAGTCAAGAGCATCCGGGGCGCGCTCGCCGCGGACCCGAACATCGGGGCCGGCAACGTGCTGGCCACCGTCCTCGCGCACGGCGTGGACCGCGACGGGCCGGGCCTGACGTTCGACACGGACGTGGACGGGCACCCGGCCTGGACCCCGATGACCATCGGCCAGCTCGACGAGCGGGTCGCTGCCCGGGCTGCCTGGCTGCACGCGCACGGCGTCGGCCGGCGCGACGTGATCGCGATCTGGACCGGCACGGCCGCCCACCACATCCTCACCTTCCTCGCGCTCACCCGGCTCGGGGCGATCCCGGCCCTGATCAACGGGAACCTGAGCGGGGAGATCGCCGCCGAGTACATCCGTCGGCTGCGGGCCAGCGGGGTGCTCACCGACGCCGCCCACCGCGAGTTGCTCGGAACAGCTGAGTTGAACGCCGCCCACCTGGGAGATCTTTCTGAGCTGGGTACCGGGGACCCGGCCGCGGCACCGGCGCACTACCGCCACCACCAGGACGACCCGATCGCGATCACGCACTCCTCGGGCACCACGGGGCTCCCCAAAGCGGTCGTCGCCTCGCACAGCAGCCTGTTCGCCGCCACCCGGCACCTGCTGACCATGCCCCAGGCGCAGGGCGTCAACCGGATCCTCAACGCGCTGCCCGCCCCGCACACGGCCACGATCCTCATGGTCAACCAGGCGCTCGGCAACCGGGCGGAGTTCCTGGCCCTGTCCTCGCAGGCCGGTCCGTACGTCCTCGACGCGATCGAGAAGTGGCGGCCCGCCGGGGTGTTCGGGTTCGCCGTCACCTGGGCCGAACTCAGCCGGATCGACCTCGCCAAGCACGACCTGGACTCGGTGCGGATCTGGTTCAACACCGGCGACTGCGCCCACGAGGCGCACATCCGGCCCCTGGTCGCCGTCGGCTCGCACGACACCGTGACCCGCCAGGGCGTGGTCCGGGTGCCCGGCTCGCGGTTCATCGACGGGCTCGGCTCCACCGAGATGGGCCACTCGATGTTCCACATCACGCACGGCACGGACACCGAGCGGTACGGCCGGTGCATCGGCCGCCCCTACCTCTTCGCCGACATCGCCGTCCTCAACCTCGACGGGGACGTACTCGGCACCGACGAGGTCGGCCACCTCGGCGTGAAGTCCCCGTCCCTGGCCCCCGGCTACTGGAACGACTCGGTGACCACGTACAAGGCCCGGCTGAACGGCTACTACCTCACCGGCGACCTGGTCTACCGCGACGAGGCCGGCTACTACTACCACATGGACCGGGCCGTCGACTCGGTCGAGCTGCCCGACGGCGGCTACCTGCACACCTCGATGTCGGAGGAGCGGATCCTGGCCGCGTGCGCCGAGGTGCACGACTGCACCGTGGTGGCCGTCCGGGAGGACGACGCCGTCGTCACCGACGTGCTGGTGGTGCTCGCCGCCGACGCCGACCCGGCGGCCGACCGGACCGAACGGGTCCGGGTCGCGCTCGGGGAGCGGGTCGGCGCGACCCTGCGCAGGGTGGTGGTGGTCGGCGAGGACGACGTGCCGACCGGGGCGACGGGGAAGGTCCGCAAGCTCGTGCTGCGCGAGCGGCACCTCGCGGAGCTGCGGGGTTCCCAGTCATGAGCGAGCGTGAGCGAGTGACCGGGAAACTCAGTTGGCTGCCGGGCACGCTCGCCGAGCGCAGCGAGGTGACGGCATGACCGGCGTGTCCATCACCGGGATCGGCCTGGTCACGCCCGTCGGGCGCGGGCCGGACGCCGTCTTCGACGCCATGCTCACCGGCAGGTCCGGGATCACCCGGCCGGCGGAGGACCACCCCGTG
Organism: Longispora fulva; assembly: GCF_015751905.1. Classification (NCBI taxonomy): domain Bacteria; kingdom Bacillati; phylum Actinomycetota; class Actinomycetes; order Micromonosporales; family Micromonosporaceae; genus Longispora; species Longispora fulva. The sequence goes on from NZ_JADOUF010000001.1 coordinate 8,151,014, forward strand.
CTGGGGTCGTTGGAGGTCGCGGGCTTCGCTGAGGCGATCGACCCGAAGTCGCTGTTCTCCGGCCCGGAGGTGCGCACCATCGACCGGGTGACCCTGCTCGCGGTGCTCACCGCCGGTGACGCCCTCGCCGACGCGGGGATCGAGGTGGGGCGCGACGTCGACCCGTACCGGATCGCCGTGATCGGGGCCGGGGTCGGCGGGATGGCCACCCTGGAACACCAGGTCACCCAGCGGGTGGCGCGGGGCAGGGCAGCCGTGAGCCCGTACCTGCTGCCCGGCATCCTGCCGAACATGGCCGCGGCCAGGATCGCCATCCGGTACGGCATCCGGGGCTACTCGTCCACGATCGCGACCGCGTGCGCCGCCGGGGCGCAGGCCATCGCCGAGGGCATGCGCCTGATCCGCTCCGGGGACGCCGACGTCGTGGTCTGCGGCTGCAGCGAGGCCCCGCTGTTCCCGACGTTCGCCGAGACCTTCGACAACGCCCGGGCCCTGGCGCGCGGCTGGGAGGACCCGGCCCAGGCATCACGGCCGTTCGACAGCCGGCGCAACGGGTTCGTGCTCAGCGAGGGGGCCGGCTACCTGGTCCTCGAACGCACCGGGCACGCCGACGCCCGCGGTGTCGCCGGGTACGCCGACGTGGCCGGCTGGGGCGGCACCACCGACGCGCACCATCCGACCACGCCGCGCCCGGACGGGGCGAGCGCCGCGGAGTGCGTGCGCCGCGCGTTGGCGTCGGCCGGCATCGCGCCGGGTGATGTCGGTTACCTGAACGCGCACGGCACGAGTACGAAACTCGGCGACGTCGCGGAAACCATTGCCACCCATGAGGTATTCGGCCATTCGGGGCCGCCGGTGAGTTCCACGAAATCGGTCACCGGTCACCTTCTGGGTGCCTCCGGAGTGGTGGAGGCCGCCGCGTGCGCGCTGGCGATCGGGCGGGAAACACTGCCGCCCACCCACAATCTCGACGATCCGGATCCCGCCTGCGAACTGGACCATGTCCGAAAAGGACCCAGGCAGGTCAGGATCGACTACGCGCTGTCCAACTCCTTCGGGTTCGGCGGACAGAACATCAGCCTGTTGTTGGGGCGGGCTGGTACGCGGAATACGCGCTCCCATGAACGGAGCGCCACCGTGTGACTCCATATTGGACACCTCCACAAAGGTCGGCCGGAGGTCGTATTGAGAAAGATTCACGACGTGGTTATCGTCTGTTTAACCCGCGAAAGCTGGCGCACGGGGTTGTCGTGCGCGCGAAACCCCAACTCGCAGCGCACGGCAAACTGAAAGAAGGTTGCAGTGAACATCTCTGGAATTGACCACGTAGAGTTCTATGTCGGTGATGCGCGACAAACGGCCTTTTACCTGTGCACCGCGTTCGGATTCCGGATCAGTGGCCAGGGCGGCCCGGAGACCGGGTTAGCCGGGCAGCGCTCGCTGCTGCTCCGCCAGGGGGATGTCCGGATCGTGCTCACCTCCGGGCTCGTCCCGGACCACCCGGCCACCCGGTACGTCGGGCGGCACGGCGACGGCGTCGCGATCATCGCGTTCGAGGTCGACGACGTCGAGGCGGTGTACGCGGAGACCGTCGGCAGGGGAGCCGAGGCGCTCGAGGCCCCGACCACGTACGCGGACGACGAGTCCAGAGTGGTCGTCGCCACGGTCTCCGGCTTCGGCGACGTCGCGCACCGCCTGGTCGAGCGGCACGGCCCGACCCGGACGTTCCTGCCGGGCGCGATCACGATGCTCAAGGCGGACAAGGCGGCCGACGAGGGCCTGCTGGACCTCATCGACCACGCGGCGATCTGCGTGCCGGCCGGCGAGCTGGCCAGCACCGCGCGGTTCTACGAGCGGGTCTTCGGTTTCTCCGAGATCTTCGAGGAGTACATCGAGGTCGGCGGCCAGGCCATGGACTCCAAGGTCGTGCAGAGCCCCTCGAAGGGCGTCACCTTCACCCTGATCGAGCCGGACACCAGCCGCCGACCGGGGCAGATCGACGACTTCCTCCAGTGGCACGCCGGTGCGGGGGTGCAGCACCTGGCCTTCCAGACCAAGGACATCGTGCACACCGTCGCGACGCTGGCCAGCCGGGGCGTGAAGTTCCTGTCGACGCCCGACAGCTACTACGACGCGCTGGAGAGCCGGCTCGGCCCGGTCGACCTTCCCCTCGCCGAGCTGCAGAAGCTCGGGGTGCTGGTCGACCGCGACCACTGGGGACAGATGTTCCAGATCTTCACGCAGTCCATGCACATCCGCCGGACCCTCTTCCTGGAGGTCATCGAGCGGCACGGGGCGCTCACGTTCGGCAGCGGCAACATCAAGGCGCTGTACGAGGCCAAGGAGCGGGAACGCTCCGGCGCGGCCAGTTAACGAGGAGGACCTTCCCAATGCTGGACACATTCGCACTGACCGAGGCGGAGCGCGCGCTCCTGCCCACCGACGAGGACGTCGCCTTCTACGCCGAGCACGGCTGGTACCTGTCGAAGCAGCTGCTCACCGACGACGAGGTGGACGAGCTCGTGGCCGCCAGCGAGCGGTACTACGGCGGGGAGCGCGACCGCCTGCTGCCCGTCCGCCCGCCGAAGCTCGCCTACTGGGAGCCCTCGCACGGCCCGGTGCAGCGGCACAACGACTACGTGCACTACGAGCACGACGCCCTCGGCCAGATCCTGCGCAAGCCGCTGATCGGGGCCGTCGCGGCCCGGCTCGCGGAGGCCGAGGAGATCCGGATCTTCCAGAGCACCCTGATCATGAAGCCGCCGATCGACGGCGAGCCGTCGAACATCGTGCCCTGGCACTTCGACAAGCACTACTGGGCGTCGTCGACCTCGGAGAAGATGCTCACGGCGTTCATCCCTTTCCACGACTGCACCGTCGAGATGGGCACCATCACGATGGTCGACGGCAGTCACCGGTGGAAGGAGATCGGGCTGCGCGACAGCGTCGTGAAGCACTTCGCCGAGCGGGACCGCTCCGAGCTGGAGCAGATGTTGGAGGAGAACGCGGCCTACAACAACGTCGAGGTCACCAAGATCCCGGTCGTGATCCCCAAGGGCCACATGAACTTCCACCACTGCAAGACGTACCACGGCAGCGGCGCGAACGTCAGCGGCTCGCCGCGCCGCGCGGTGTCTCTGCACCTGCAGGACGGGGAGAACGAGAACCGCCGGTACGAGCTGTCCGACGGCTCGCTGGCCGCCTACAACCACGACGCCCTGGTGCGCCGGACGGCCGATGGCCGGCCGGACTACGCCGACCCCGAGTTCTGCCCGACGCTGTGGCGTCGCGGCGACCGGTAGGGGGAGAAGTCCGATGTCGCACCTCGCGTTGTGGGGCGGCATCCTCGCGGCCATCCAGAGCCGCTAGCGGAACCGGCCGGGGACCTGCGACACCGCGCCGGGCCCCGGCCAACCCGCTCACAGATCCGCTGAAAGGATTCACATGGACTCCGCTGAGCTGTACCGGACCGTGCGGCTGATCCGCCGGTTCGAGGAACGCGCGATCGAGCTGGTCCGCTCCGGCGAGATCGTCGGGGGCATCCACCCGTACATCGGGCAGGAGGCCATCGCCGCCGGGGTCTGCGGCGCGCTGCGGCGCGACGACATCATCACCAGCACGCACCGGGGACACGGGCACGTCCTGGCCAAGGGCGCGGACCCGGTCCGGATGATGGCGGAGCTGGCCGGGCGGAGCACCGGGCTCAACCAGGGCCGGGGCGGCTCGATGCACGCCGCCGACTTCAGCCTCGGCATCTTCGGGGCCAACGGGATCGTGGGCGCCGGCGGGGCCATCGCCGCCGGGGCCGCCTGGGCCCGGCGGGCGCAGCGGCCGGCCGACTCCGAGACCGGCGACGTGGTCGCGGTCAACTTCTTCGGCGACGGGGCCGTCAGCCAGGGCGTGCTCCTGGAGGCGTTCAACCTCGCGGCCCTGTGGAAGATCCCGGTCATCTTCGTCTGCGAGAACAACGGGTACGCCACGACGATGCCCGTCGAGGCCGGCGTCGCCGGCACCATCACCGGCCGCGCGGAGGCGTTCGGCATCCCGGCCACCACTGTCGACGGCCAGGACCCCGAGTGCGTCCAGGCGGTCTCCGAGGCCGCGGTGATCCGGGCCCGCTCCGGCAACGGCCCGAGCCTGATCGAGTGCATGACGTACCGGTTCGACGCGCACCACACCTTCGAGCACAAGGCGCGGCTGAACTACCGCTCCGAGGACGAGCTGGCCGCCGGCCGGTCCCGCGACCCGCTGGACATCCAGGGCGCCCGGGTACCCTCCGAGGTGCTGTCGCGGATCGACGCCGAGATCGAGGAGCTGCTCGCCGAGGCGGTGCGGTTCGCGGTCGAGAGCCCCAAGCCCGACCCGGCCGACGCGCTCGACCATCTCTACGCCACCGGCCTGCGGGTACGCACGGGAGTGAACAACTGATGCCGAAGCTCTCCTATCTCAAGGCCCTCAACCGGGCGCTCGGCGACGAGATGGCCCGGGACGACTCCGTGGTCGTGCTCGGCGAGGACATCGGCGTCGGGGTCGCCGGGGTCACCACCGGTCTGCTGGCGAGGTACGGCGACCAGCGGATCGTGGACATGCCCCTGTCGGAGCAGGCGTTCACCAGCTTCGCGACCGGGATGGCGATGGCCGGCATGCGGCCGGTGATCGAGTTCCAGATCCCGTCGCTGCTGTTCCTCACCTTCGAGCAGATCGCCAACCAGGCGCACAAGTTCTCGCTGATGACCGGCGGGCAGACGAAGGTCCCCGTGACCTACGTCGTGCCGGGCTCGGGGAGCAGGACCGGATGGGCCGGGCAGCACTCCGACCACCCCTACAGCCTGTTCGCGCACGTCGGGGTGAAGACCGTGATGCCGGCGACGCCGAGTGACGCCTACGGGCTGCTCGCCTCGGCGATCCGCGACGACGACCCGGTGGTGTTCTTCGCACCGTCCGGCGCGCTCGCCGTCCGCGACGACCTGGACTTCGCGACCCTCGCGCCGGTCCCGATCGGGGTCGGGCGGGTGGCCAGGCCCGGCACGGACATCACGGTCGTCGCCCTCGGCCACCTGGTGCACATGGCGCTGGAGGTGGCCGAGGAGCTGGCGGGGGAGGCGTCGATCGAGGTGTTCGACCCGCGCACCGTGTACCCGTTCGACTGGGCCGGGCTGTCGGCCTCGGTGGCGAGGACGGGCCGGCTCGTCGTCGTCGACGACTCGAACCGGTCCTGCGGGATCGGTGGCGAGATCATCGCGACCGTGGTCGAGGACCACCGGCTGCTGGCCCCGCCGAAGCGGGTCACCCGGCCGGACGGGGCGGTGCTGCCGTTCGCGTTGGAGCTGGACCGGGCCGTGCAGCCGACCCGGGAGCAGCTGACGGCGGCGATCCAGGCCGTCCTGAAGTCCTGAGGTTCCGCATGAGGGGGAGGCCGTCGCGCCTCCCCCTTGACCGGGGCACCACCTCAGCCCCGGCGGCGCGCCAGTTCCGCGCCCAACCGGCGCACCCCCTCCGCCGCGGCGATCGCCGCGCACCGGGCGTTGCCGTGCAACCCGTCCTCGCTGTACAGCGACAGGTCGGCGACCAGTGGGTGGTCCCACAGCTTGATGTGCAGCGTGCCCAGCTTGGCGGCCAGCGCGTCCGTGCGGTCCGCGAGGGTCTGGTTGCGTTCCTTGAGCCCGGGCCGCAGCCACGCCGGCACCTTCGGGCTGTGCGAGATGTCGAACATGCTCACAGTGAGCACGTCGGCGCCCGCACCCTGCAGGGCCACGATCATCGTCTCCAGGGCGGAGTCGACGGCGTCGGGGTCGTAGCCGCGCACGAACGCGTCGTTGCCCCCGCACACCACGAGCGCCAGGTCCGGGCCGAAGGCGAGCGCCGGCTCCAGCTGGGTGGCGGCCACGTCGGCGGCTTTCAGGCCGTGCTTTCCCAGGTTGAGATAGTCGGGTACCGCGAGTTCCGCGGCGATCCTCGCGCACCAGAACAGCGTGCTGTAGCCCTCCACCGGGTCGCCGTGCCCCTCGGCCACGCTGTCGCCGAGCACGGCGAACCGCCGCCACGGGTGGCCGGTCAGCAGCGCCGCGGTCTCCCCGGCGCGCAGACAGTAGGGGTCGGTGGACTCCACGGTCGGTACCCCTCTCATGCCCTGGCCGGGCTCGGTTCGGTGTCGGTCTCCGGCTCGGCGTCGGTCTCCGGCTCCGCGTCGGGGACCGGGACGGGCTTGTAGTCCAGCTGCCGCCAGGTCTTGGCCCCGATCACCGGGGTGAGGGTGGCCAGGAAGTAGAGCACGCCGGTCGCGATGGCCGTGACGTGCAGCCCGTACTCCTGGGCGACCCAGCCGCCCACCAGCCCGCCCACCGGGATGCCGCCCCAGGCGACGGCCGTGAACACGCCGAACAGCCGGGCCTGCATCCCGGCCGGCGCCTTGTCGAGCAGCAATGCGCCGATGATCGGGTTGATCGAGGACATCGCGAAGCCGGCGACGAAGATGACCACGATCAGGACGGTCAGGTCGTCGGTGAGCGCGAAGATGAAGAACCGCGGCGACCCGCCGATCATGTACCCGAGCACCAGGGTCATGTACTTCGGGATCCGGGTCACCAGCGCGGCCATCCCGATGTTGCCGAGCACGGCGCCCAGCGCGAAGGACGCGGCGATCGTGCCGATTCCGGCGGCGTTGTCGAACGTCTGCTTGATCCACAGTGGGATGAGGATGTTGTGGATCTGGTTGCACAGGTTCGTCACGAACAGCATGAGCACCATGCCGGTGAGCAGCCGGTCCCGCCACACGTAGGAGAAGCCGCCGCGCAGCGCGACGAGGTAGGGCTCCTTCTCGTCGTCGGCGACCTTGTCGATGTGCCCCGGCGGGTTGCGGACGATCGTCAGCATGATCAGGCCGCAGATCGCGAACGAGGCGGCGTTGATCAGGATCGCGGTCGGCGAGCCCATCAGGGCGATCACCAGGCCGCCGATCGGCGCGCCGACCAGGGTGATCACCCGGGAGATGCCGTCGTAGATCGAGGTGATCCGGGCCGTGTCGACGCCGGAGACCTTGATCTGGGCGGACAGCACCACCCGGCGGGCGTGGTCGGCCAGCCCGTTGGTGATCCCGGCCAGCACGATCAGGGTCATCATCGGCGCGATGCCGAACCGGTACGTCAGCGCGATGCCGGCGATCAGCACCGCGTTGGTCAGGTCGGAGGCGATGGTCAGCCGGCGCGCGCCGATCCGGTCGATCAGGGGCGCGCCGAACGCTGCTGCCAGCACGTAGGGCAGGGCGGCCGCCGTGCCGACCAGGCCCATCAGGACGGCGTCCCCGGTCTGGATCAGGACCAGCCAGGACACTGCGAACGCCGCGATCCTGCTGCCGGCCATCGAGACCGTCTCGGCCACGAGCAGCCCGACGAGGCCGACCTTGTTCGTCATGTCCGGCATGCGCATCCTCATGACGCGGCCGCGAGGTCGGCGACGTAACGCTCGCGGAGGGCCTTCTTGTCGACCTTGCTGGCGCCGGTGAGCGGCAGGGCGTCCACGAAGTCGACGCCGGCCGGCGACCACAGCTCGTTGAGCCGGTCGACCACCACGGCACGCAGATCGTCGGCGGTGACCGTCGAGCCGGGGGCCCGCACGACGAAGGCGTGCACGGCCTCGCCGTACCGGTCGCTGGGCACCCCGACCACCGCCGCCGCCCGCACGTCCGGGTGGGTGGCCAGCGCGTCTTCGATGGGGCGGGCGAACACGTTCGAGGAGCCCCAGCCGGTGAGGATCATGTCCTTGACGCGGTCGACAAGGAAGAGGTTGCCGTGCTGGTCGAGGTAGCCGACGTCTCCGGTGCGCAGCCAGCCGTCGACCAGGGTCTCGGCGGTCAGCTCGGGCTGGCCCCAGTAGCCGTCCATCATCACCCCGCCGGTGACCCACACCTCGCCGGTCCCGCCGGTCGGCACCGGGGCCCCGTCGGGGTCGCGGATCTCCAGGCTCAGGTCGCCGTAGGGCTGGCCGACGGAGGCGAGCACCGCCGGGTCGTCCGGGATGTTCTGGTACGCGGTGATGATCGGCGCCTCGCTCATCCCGTACGCCGGGCGCAGCACCGGGCCGAGCCGCCGGATCGCCTGGGCCAGCCGGGTGGGCGCGATCGAGCTGCCGCCGATGTTGACCCGCAGCAGACTGGAGCAGTCGGCCTTCTCCAGGACCTGGTGGTCGAGGATGTAGCCGAACAGGGGCGGCGGGATCAGCGTGTCGGTGATCCGCTCGGCGGCGATGGTGTCGAAGAAGACCGCGATGTCGAAGCCGTCCTGCATGTGGAACGAGCCGCCGGTGAACAGGCACATGTGGCCGGGCATCTGGGCGCTCACGTGCCAGTACCCCGACATGGCCAGGTGCTTCATCGGGTGCTCGCCCGCCTCGAGGTACTGCTCGGCGAACCGCAGCGCCGTGACGAAGAACCGCTGCCGGTGGTGCACGAGCTTCGGCTGGCCGGTGGTGCCGCCGGTCTGGAACAGCGCCTCGGGCTCGGTGGCCACGTCGGCGGCCGTGAACGGCAGGTCCTCGATCCGGTCGATCCGGTCGCCGGCGCCCAGGTCGGGGCCGAGCCCGCCCCCGCCGAGGCAGAACACCGGCAGCGGGGCGGCCGAGCGGGCCATGTCCAGCGCGAAGTCGACGTAGGCGTTGGTCTCGTAGACGAACGCGTCGACCCGGGCGATGGTGAGGAACTGGTCCCTGAACGTCGCCGGCGCGTTGGGCGCGACCCACGCCGTCCGGCCGCCCAGGAGGTGCACGGCGAACTGGAGCACGATCGTCTCGGCGGGGTTGCCAGCGAGGATGCCGACGGCGAGACCCGGTCGCATACCGTGGTGGTGCAGGGTGGCGGCCATGGTGAGGATCTCGGCGCGCAGGTCCGTGTAGCTAATCCGTCGACGTTCGTCGACAATTGCCTCCGCCTCGCCGTACCGGGCGAATAGATCGAGCACCTGCCAAACGTAATTCCCGTTCGCACTCGCCTGGCTGTCCATGCCGGATCATCCCTCCCAATTGAACCGTGTCCCCGCGTCCCGCGACGCCTATTGCGCATTGCTCTTTCGCGGACACCCGTCGGCAGCATAGCCGTGCAATCAGGAGCGTGGCTACATCCACTATGGACGTCCTATTTATACATACTATTCAAGGACGTCCCGACATAACAGGTAAACCTTGCGTCACGACTATGCAAGCCGATAACCGGCGTTCTTGACTGAAAGGCTGACTCGTGGTCGTCTGATCGGTGGGCCGTATGACCCGAATGGACAGTCGACTTTCTGATCCGAGGGAACCATGGACGCAGTCGCCGCTCTGAAAGCTCTCCGCGCGCCGGAGGGCTGCCCCGATCCCAATCCGCTCTATGCCGCCATGCACGCGCATGGTCGGGGTGCGGTCGCAATCGACGTACGGGAACACAACTACGACGCCGTCGCGTACGGCTATGACACCGTGAACCAGGTGCTGCGCAATCCCGATCTCCGGGTCGTCGACGGTGAACTCCTGGACATGGGCAAGTCCAACTGGCGCGCGTCCCCGGCGCTGTTCACGTTCTTCCACTCGATGCTGTTCTCCAACGGCGCCGACCACACCCGGTTCCGCAAGCTGTTCGCCGGCGCGTTCACGCCCCGGCGGACGGCAGCCCTGGAGCCGGGCATCCGCCGGATCGTCTCCGACCAGCTCGACGCGCTGGCCAAGCAGGGCGCCGACGGGCGGCCCGTGGACTTCATGCCGTTCGCGTTCAAGGTGCCCAGCGACGTGCTGGGGGAGCTGGTCGGGCTGCCGGAGGAGGACCGCGACTGGTACCGGGACCGGGCCCTCGCCGTGCACCACGCCCTCGAGCTGGGGGTCGGCCCGGACGGGGCCCCGGGCGACGCGGCCCTGGAGCTGACCGCGTACTTCGAACGGCTCGTCGCCCTGCGCCGGGCCGAACCGCGCGACGACCTGATCAGCAGCATCATCCAGTCCAGCGACGCCGACGGCGGACGGCTCAGCGAGGCGGAGCTGTGCGCCAACCTGATCGTGCTGTTCAACGCGGGGTTCCTCACCACCACGCACCTGATCGGCAACGGGCTCAACCTGCTGTTCGAGCACCCGGAGCACATGGCCCGGCTGCGGGCGCACCCGGATCTGACCGGGCAGTACGTGGAGGAGTTCCTCCGGATCGAGCCGTCGATCCACTTCGTCGCACGCTGGGCGGCCGAACCCACGGAGGTGGGCGGTGTGCCCGTTCCGGCTCGGGGTCGGGTGCTCGTGCTGTTCGCGGCGGCCAACCGGGACCCCGGGCGGTTCCCCGAACCGGAGGTGTTCGACCCGGACCGTCCCGACCTGGTCCCGTTGAGCTTCAGCGGCGGCGCGCACTTCTGCCTGGGCGCGGCGCTCACCCGGCTGGAGGCCGGCATCGTGCTGCCGATGCTGCTGGAACGGTTCCCGGACCTCGCCAGGGCCGAGCCGCCCGGGCCGCGGATGCACCTCGCCCTGCGGGGCTACGAGCGGCTGATGGTGACGATCTGACACGATTGGGTGGATCCGGTGCCCGCCGGGTCACCTGTCGTGAAGGAGCACCGATGGCCACGACCCGTACCGCGAGGACGCACTGGGAAGGTTCGCTGCTGAAGGGGGGCGGCTCCGTGGAGCTGGCCTCCTCCGGCCTCGGCACGTTCGACGTGACCTGGGCGGCGCGGACCGAGCCCCCGAGCAGCGGCCGGACCAGCCCGGAGGAGCTGCTCGCCGCCGCGCACTCGTCGTGCTTCTCGATGGCGTTCAGCAACATCCTGGACAAGGCCGGCCACGCGCCGGACAGCCTGGAGGTGTCGGCGGAGGTCGGCTTCCAGCCCGGGGTGGGCGTCACGGGCAGCGCGATCAGGGTCCGGGGCGTCGTCCCGGGCATGTCCGAGGACGAGTTCGTGGCACTCGCCCACGACGCCAAGGAGAACTGCCCGGTCAGCAAGGCGCTCAGCATCGAGATCACCCTCGACGCGGCGTTGGCCTAGACCGGAGAGGGCGGCCCGGTCCGACCGGGTCGCCCCATTCTTCCGTGTACCTCGCGACCCGCTCACCGACGACGGCCGCCCGGACCCGGGTCCGGGTGTCGGGCACGGTCCTGGGCCTGGGCCTGGTCTCCTTCTGCACCGACGCGTCCTCGGAGCTGGTGACGGCGTTCCTGCCCGTCTACCTCCTCTACGGCCTGGGCCTGTCCTACGTCAGCTTCGGCCTCCTCGACGGCCTGTACACCGGGGCCACCGCCGCGCTCCGGCTCCTCGGCGGGCACCTCGCCGACCGGCTGGGCCGCCCGCGCGCCGTGGCCCTCGTCGGCTACGGCCTGTCCGCCGTCACCAAACTCGGCTTCCCGCTGGTCGGCGGCTCGGTCCCCGGGATCGGGGCGCTGCTCGCCGCGGACCGGGCCGGCAAGGGCATCCGGACCGCGCCCCGGGACGCGATGATCACGGCGGCGTCGCCGGGCCTCGCGCTGGGCCGGGCGTTCGGGGTGCACCGGGCGCTGGACACCGCCGGGGCGCTCGTCGGGCCGCTGCTGGCGTTCGGGCTGCTCGCGGGGGTGGGGCGGGCGTACGACGCGGTGTTCGTGACGAGTTTCAGCCTGGCGGCGGTGGGGGTGCTGATCCTGGCGTTCTTCGTCCGCGACCCGACCGGCGGTGCCGAGGTGGGCCGCCCGGCGGTCGCGGCCGGTCGCGCGGCGGACCCGGTCGGTGGCCTGGCGGTCGAGGCCGGTCCCGCGCCCGGGTCGGGCGGGGCCGAGGGACGGCGGGTCGCGGAGGGAGCCGACGCCGCGCGGCCCCGGCTGCGGAGTCTGTTCCGCCACCGGGGGCTGCGGCGGGTCACCGGGTGCGTCGTGCTCCTCGGCCTCGGGGTCTCCGGGGACGCGTTCCTCTTCGTCGCCCTCACCCAGCGCACCGGCGTCGGTGGCACCGCCCTGTCGCTGCTGCCGGTGGGCACCGCCGTGGCGTTCCTGCTCGGGGCGGTGCCGGTGGGCCGGCTCGCCGACCGGCTCGGCGCGTGGCGGGTGTTCCTGGCCGGACAATTCCTCCTGGTCGGCGCGTACGCGCTGGTCGGGTTCGGCTCGCGCGGCTGGTTCCTGCTGCCCGTCGTCCTCGGCCTGCACGGCCTATACTACGCGGCCACCGACGGCGTCCTGATGGCGCACGTCGGCGCGCTGCTGCCGGCCGGGAGCCGGGCCGGCGGGCTCGCGGTCGTGCAGACCGGGCAGGCGCTGGCCCGGATGGTGGCGGCCGTGGCGTTCGGGGCGCTGGCCCAGGCGGTCACCCCGCACCGGGCGTTCGGGTGCTTCGCCGTTATCCTGCTGCTATCCACCCTTCTGGCCGCCCGCCTCCCGGGCGGCACCGCCGCCACGGTGGCGGTTGACTCGGCCACGTTCCAGGAGGGGAATCCATGACCCGCCGCACCGCCGGCCTGCTCGCCATCGTCGCCGTCCTCGCCGCCGGCGCGACCTTCGTCGGCTGGACCGTGGCCCGCCAGCCCCCGGCCCGCGCCGCCGGCCCGCTCGACCCGGCCGCGCATGGCGGGCTGCTGTTCGTGGCCGGCTCCGGACAGGTCGGCCAGCTCCGCCCGGACGGCACGACGGAACTCGGCGGCCCGTACTGCCTGCGGATGTACTCGGCCGGCGGCACCACCGTCTGCCTGCGCCCCCTGACCGTGCCCGCCGGCTACGAGGCCGCCGTCTACGACCGGCGCCTCGCGGTCACCCATACGGTGCGGATCGACGGCACGCCCAGCCGGGCCAGGGTGTCCCCGTCGGGCCGGCTCGTGGCGTGGACGGTGTTCCGGACCGGGGACTCCTACCAGCCGGGGGAGTTCTCCACCACGGCCGGCATCTACGACACGGCGACGCGGACCCTGTACCCGTCGCTGGAGGACTTCACGCTCAGCGTCGACGGCGACGGTCGCCGCCGGGCGGACGCCAACTTCTGGGGCGTCACGTTCGTCGACGACCGGGTGTTCTACGCGACGGTCGGCTCGGCCGGCCACACCTGGCTGGTCCGGGGCGACCTGGCGACCCGCGCGCTGGTGGGCGTGCGCGAGAACGCCGAGTGCCCGTCGGTGTCGCCGGACGGGACGCGGGTGGCGTACAAGAAGAGGGTCGGCGGGGTCTGGCGGCTGCACGTCCTGGACCTGCGCACCGGCCGGGAGACCCCGCTCGCCGCCCCGACGGGAACTGTGGACGACCAGGCGGTGTGGCTGGACCCCCGGACCGTGGGCTACGCGGCCCCGGTGCCCGGCGGCGACCCGCGCCCGGGCGTGTTCGCGGTCCCGGCCGACGGCTCCGGCGCGCCCCACTTGATCCGGTCAGACGCGTCTTCCCCCTCCCCCTTGTACTGATTAGGCAAAAGGTCCACACATGCTGTGACGATGTGTGAGCATCGATTCATGTGGGGGATGAATGAAGGCGCACCCGCCGAGTTCGATCTCGTGATGCGGGGCTATGACCGGCAACAGGTCGACCGCTGCTTCGCGCAGCTGGAGGGCAGGCTCATCGAGGCCCTCGCGGAACGGGAACTGATGGCGGACCTACCCGCCCGGTTCGCAGCGGCCAGGGTCGAACTCGACTCGGCCAACCGTGAACTCGAACGACTCCGATCGCTCGGTTCGACCGGGGACGCCCGGGTGCTCAGCGTCCGGATGGAGGCCATTCTGGCGATGGCCGAGAACGAGGCGGAACGTCTGCGCCAGGTCGCCGCCGCCGAGCTGGCCGAGGCCCGGCACCGGGCTGCCGAGATCCTCGCCGAGGCCGACGAGCGCGCGGTGAACGCCCGGCGCGACTTCGAGCTGGCGTTGCGTTCCCGGCGGGACAAGGAACGACACGCCGACCTGGTCATGCGGCATTCCGCCGAGGCCGAGGCGCGCGAGATCCTCACCTCCGCCCGGCTGGAGGCCAGCAGGCTCCGTGGGGACGTCGGTGCGCCGCCGGCCCGGATCCGCAGCCCCAAACCCGCGCCCAACTTCCTGCGGTGGGTGGCCCGCAGGCGACGCACGGCCGCCTGGGCGCGCTGACACCCGTTCTTCCGGTACGGCGGGCCCGCCCGGCCCGCCGTCCCCCGGCTAGGGTGGGCGGCATGATCGATCTCGATCGCGTCGTCCGCGACACGCCCGCCGCCGCGCACGGCGTGTTCCTGGACAGCGCCGGGTCCTCGCTGCCGCCGTCCGTGGTCGTCGAGACCGTCGCCGCGCACCAGCGCCGCGAGGCCCAGGTCGGCGGCTACCGGGCCGCGGAGGAACGCGCCGCAGACCTGGCGGCGGTGCGCACGTCACTCGGCCTGCTGCTCAACGTCCCCGTCGGCACGCTCGCCCTGACCGACTCGGCGACCCGTGCGTGGACCCAGTTCTTCTACGCCGTGCCCCTCGCCCCGGGCGACCGGATCCTGCTGTGCGGCGTGGAGTACGCGAGCAACGCCGTCGCGGCTCTGCAGCGCGCGGCGGCCACGGGCGCCACGGTGGAGTACGTGCCGAGCGACCCGACCGGGCAGATCGACCTCGACGCCCTCGCCGGCATGCTCGACGACCGGGTCCGCGTGGTGTCCCTGGTGCACGTGCCCACCAACGGCGGCCTGGTCAACCCGGTCCGCGAGGTGGTGGACCTGGCGCACGCGCACGGGGCCCTCGTGCTCCTCGACGCCTGCCAGTCCCTCGGCCAGCTCCGGGTGGACGCCACGGCGCTCGGCGTCGACGCGCTGTCGGGCACCGGGCGCAAGTGGCTGCGCGGCCCGCGCGGCACCGGCTTCCTGTACGTGCGCCCCGGACTCGTCACCGCCCTCGAACCGCCGGTGATCGACCTGTTCGGCGCGTCGTGGACGGGCCGGCAGTCCTACGCGCTGGCCGACGACGCCACCCGGTTCGAGCTGTGGGAGTCCGACGTCGCCGGCCGCCTCGGGCTGGGCGCGGCCGTCGACTACCTGCTGGCGCTGGGACCCGACGCCGTGGAGTCCGCGGTGACCGCCCACGCCGCCACCCTGCGCGGCCTGCTCGCGGAGATCCCCGGCGTGACGGTCCGGGACCGGGGCGTCCGGCGGTGCGGCCTGGTGACCTTCTCGGTCGAGGGCCGCGACCCGGCGGAGGTCAAGGCGGCGCTGCGGGCGCGGGACGTCACCCTGGTCACCACCCGGCGTAAGTCCACCCTGATCGACATGACCGAGCGCGGGCTGGAGCAGTTCCTCCGGGCCTCCCCGCACTACTTCCTGGGCCCCGACCAGCTGGCCACCGCCGCGCGGGCCGTCGCGGACCTGGCACGATAGCCCGATGGAGATCTGGAACAACCCGTCCTGCAGCAAGTGCGCGGCCGCCAGGGACACGTTGTCGGAGGCCGGGGTGCCGTTCACGCTCCGGGGGTACCTGGACCTGCCGCCGACGGTGGCCGAGCTCGGAGCGGTGCTCGACCGGCTCGGCGCCCAGCCGTGGGACGTGTGCCGCACCGGCGAGGCGGCCTACACGGTGCTCGACATGGCCGACTGGACCCGCGACGAGGACAACCGGGGCCGGTGGCTGGCCGCGATGGTCGCGCATCCGGTGCTCATCCAGCGGCCGATCGTCCTGCTCGACGACGGCTCGGCGGTCGTGGCCCGCGACCGAGAGACCCTGGACCGACTGATCGCGGCAACCTGAGTCCGTCAGTGCTCCCGCGCGCTGAGCCAGGCGGCGTAGCGCGGCCGGGACACCGCCAGGTCGTGGTACCACCGGTCGAGCCGCGGCGCGAGGTCGTCGGCCCGGTGCGCGAGCGGCCCGTCCGCGCGCCAGCCGACCACCAGCCGCCGCCAGATCGGCGTGCCGGCCAGCGGCCGGATCGCGTGCCGGGGCCCGTCCCAGGACAGCGGGCTGGCCAGCGACACGTACCCGGAGCGGGTGATGAACTCCTTGGCGAACACCGAGTCGCTGGTCTGGTGCCGGATTCGGGGCGAGAAGCCGGCCGCCGCGCACGCCGCCCGGAACAGCGCCTGCAACCCGCTGTCGTCGGGCGGGCTGGCCACCCACTGCGCCCCGGCCAGGTCCGCGAGGGCCACCTCCTCGCCGGCCGCCAGGGGGTCGTCGGCAGGCAGCCCGACGAACATCGGCTCGGCCGGGACCAGTACCCGGGTGGTCAGCTCCGGCGGGGCGACGAACTCGTGCCCCGGGTACTCCCGCAGCAGCACCAGGTCCAGCTGCCCGGCCCGGACGAGCTGGGCCAGGGCGTGGGTGGACGGGTCGGAGTAGCTGGTCACGTCGCCGACGCCGAGGGACACCTCGATCCCGGCGAGCGGCAGGCCGGGCGCGACCCCGATCCGCAGTTGGCGCGGCGCGACGACCGAACCCTGCCGGCCCCGGTTGAGCCGGTCCAGCTCGCCGAGGACGGCCCGGGCCCGGTCCACGACGTAACGCCCGAACGGGGTGGGCACCGCGCCCGTCGCCGTCCGGGCGAACAGTTGCGCGCCGAGCTCGCGTTCGATCCGTGCGAGTTGGGCGGTCACGGACGGCTGCGGCAGTCCCAGGCGTTGGGCCGCCCGGGAGATGCTGCCCGACTCGGCCACCGCCAGTACCACGCGCAGGTGGCGTAGTTCCAGCTGCATGCGCGGATGCTAGTGCTACTCGCAGGTAGCGATCAATACCTGAAAGTGCTGTCTGTGCGGGCCGGGGACCGCGCGGGTCCCCGGCCCGCGGCTACGCCGCCGCGAGGCGCATGCCGTCCACGCCGGCCCCGGCCGTGTTCACGCACCGGTAGTTCCCCTTCGCCGCGGCGCCGAGCAGGGTCAGGCACCGCGACAGGGCCTTCTGCCCGTACGCGTCCGGGTGGAACGTCTCCTGCTGGCGGCCCTCGGTCTCACTCGACCAGAACTCGCGGACCCATTCGGCGGTCACGTCGCTGGGGGCCTTGGCCGGGGTGACCCGGATCCGGCCGCGGGCGCAGATCTCCCGGCCGTCGAGCGCGTCGCGCAGGTCGAGGAACTCCGCGCCGCCGGCCGAGGCCAGGGTCCGCAGTTCGGTGCTCAGTTGCGGGACGAGCCGGTCGCGGACCCAGGTGGCGTCGTAGTTGACCACGGGGCAGCCCATGTCCCACCGGGTCCAGCCGGAGTCGGCGTAGCGGATGTTCGCGCCGCGCGGCACGGGGGAGGAGTAGGACTGCACGACGAGCCGGTAGTCGGTGTCGGCGTACCCGGCGGCGCGCATGGTGCTCCGGATGGCAGCCAGGGACTGGGAGACACCGCTGCGCATGGCGGGGAGCGCGGCGTCGACTGTCGCCTGCTGGTCGTCGGCGCAGTAGTCGCCCCAGAACCAGGCCTCGATGCAGCTGGCGATAATGGTGCCGAAGCCGAGGTCGTTGCCGCCGAGGGACAGCACGATGACCTTGACCCTGTTCGCGCCGGCCACGGTCGCCAACTGGTCGATCTGCGGGGCCTCGCCCTTGAACGGCACCCCGCCCATCGCCGCCGGCAGCACGTTGGCGGAGGTTGCCCCCGAGCACGCCAGGTTGACGAGCCGGTCGGTGCCCAGCGACGCGCCCGACAGCGGGGACACGTCGGAACGGTGGCAGCCGGAGGAGTAGGTGGGGCCGTACACCCGGGTGGGGTCGACGGTCGAGCCGTTCCACGCCCGGTCGGTGCCGGCCGAGCTGCCGCCGACCGTGTCGGTGTTGCCGAGCCACCGCCCAGCCTCGCCGGAGATGTAACTGTCGCCGAGCGCCACGGCGACCGTGGGCTGGGCCCCGCCGGGCTGTGCCGCCCCCGCCGCCGGTGCGTAGCCGATGATCGAGGCCGCCGTGGCGAGCGCGATCACCAGTGCCTTTCCTCTCATCCGTGCCTCCCTGTCCGAGTCGACCGGTGGCTACCGGCCGGTAGCCAGAGCGTGGCGGAACCGGAACCGGCCGGACAACGGATCGACGGCAGGCAGTATGTGAGGGCATACCAATCCGGTACCGGCGCGGCTCCGAATCCCAGGTGTCGGACCGGATCGAACCGTGGAGGGCCGTGGTGGAAGGCGACAGCGCGCGAACCCCGCATCTGAGGGCCGCGCCCCCGCCCGACGGGTCACCGTCGGCCGACGAGCTGCTGGTCCTGGTGGCCCGCGGCGACGAGAACGCGTTCGGCGCGCTCTACGAACAGGTGTCGGCCAAGGTGTACGGCCTGTGCCTGCGGGTCGTCCGCGACCCGGCCCAGGCCGAGGAGGTCGCCCAGGAGGCGCTCGTCGAGGTCTGGCGGACGGCGAGCCGGTTCGACCCGGCGCGCGGGGCGGCGACGAGCTGGGTGCTGACCCTGGCGCACCGCCGGGCCGTGGACCGGGTCCGCTCGGCCCAGGCGGCGTCCGAGCGGGACCGGCGGGCGGCGGCGACCGCGACGGTGGCGCCGTACGACGAGGTGGCCGAGGAGGTGGCCGGCAACCTGGAACGCCAGGCCGTCCGGCGCTGTCTGAAGCGGCTCACGGAGCTGCAGAACGAGGCCATCGGGTTGGCCTACTACGGCGGGTACACCTACCGGCAGGTCTCCGATCTGCTCGGCATCGGCCTGCCAACGGTGAAGACGAGGATCCGGGACGGACTCATCCGGCTACGGGACTGCCTGGAGGTGACCGGATGAACACGACCGACGTGCACACCCTCGTCGGGGCCTACGTGCTCGACGCCGTCGACGACCTGGAACGCGCCGCCGTGGAGCGGCACCTGGCCGGTTGTGCCGAGTGCACGACCGAGGTGGCGGAGCTGAGGGCCACCGCGGCGCGGCTGGGCAGCGCCGCGGCAGCCCCGCCACCGCCCGGCCTGCGCGAGCGGGTGCTGGCCGAGGCGCACCGGACCCGGCAGCTCGCCCCCGCCGCCCGCCACGCCGAGCCGGTGTCGAGCCCGGCCGTGGTGCGCCGGTGGCGGGCCTGGACCGCGGCGGCGGTCGCCGCGGCCGTGATCGCCGTCGGGGTGGGCACGACGACCTACGTCGTGCAGGAGCGGCGGGTGTCCAGCGAGCGGCAGCAGGCGGCCGACATCCGGGCCGTGCTCGCCGCGCCCGACGCGCGGGTGATCCTCGCGGACGTCGCGGGCGGCGGCCGGGTCTCGGTGATCAAGTCGGACCAGCGGGGCGAGGCGGTGGTCGTGATGACCGACCTGCCGGAGGTCGACAAGCAGAAGGCCTACCAGTTGTGGACGATCGTCGGCTCGCAGGCCACGGCGTCCAACGTGATGGCGGGCGGCGAGCGTTCCGGGGTGACCCTCCTGAAGGGACTGTCGTCGGTGGACGCTCTGGGCCTGACCCGGGAGCCGGCTGGCGGCTCGAAGGAGCCGACGAAGCCGGTGCTGGCGGCGGTGCCGATCCGCCGTTAGACACCCGACGAGGATGGGCGACCTGCACAGGTCGCCCATCTTTTTTGGGGAAACACCCATCCTTCTGGTACTTGGCCCCGAATCATCCACGTGAGAGTGAAACTGACCGGGGCGTTGGCCGGAGTGGGATGCGCGGCCCTCGCGCTCGGAGTGGCGGAGCTGGTCTCCCTGCTCACCGGGCCCCGCAGCAGCCCCCTGGTCGCCGTCGGCGGCGCGGTCGTGGACGCCACCCCGGAGTGGGCGAAGGAGTTCGCGATCCGGACGTTCGGCCAGAACGACAAGCTCGCGCTTCTCGCCGGCACCGGCACGTTCCTCCTCCTCTTCTCCGTCGTCCTGGGCGTGGTGGCCGTACGCAGGCCCCGGCTCGGGTACGCGGGCCTGGCGCTGTTCGGCCTGCTGGGGCTGGCCGCGGCCGTCACCCGGCCCGGCGCGGGACCGGCCGCGGCACTCCCGACCCTGCTCGGGGTCGCCGCGGCCGGGATCGCCCTCCGGCTGATCCTGCGGGCACCCGCGCCGACCGGCCCGGGCCGCGACGTCGACCGCCGGGGCGTGCTGCTCGCCTTCGGGGCGGCGGCGCTGACCGGCGGGGCCGGCTTCACCCTGGCCCGGCGCGACTCGGCGGTGCCGAAGGTGACGCTGCCGAAGCCGGTGTCCCCGGCGGCGACGGCCACCGACCTGGGCATCCCCGAGCTGTCCACCTTCGTGACGTCCAACCGGGACTTCTACCGGGTCGACACCGCGCTCGTGGTGCCCCGGCTCAACCCCGACACCTACCGGCTGAGGATCAAGGGCCGGGTGGGCAAGGCGATGACCCTGAGCTACCAGGACCTGCTCGACCGGCCGCTGGTGGAGCGCGAGATCACCCTGACCTGCGTGTCCAACGAGGTCGGCGGGGAGCTTGCGGGCACGGCGCGCTGGCTCGGCGTACCCGTCGCGGAGTTGTTGCGCGAAGCGGCGCCGCAGCCCGGCGCGGACCAGGTGGTCAGCAGATCCTCGGACGGTTGGACCGCCGGCACTCCGACCAGCGTCCTGCTGGACGGCCGCGACGCGCTGCTCGCGGTGGGCATGAACGGCCAGCCGCTGCCCCTGGAGCACGGCTTCCCGGTCCGGATGATCGTGCCGGGACTCTACGGCTACGTCTCCGCGACCAAGTGGCTGACCGAACTGGAGCTGTCCACGTTCGCCGACTTCGACCCCTACTGGGTGCGGCGCGGCTGGGCGAAGCAGGCTCCGATCAAGACGTTCTCCCGGATCGACACGCCCCGGCCGCTGTCCCGCCCGAAGTCCGGGATGGTCACGGTCGCCGGGGTGGCCTGGGCGCAGCACCGGGGCGTCGACCGGGTGGAGGTACGCGTCGACGGTGGCGCGTGGCACGAAGCGACGTTGGGTGCGGTCGTGTCGACCGATACCTGGCGGCAGTGGGTGTGGCGTTGGGAAGCCACCCCGGGTCGGCACACGCTCGAGGTCCGGGCGACCGACCACACCGGGGCTGTCCAGCCCGAGGAGCGGCGACCGCCGTTCCCGGACGGGGCGACCGGTTGGCACTCGGTGGTAGTCACCGCCGGTTAACTCAGGGAGAGATCATGTTTCGCAAGTTCGTGATGGCGGCTGCCCTCGTACCGCTCGCCATCGGCATGGCGGCCTGTTCCAAGGACGACTCGTCGAGTTCGGCTCCGACCCCGGCGCCGGCGGCGGCCACCTCCGCTCCGGCCATGGCGAACGGCCCGTTCGGCGCGGCGTGCACCGCGGTGCCGAAGGACGGCGCCGGCAGCTTCGACGGGATGGCCAAGGACCCGGTCGCGACAGCGGCCAGCAACAACCCGGTGCTGTCCACTCTCGTCGCCGCCGTCAAGGCCGCCGGTCTGGTGGACACCCTCAACGGGGCCAAGGGCATCACCGTGTTCGCGCCGACCAACGACGCGTTCGCCAAGATCCCGAAGGCGGACCTCGACGCCGTGCTCGCCGACAAGGACAAGCTCACCAAGATCCTGACCTACCACGTGGTCGGACAGACCGTCACGCCGAGCCAGCTCGGCACCGCCGGCCCGTTCAAGACCCTGCAGGGCGGCACCGTGGCGGCCAGTGGCAGCGGCGCGGACTACATGGTCGGCGGGACTGCGAAGGTGGTCTGCGGCAACGTGCAGACCGCGAACGCGACCGTCTACATCATCGACACGGTGCTGATGCCGATGTAAGTGCCATGTTAGAGATGGCATTTCCAGGACTGTAATTTCCGGATTAGTGGCGACAACGGCCGGGGCTTTTGCCCCGGCCGTTTTGCTGTCCGTAGCCGGGTGTTCACCCATCGAATTGACAGGCATCGAGTTCTTGCCGGCGTCAGTAAGGTATGACACTCTTCACCTCA
The DNA here is from genome assembly GCF_015751905.1 of Longispora fulva. NCBI lineage: Bacteria > Bacillati > Actinomycetota > Actinomycetes > Micromonosporales > Micromonosporaceae > Longispora > Longispora fulva. The sequence goes on from NZ_JADOUF010000001.1 coordinate 8,172,676, forward strand.
CGCCTCACTGTCCCTGAGGCGTACCGGGCAACACGCGCCCGGGCCCCGCTATCTCCACAGAGGAGTGGTGATGCGAAAACCCCTCGCCATCTTGTGTACCGCCGCCGCGTTGGCCCTGACGGGAGGCGTGGCCTCCCCGGCCTCCGCCGCCCCCACGGCCCCGGCCCCGGTGACCGGAGGCCCCTCGGTCCCCGGCGTCAGCGCACTGACGCCGGCCCACGAGCAGACCAGCTCGCTCCCGCCGAACCTGCTGCCCCCGCAGTCCTCGGCGGAGAACACCCGGACCGACAAGAGCACACCGGCCCCGCGCGGGCTCGCCGCGGCGGCCGCCGCCTCGTGCACCCCGGCCGACTTCGCCTCGAAGACCGGAGCAGCACTCGTCACGTTCGTGAAGTCCTCGACGGTGAGCTGCGTGAACACGCTGTTCACCCTGCCGGAGGCCAACGCCAACGCCGTGTTCCGCGAGGCCCAGATGGCCACGGTCGCCACCGCGCTCCGCGACACCGGCTACCCCGGTGACAACTCGGCGAGCACCCTGCAGCTGGTGATGTTCCTCCGCGCCGGCTACTACATCCAGTACGGCTACCCGGGCACCGTCGGCAGCTACGGCACCGCGCTGCAGACCGCCATCCGGGGCGGCCTGGACGCGTTCTTCGCCAGCTCGCACATGATGGACGTCAACGACGCGCACGGGCAGACCCTGTCCGAGGTGATGATCCTGGTCGACAGCGCCGACGAGCAGGCCCGCTACCTGCCCGTGGTCCAGCGGGTGCTCAACGGCTACAACAGCGGCTACGACGCCTTCTACTACATGAAGGCCTCGGTCAACAACGCGTTCACGCCGCTGTTCCGGGGGCACTACCACCCGGAGTTCCTGGCGGCCGTCGTGGCGGACCCGAGCATCATCGACACGCTCAACTCCTTCGCAATGAACCACCTGGACCTGCTCGGCACGGACCGGTCGTACCTGACCTCCAACGCCGGCCGGGAACTGTCCCGGTTCGTCCAGTACCCGGCGCTGCAGGCCAAGGTGCGTCCCCTGATGAAGGGGCTGCTCGCCGCCACCTCGATGACCGGCCCGACGGCCCGACTGTGGGTCGGCGTCGCCGAGATGGCCGACTACTTCGACAAGGCCCAGTGCGCGTACTACGACGTGTGCGACCTGGCCACGAAGCTCGGCGCCGCCGCGCTGCCCATCACCCACCAGTGCGACCCCGGGCACACGATCCGCGCCCAGTCGATGACGGCCGCCGAACTCGCCGCGACCTGCACCAGCGTGCAGAACCAGGACGCGTACTTCCACAGCGTCGTCGCCGACAACGGTCCGGTCGCCAATGACAACAACACGAACATCCAGATCAACGTGTTCGACAGCTCCACGGACTACCAGACCTACGCCGGCGCGATCTTCGGGATCAGCACCGACAACGGCGGCATGTACCTCGAGGGCAACCCGGCGGCAGCCGGCAACCAGCCGCGCTTCATCGCCTACGAGGCCGAGTGGCTGCGCCCCACGTTCGCGATCTGGAACCTCAACCACGAGTACACCCACTACCTCGACGGCCGGTTCGACACCTACGGCGACTTCACCGCCGGCACCTCGGTGCCGAACATCTGGTGGATCGAGGGCTTCGCGGAGTACATCTCCTACAGCTACCGTGGCGTGGACTACGCCGCGGCGATCACCGAGGCGGGCAACCACACCTACAACCTGAGCACGCTGTGGCAGACCACCTACGACAACACCAACACCAACCGCACCTACCACTGGGGCTACCTGGCGGTGCGCTACATGCTGGAGAAGCACCGCGCCGACGTGCTGAACATGCTCGCCAAGTTCCGCACCGGTGACTACGCCGGCGGGTACGCCGTCTACAACACCGGCATCGGCACCAGCTACGACGCCGACTTCAACACCTGGCTCACCGCGTGCAACACCGGCGCCTGCTCCGGCACCCCGGTGCCGAACGTGCCGCCGACCGCGGCGTTCGACACGGCGGTCACCGGCCTGAACGTCGCCTTCACCGACCGGTCAGGAGACGCCGACGGCTCCATCGCGTCGCGGTCCTGGAACTTCGGCGACGGCAGCAGCTCGACCGCTGCGAACCCGACGCACGGCTACGCTGCCTCCGGCACGTACACGATCACGCTCACCGTCACCGACAACAAGGGCGCGACGGCCAGCGTGAACAAGACCGTGAGCGTGGTGGGCACCCCCGAGTGCACCGACCCCGACACCCGGGCGTTGGCCAAGGGGTGCCAGCGGAGCAACCTCTCCGCCAGCCAGGGCGGCCTGGTGTACTTCTTCGTGTATCTGCCGGCCGGCACCACCACCCTGACCATCACGACCAGCGGTGGCACGGGCAACGCCGACCTGTACTACAACTCAGGCGCGTGGGCGACGCGACAGGTCTACAGCGCCCGCTCCACCAACGCCGGCAACAGCGAGACCCTGACCGTGCGCAACTCCTCGGCCGGGTACCGCTACGTCAGCCTGTACGGCGCCTCGGCGTTCAGCGGGGTGAACATCAGCACGACGTACTGACGGAACCGACGCCGGCCCTTCCTGCCCCGACCGGGCGGGGAGGGCCGGCTCCCGTTCCGCGGGTGGCCCGAGGCGTCACCGCTCCAGGGCCGCGTCGTCGACCGCCCGCAGCGCCGCGTCCCACGGGAACTCCACCGCCGCACCCGCGCCCCGGAGGTGCGCCGGATCCGCGAGCAGCACCCGCGCCCCCTCAGCCCTGAGTGCCGCGACCGCACGGCGAAACGGGGCTCTGCCGGCCAGGACGGCATTCACGAAAGGCACGATCACGACGGGTACGTCACCCACGCACTCCGCGAGAACACCCGACGCGTAGGTGTCCGCGATCCCGGCGGCCAGCTTGTTGACGGTGTTGAACGTGGCCGGCGCGACAACGACGGCGTCGGCGGGAGCCTCTGATGTCCGGGGCGTGCCGGCCGCGCGGTAGGCGGACCGGACCGGGTGGCCGGTCTGGCGCTCCAGGGCCGGGATGTCGACGAACGACACGGCGTTCGGGGTGCAGATCACCCGGCAGGTCCAGCCTTCGGCGTGGGCGAGGGTGATGAGGGTGCCGACGTCGGAGGCCGGGCCGGCGGCGCACACCACGACGAGGAGTATCACGGACCGACCCCCAGCCGCTCGGCCAGCTGGCGACTCCGCGACCGGAGGCTCCAAGGCGCTGTGGCCGCGAGTTCACCGACCATGATGTGGACCGAGGTCCGGTGTCGGACCTCTTCGGGCGCGATCCGCTCGGCCGTGCGGACCGCCTCGTACGCGCGATGGTGCTTGCCCCATTGGAGATACGCGCGCGCGACGTCCAGCCACAGGGCCGCTCTCCGCTCCACCAACGGAAGGCCGTCGATCCTGATGGAGCGCGCGTGTTCGATGGCAGCCCCCGCGTCACCCAGGCTCACCGCCACGCTCACCCGGTGCTGGAGCACGTTGGTCGGTCCGAACGAGGTCCAGTGCAGATTCCCGTCCTGTCCGACCAGGTGCGCCGCTACGGCGGCCTCCTCCAGGAGCTGGAACGCTGTGCTTCGGTCCTCGTCGCGGGCGGCCGCCGTCGCACCGCGAAGGACGAGAGCACCAAGGACGGAGAGCTGCCGCGCGGGAGCGTCTCTCGGCATCGGATTGCCGAGAGCGCCCAGCACGACGTGCTTGGCCGCGCGATGGTGCCCGTCGGACATCAACGCATGGGTGAGGGCACGCTTGCTGGCCAGGGAAGCGACCCGCTGACCGCTGCGCTCCGCGGCCACGAGGCTCCGGTCAGCGGCGACCATCGCGAGTCCTGACGCGCCCAGCTTGATGAGGACGCTGGTCGTGAGCTGGTAAGCGTCTGCTGCGAGCGCCCACAGGTCCCCGTCGTCGTGGCGTGACGGGAGCGCCTCCAACAGGGCCGGCAGGCTCTCTACGACCTGTGCGTATCGACACGCCTGGTAGTGGCGCTTCGCGGTGGCCGTCCGTGCGTGCAGGACAAGCGGATCAGTCTCGGACGGAGGGCTGGTCGCCGTCGCCGAGCTCGGATGGAGCGCCGCGACGAAGGGCGTGAGCTCGGGTGCAGATTGTACGTCTGTCGGATCGGGGTATGGGCGTTCCACCGACGCGAGGCCGAGCGCGTGGCGGGCGGGCGCGGGGAGGCCAAGCCCACCCGCGATCCGCTCCAGAAGGTCGATGTCGCGGACCGTACGGTGGCCCGCCATGTAGGCGCTGACATCGGGTTGAGTGAGTCCTGCGGCGATCGCGATCCGCGCCTGGCTCGCGCCCAACTGGCGTCGCAACAGGTGGAACACGGCGCCGAGGTCGCGATCGGACAGGGCCGCGCGAGCGTCGGGCTGGTCCCAGAACTCTTCCGGGATCACCAGTGGCGACATTCTGTGCTCTGCCATCCGCCCAGCGTAGCCATATGGGCCGACTGTATAGACCTGTTGGATTCCCGCGGCCTGGTGTCGAGCTGGACTCTGGTGACAGCGCCACCGGTCGGAGGATTCCGCGCCCCGGCCGGTGGCTGCCCGGCCTGGAGGAGGGGAACAGTGACGTTCCATGTCGTCAGAACGCGCAGAGCCAGGGACTGCGCAGAACGTGAGCAGGTTCTGGAGGTGTCCAGCCACGCCGACCTTCAGGCGGCGATGCACGTGTTCCACATGTGGCGGCGCGCTCACGAGGGGGCGATCGCGGTCGGGGACCAGCAGGTGATGGTCGTGACCCGGGAGCGGGGTGTGTCGTAGCCGGTGTTTCGCCGGTGGAGACCGGGGTCGGTGTCCCGGTACCCGGATGATGGTTGTGGGTTGGCCGGACCCGGGGTGGGTCCGGCCGTCCCGGTGTTACTGGAGGCCGAGCAGGTCCACCACGAAGATCAGGGTCTCGCCCGGCTTGATCGCGCCGCCGGCGCCCCGGTCGCCGTAGCCCAGGTGCGCCGGGATGGTCAGCTTGCGCCGCCCGCCGACCTTCATGCCCTGCACGCCCTGGTCCCAGCCCGCGATGACCCGGCCGGCGCCCAGCGGGAACTGGAACGGCGAGCCGCGGTTCCACGACGCGTCGAACTCCTCGCCCGTGGAGAAGGCCACGCCCACGTAGTGCACGATCGCCTGGTGACCGGCCTTCGCCTCGTCGCCGTCCCCGACGACGAGGTCGACGATCTCCAGGTCCGCCGGGGCCGCGCCCTCGGGGAACTCAATTACCGGCTTTGTCAGACTCATGCGTTCGATCTTAGGCACGGCTCCGGTAGGGGTGCCCCGGTGGTCCGGCGAGCCGTGACCGAACCATGACACTCCGGCGACGCGGCGGGGAAGATCGGCCGCCAGGCTGGGGGGATGGGGCTGGTGCCGGGTGATCGGTCACGCGGTGTGACCAGGGTGTCGATCGGCACCCTGCCGTTCGACACTTCGATGGGGCCCGGGGGCGTGCGATAGTGGATGCCATGCCCCGGGTCCTGTTGATCGAAGACGACCCGGCCGTCCGTGAGGGTCTCCAGTTGGCGCTGCGCCGGCAGGGACATCTGCTGCGTACGGCCGGTACCGGTGAACAGGGTCTCGATTTGCTTCGGGCGGAGATGCCCGACATCGTGATCCTTGACCTGATGTTGCCGGGTATCGACGGTTTCGAGGTGTGTCGTCGGATCAGGGCGGCCGGGGACGTGCCGATCGTGATGCTCACCGCGCGTAACGACGACATGGACGTGGTCGCGGGCCTGGAGGCCGGGGCCGACGACTACGTGATCAAGCCCGTGCAACCCCGGGTGCTCGACGCGCGGATCCGCGCCGTCCTCCGCCGGATCGGCGCCGAGCGCTCCGAGCAGGAGCGACACGGCGACCTGGTCCTCGACCGGGCCGCGTTAACGGTCACCCGGGCCGGCGAGGCCGTCAGCCTGGCCCCCACCGAGCTGCGGCTTCTGCTCGAACTGTCGCGGGCCCCCGGTCGGGTGCTCAGCCGGCAACAGCTCCTGGAAGCCGTCTGGGAGCACGACTACCTGGGCGACTCCCGGCTCGTGGACGCGTGCGTGCAGCGGCTCCGGCTCAAGATCGAGGACGACCAGTCCACCCCGGTGTACGTGCAGACGGTGCGCGGCTTCGGCTACCGCTTCGGCCCCGTCCCGTGAGGCTCGGTCTCCGACCCCGGCTGATCCTCGCGTTCGTCCTGCTGGGCGTCGTCAGCGCCCTGGCGACCGCCGGGGCCAGCTACGTCGAGGCCCGCACGATCATCCTGCGCAACGCCCAGGACCCGGCGGTCACGGCGCTGACCACCCGGGTCGCCAACCTCGCCGGCGGCCTCAGCCTGCCGCCCACCCAGCAGCAGCTCAACGACCTGTCCACGGCCCTGATGAGCACCGACGCCTCCGTCGTCGCCGTGTTCGGCGACCTGCGCTCGGACACCGGCATGGAACTCGACGCGTTCTCGCCCGAGCTGCGCGCCGCCGTGCACGACGGCACCGACGCGGTGTGGCAACGCCAGGTCCGCGACAACGTGCCGGAGCTGGCCATCGGGGTGCCCCTGCTGCTCCAGGGTTCCGACAGCCAGACCAGACCCTCAGGCCTCGAGGTGTACGCGCTGCAGAGTCTCCAGGCCGAGAAGGCCAGCATCGAACGCCTCGCCACCGCCGCGTGGCTGACCGGCGCCCCGGCCCTGGTCCTCGCCGTCGGCCTGGCGCTGCTCGCCGCCCAGGGCGTCCTCAGCCCGGTCCGCCGGCTCGGCCAGGCCACCCGGCGCTGGGGCTCCGGCGACTTCGGCGCCCGGCTGGAGGTCAAGGGCTCCGACGAACTGGCCGACCTGTCCAAGACGTTCAACGACAGCGCCGACGCCGTCGAACACCACGTGGACGAGCTGCGCCGGATGGAGTCCGACGCCCGCCGGTTCGTCGCGGACGTGTCCCACGAGCTGCGTACCCCGCTGGCGGCGATGACCGCCGTCACCGACGTCCTCGACGAGGAGGCCGAACACCTCACCGGGGACGCCGCCGCAGCCGCCCGGTTGGTCAGCCAGGAGACCCGCAAACTCAACCGGCTGGTCAACGACCTGATCGAGGTGTCGCGGTTCGACTCCGGCACCGCCGGCCTCGTCCTCGACGACGTCGACCTCGCCCCGGCCGTCACCGCCACCCTGCGCGCCCGGGGCTGGACCGACCGGGTCGAGACCGACCTGCCCGAGGGCGTCGTGACCCGGCTCGACCCCCGCCGTCTCGACGTGATCATCGCGAACCTGGTCGGCAACGCCCTCCGGCACGGCGGCCCGCCCGTCCGGGTCCGGCTCCGGGCCACCGAGTCGTTCGTGGTCCTCGAGGTGTCCGACAGCGGGTCCGGGCTCCCCCCGGAGGTGCTCCCGCACGTCTTCGACCGGTTCTACAAGGCCGACACCGCCCGGACCAGGTCCGACGGCAGCGGGCTAGGGCTCGCCATCGCCTGGGAGAACGCCCGCCTGCACGACGGCCGGCTGGAGGCGACCAACGGCCCCGACGGCGGCGCGGTGTTCACCCTCCGGCTGCCGAGGAGGCACCGGTGAGACGGGCGGTCGTGCTGGTCCTGACCCTCGCGGCGCTCGCGGCGCTCGCGGGGTGCGGGGTGCGGCCCAGCGGGGTGGTACGGGCGGGGGAGGCGCCGCGGAAGTACACGACCGAGGTCACCGCGCTGTACTTCCAGATGCACGGGCTCCTGGCGCGGACCGAGCGGATCGATCCCAAGGCACTCAACGTGAGCCAGAAGGTGGACCTGTTGCTCGCCGGTCCGAACCCCGCGGAGCGCGGCCAGGGCTACGAGACCGCCCTGCCGGCGACGTCCGGCGGCGGAGTGCAGGTGGTCAGGGTCGCCCCGCACCGGTACGAGCTGAGAATGAACACCCCCGTGGCCACCCTGTCCGCGACGGCCCTCGACCAGCTGGTCTGCACGGTGCTGGCCGGGGAGGCGGCTGAGCACGCGATGGCCGTGGGGTCGGTGGTGGCCGTGGTCGGCACCGCCGGGCGGCGCGAGGACCGGGGCTGTCCGGTCGTGTGACCTGTCGGGGCTGCGTCCGGGGTGCTGTGGTGCGGCCCCCGGTGTGGGGGCCGGCTGTGCGGAGTGAGGCGGCGGGCTAGGCGGCGCGGAGCATGGCGTGTGCGGCGCGGAGTGTGGCTTGTGCGGTGTGGATCTGTGGTGACGTGGTGCGCTGGCTGTGACACGACGGTGACAATGCGCGGACGCGGGCGGGACATCCGTCACGCACCGTGGTGCGCATGCTGGTCGACACGAGAGCCGCCACCCACTCCGCGCCCCACCGCCCGGCCTCCGTGGGCTGGCACCTCGCCGGCGCGTTCAGCTGCCTGGCCGGCGCTGCGGCGACGTACGTCCTCGCCGTGTGGACCCCCCTGGGACAGGGCACGGAGAACCGGAACCTGAGCCAGGCCCAGGGCACCGGCGACGGCATGTGGGCCTGGGACCTGCTGGCCCGGTTCGGCTCACCGACCACCCTGGCGGGGCTCGTCGTGCTGATCCTGCTCGTCGGGTTCGCCGCCCGCCGGTTCTGGGCCGGGATGGCCGGCGTGGGGGTGGTCGCCGCCGCGCTCCTCGTGACGAGGTTCCTGAAGGAGGCACTGCCCCGCCCGCTCCTCGTGTACTCCGAGGCCGCCGGCGAGCACAACAGCTTCCCGAGCGGGCACGTCACCGTGGCCGCCGGACTGGTCCTCGCGCTGGTCCTGGCCCTGCCCGCCCGGGCTCGACCGTGGGCGCTGATCCCCGGGGGCGTGGCGGTGGCGGCGGTCGCGGCGGCGACCGTGATCGCCGGGTGGCACCGGCCGAGTGACACGGTCGGCGGCGCCCTGATCGCCGGCGCGGCGTACTGCGTCGCGGCGGCGGCGCTGCGGGCGTACGGCCGGAGGTGAGGGGCGTGGTGACGGTCGGTGGCACGAGGGTGTTGTGACCGGCTGTGGTGGTCAGTCACTGCTGGCGGCCGGCCGTCCCGGCTCCGGCCCTGGCTCGGGATCAGTGGTCCAGGCCTCGGTCCGGGTCTCAGTCCGGTCCCCGTCCCGGTCGGGGTCCGCGAAACGCGGGTGCGGCGGGGGCCGCGGCCTGCGAGGGTGATCGGATGTCAGCTGATCCCGACGAGTACCGGCCCGAGGACGAGCGGTCCTGGCTGCGGTGCCGGGTGTTGTCGTTCCTGGACACCGACTACTACGACGACGTCGTCACGTCGAAGTCGAACAGCGACGCGGCCGTCCAACTGGTCGTCCGACACTGCGGCGAGGTCGTCGGGCTGCTCGACGCCACCGTCGACGGGGCCGCGGCGACTGTGGAGTGCCTCGCGGTGCACCCCGACCACCGGGGCTGCGGCATCGCCGGTGCGCTGCTCGACGCGGCCCTGTCGAGACTCGCCGCGCTCGGCGCGCGCCGGGTCGACGCGTGGACCAGGGAGGACGCCCCGGCCCTGGTCTGGTACGCCGCGCAGGGTTTCCGCGAGACGACGCGCTACCTGCACGTGTACGCCAGCGCGTACACGGGGGACCTCGGTGGACCGCTCGCGGACACCGTGCGGTCGGCGTCCGGGTTGACTCCGATGGGGCTGTTCGCCCACGCGCCCGTCGAACGTGAAGCCGAACTTCGCGAGAGATACCGCCGGGTGTACGTGTGCCGACGCTTCGAGCGTGACATCTCCGGGTAGCGCCCGGCCCGGTCGCGGACCGAGTTGGGGTGTGGGCGGGGCCACAGGTGACACATGGACCGATGCGGGGCAAGCTGGCCCTATGCTCACCTCGCTCGCGTCCTTCGCCCTCGTCGCCGGGCTGCTCACGCTGATGCCGGGCCTCGACACGGCCCTCGTGCTGCGGACAGCCGTGGCCCAGGGCCGGGCCGCGGCGTTCGCCACGGCGCTGGGCATCAATGTCGGCGCGCTGATCTGGGGTGCCGCCGCGGCCGTCGGGGTGTCGGCGCTACTGGCGGCGTCACAGCTCGCGTACACCGTGTTGCGGTTCGTCGGGGCCGGGTACCTGGTGTGGCTCGGGGTCGGGATGCTGCGGCGCAGGGGGACTCCGGACCTGACGCCGCCCGCGCCGAACGTGCGCCGCGCCTGGGTGCGGGGGCTGACCACCAACCTGCTGAACCCGAAGATCGGCGCGTTCTACGTGGCGATGCTGCCCCAGTTCATCCCGGCCGAGTCGTCACACCTGGCCATGGGGCTGCTGCTGGCGCTCGTGCACGACCTCGAGGGCATGGCGTGGTTCACGGTACTGATCTGCGGCGCGCACGCCGTGCGCGGCTGGCTCGGCCGGCGGGCGGTGCGTCGGGCGTTGGACCGCGTGACGGGGGCGGCGCTGATCGGGTTCGGCGCGAAGCTCGCACTGATGGACCACTGACGCGGGGCGCCTCGCCCGGCCCGGGGCCGGATGTGCCGATCGCCGGATGACCCTCGGCGGGTCGCCCAGGCGCAGGTGGCCCCCAACAGCGCGGCCCCCAGCCTCTGGCGGGGTGGGGTCGGGATGCGCCGACAGCTGGTCGAGGAACGCCAGCCCGTCGACGACCTCCAGATGCGCGAACCCCACCGGTGGGTCGCCGGACACGAGAACGGCGTGCGCCGCCGCGAAGGATGAGGCCGGCACCGACGGCGGGAGCGGCATGTGCCGAAATGCCTATCTCCATCGTGGATGGCTGGCGAGCGCCGCCGTGATCCGGTCGTGCAGCGCCGCCCGGCCGTGCGCCCCGGGCAGGCGGAGCAGCTCACGGTCGCCGTCGAGAAGGAGCACGGTGGGCACGGAGCGGATCGCGTACCGGTCCGCGACGTCCGGCTCGTCCTCCACGTCCACGTGCACCGGACTCACCCGGTCCGCGAACGCGACCGCGACCTGGCCGAACACCGGACCGTACTGCCGACACGGATGGCACCACGGCGCGTGGAAGTAGACCAGCGCCGGCCTGGGGTCGCCCAGCGCGCCGGCCAGGTCCGCGCCGACCACCGGGTCGAGGTCCGTGGCGGCCATCAGCTCCTCGACGATCAGCCCAGGGCACCGTTCCCGCAGCGCGGCCACAGCCGCCGGGCTCAGCGGGCTGCGTTCGCCGTCGGGATCGGTGACCGTGAGATGCCGCAACGGGGGTACCAGCTGGGGAATCGACTCCAGCACCGAATCGTCCCAGGGCCCGATGAGGTACAGGATCCGCAGCGCCGGAGCGCCCACCAGCCCGTCGAGCGCCGCGGCCGTCAGGGCGCCGGAGGTGCCCAGCACGAGCCGGTCCAACCGGGGCAGGGTGGCCAGCGCGGCCAACCCGCGACCCGTGATCCGGTCGCCCGACACGTTGACCGCCACGACCTGGTCCTCGCCGGCCATCGCCAGCAGAGTGTCGTCGGTGAGCAACCCCGCGGCCAGGGTCAGCTCCGCCGGCAGCGGACGGGCCAGCCTTGCCATCACCGCGTCGGTGAGGCCCTCGCTGTACAACGCGAGGGTCTCCAGGTCCGGCACCACAGGCACCGCCCAGTCGGTGAACGTCCCGAACAGCATCAGCGAGCCGAGTCCGCGCAGGTCACCCAGGGTCGACAGATGCTCGTCCGTGACCTCCCCCGCGACGAGCTCGTCGAGCGAACCGGCCGGGAGATCGACCAACGCCGCCAGGTACTCGCCATCTGTGTCGAGAGTGACCCGCCAGCCGGCCGGCACCTCGACGACGCCCCTGGCGGGGGTCTCCCGCTGCTCGCCCTCGGGGGAGTCCAGGTAGAGGGTGCCCACGGGGCGGTCGGCGGGAAAGGTCAACCGACGAGGATCAGCCACAGGATCATCGTGCCACGCGGGGTGGACGATCGTGGATGATCCGGGGGTGAGTGAGTACACGGGCGGACGGGGAGTGCCATGGGCGGGATCGGGCGGCGGGACGGGGTGGCGGCGACCTGGCGCCGGATGCCCTGCGGCGGGACCCCGGGGTAGCGGGATCGTCGGACGGTGCGGGGCCTGGGACGTCGGACGCGTCGCCGGATCGCGCGGGGCGATGGGGCTCCGCCCGTGGGCTCCTTCGACCGTGCGGCCGACAACTACCGGCATGGCCGCCCCGACGACCCGCCCCGGGTGTACGAGCTGCACAGAGCACACGGCCTCGGCCCCGGATGCGGGACGTTGGAGGTCGGCACCGGCACCGGCCAGGCCACCCGTGAACGCCTCGCCCACGGCGCCACCGTCACCGCGGTCGAACCAGGCCCCAGCCTGGCCGCTCTGCTCCGCGCCGACCTGGTCGGCCCGCGTTGCGGGTACTCGACGCTGCGATCGAGCACGTGGACCTGCCCGCCGAGGCCTTCGATCTCGCCGTGTGCGCCACCGCGTTCCACTGCCTGGATCCGGCCGTCGCCGTACCGGTGTTCGCGCGTGCGCTGCGCCCTGCGGCACCCTGGCGGTGTGATGGACCGTGTTCAGGGACCCCGAGCGGCCCACGGCGTTCCGCACGGACGTCGGCGCGCTGCACGACCGGTACCTGCCCGGTTCGGTCGTGCCGACGGGGGAGACGCCACGGCCGCTGCGGATCCGGGAGCGGGTGGCCGAGCTGACCGCCAGCGGGGAGTTCGGGGCGGTGGACGTCGAGGTGATCCGCCGGGAGCACCCGTTGACGGCGGCGGGCACGGCGGCTGTTCGGCACGTTTCCGAACATCCGGGACTTGGCGGTGCGGCGGCGGGAGGAGTTCCTGGGCGCGATCGCGGGACTGGTGGAGAAGTCGGGTGGGGTGGTCGCCGAAGAATGGCGCTCCGGCCGCGTGCGGGGAGGACCCCGTCGGGGTATGAACGAGTCCGACGACGCGCCGGCCCCACAGCCCGGCACGTCCACCGTGGCGGAAGGTGCCCGACATGCCGAACACCTCGAACACCCCAGGTCCCGAACCGCGACGACGTCGGAGGGGCATGGCCGTCGCCGTCGTCGCGCTGGTCGCCATCGTGGCCGTCGTGGCCGCTACCAGCCTGTTCGGGCTGCTCCCCGGTTCGTTCAACCCGTTCGGAGAGCGGAGGACCGACCGGAGCCAGCCCGTCGTTCTGCGTTCGGTGCAGGACCTCAGCCGGTTCGTGGCCGCCGCCGGCAACTATGAACTCGTCGTCGACCTCGAGACCGAGGCGAAGAACATCCCCTCCTTCCTGTACGGCGGCCGCACCCTCTTCGTCGCCGCCGGCACGGTGGACGCCTATGTCGAGTTCGGTGGACTCCACGGGGACGCCGTCCGAGTGTCGGCCGACGGCAAGAGCGTCATCGTCACGCTGCCGCAGCCGGTGATGGGCAAGCCCAACATCGACCACACCCGCAGCTACGTGTACGCCGAGCAGCGCGGCCTGGTCAACCGCCTCAAGGACTTCGGCAGCGGTGACGCGAACCGTACCCAACAGCTCTACCTCCTCGCGGAACAGAAGATCAGTGCGGTGGCCAACGACGGCACGCTGGCCGAGCGGGCCCGGACGAACGCCCGGTCCACGTTGACGGGGTTGTTGCGGTCGTTGGGTTTCGTGACGGTGACGGTGGAGTTCGTGCCGGCTTCGTGAGGCCCGGGCTGGAGCGGGGTCCCGAGCCGCCCTCGGCCGCCGCAGCCCGGTCCGTTGAGGCCGCCGCCCAGGCCTTCCAGGCCGGTGTCAGGCGCGCACCAACCGGAGCAGCAGTGCCGCCGACCAGCTGAAGTTCGGGGCGTTGAGCCGGGCCCCGGTCAGCGGCTGGTAGTTCTCGTGGATCGGGGTGTCTCCGAGCAGCCCGTCGGCGTTGCGCAGCAGCTTGTCCCGGACGGCGGTGGCGTCGGCGGTGAAACCGGACCTCCGGAGACCCTCGATCGCGAAGTACGCCTGGTCGAGCCACACCGGGCCCCTCCAGTACGCCGCCGGGTCGAAGAACGGGCTGTCGGCCGCCACGGTCGGACACGGTACGTGGGTGCCGAACGCGCCGGGGTCGAGGAGGGTCGCCCGGACCGCGAGTGCCTGGGCGGGGGAGGCGATCCCGGCCCACACCGGGATGACGCCCTCGATGCCCTTGCCCCGCTCGACGAGGAGCCGGCCGGTGTCGAGCGCCACGTCGTAGAACCAACCGGTGGCCGGGTCGAACATCCGGTCCCGGACATAGGCGCCGACGAGGGCCGACGTGTCCTGGTATGGCTCGCGGAGCACCTTGGCGATCTTCGCGAGGTACGTCTTCTCCGCGAACAGGTACGCGTTGAGGTCCACCGACTCCTGGTCGATCGACCAGCCGGCCCCGCCGTTGGAGCGCACGGCCGCCGCGTCGAACCGGGGCGCGTTGTCCATCCCGGACTCCCAGGCCGCGGCCTCGATCACCGCGCCGTCGGAGTCGTTGGCCGGGTCGATCGTCGCCCCGTACTCGCAGATGCCGTTGCCGTCGTGGTCCCGGGCCGTGTACCACCACTGGTGGTAGGCGACCAGGCGCGGGAAGAGGCGGCGGAGGAAGTCCTTGTCGCCACCAGCCGAGTACACCTCCCAGGCGGCCCAGGCCGCGAGCGGGGGCTTGGTGTTGCGCTCGTTCCAGTTGCCGCCGCCGTGCGCCGGGTCGTTGTAGAAGATGCAGTCGGGGATCATGCCGTCGGCGCGCTGGTAGTCGAACAGGGCCTCGATCACGGAGCCGGCGAGTGCGGGTGAGAAGGCCGCGACGCCGACGGCCTGCTTCCACGAGTCCCAGGACCACATGCCGTTGAACCAGACGTAGGAGATCGACGGGGTGATCCCGCCGTGCCGGAGCGCGCCGGCCGCGCTGCGCCAGTTCGTCACGAGGGTCCCGATCGCCTTGACGGCGAGCCGGCGGTGTTCGGGGGCCACGCCCTCGAGTCCGCAGCGCAGGTAGGTGGCCCAGCGACGGTCGGTGGCCGCGGCGAGGCTGCCCGGCTTGCGCAGCGCCTCGGCGATCGTGCCGGCGTCCCGGTCGTCGGCCGTGAACGAGTAGGTCTCCGTCCAGGTCAGGGGCCGCTCGCCGTTCGGGGACACGCTCAGCGGCGTGGTCATGGTCGTCCGGTAGGAGTCACCGTCGACGGTCGTGGTCACCGGCGCGGCGTGCCGGACCTCGAACCGCTGGGTCGGCGTGGACAGGAACTTCCACACCTCCCTCACCTCGGTGAACTCGACGGCCACCCCGGTGCCCGTCGCCCGGAGTCGCGGCGCGGACCGGATCGGCTCCGTCTCGTGCCGTAACAGGGTGCCCGACCAGGACACGGCCACCCGGCGGACCTTCGCGCTCTCGTTGCGGACACTGGCCTGCACGAGTGCCGTGCGGCCGGAGACGAACCGCAGTTCCAGGGTGACGGTGAGCCCGTCGCCGGTGGAGGAGACCTGCCGGAGGAGGCCGGGCAGCGAGTCGGCGGAGACCAGCGTCAGTGGGACCGGCGCGCCGGTGGTGGTGTCGGTCAACGTGAGACGACTGAACACCTGGGACAGCCACCACGGGTACTCCTCGGCGATGTACAGCGGGCCGGAGAACCCGCCGGCGACCCCGAGGCCGTACCCGTGCCACGAGCCGCTGTCGGCGAACACGTTCAGCGGGTTGTCACCCGGTGGCCGGGCGGTGGTGGGCAGACCGCGCAGGTCGAGCACGTTGCGGAACTCGTCCGTGGGGGCTGATGTCGCCGTCGGGGTGGCCGACGCGACTCCGGGGAGGGCGACGGCGGCCGTGGTGGCCAGGCCCGCCGCGACGAAGGTTCTCCTGCGCATGAAAACTCCAGACTGGTCGACCATGCCGACGCGTTGAGGGGGGATTACGGGGCGAGCACTGCGGCGTCCGAGCCGGCCAGGTGCAGGGTGCCGTCGACGCGTCGATCGGTGAGCAGGTCGTGTCCGGTGACGTCGATGGTCACCGGGTCGGGGGTGTGGTTGAGGACGAAGAGGAAGTCGCCGCGCCGGCACAGCTCGACCCCGGGCGGGGCCGTGACCGGACCGTGGTCGGGGCCGACCAGGGGCACGGCGGCGGCCTCGAGTATCGGGCGGAACACGCTGTCGAGCCCGTCGGCCCCGAGGTGGGTGGAGATGTACCACGCGGTGCCCGCGCCGAACCGGTTCCGGGTGATCGCGGGCCGGCCCGCGAGCGGCGCGTCGAGGTAACTGGCCTCGACCTGCGCCGTGGTGGTGCTGAGCCACTCCCGCCACAGGGTGACCGGGTAGCGGCCGTCGAGGCTCACGTCCGAGGACTCGCCGGCCGGCAGTGGCCAGAACTCGTCGATGGCGACGCCCAGCAGTTCGCGGAGCGCACCGGGATACCCTCCGGGGTGCAGGTGGTCGTTGGCGTCGACCAGCCCGGAGAAGAACCCGACCACGAGTCGACCGCCGCCGGCCACGTAGGACTCGAGGTTGGCGCGGGTCGTGTCGGTGACCAGGTAGAGGTTGGGCGCGAGCACCAGCTTGTACGACGCCAGGTCCGCGTCCACGGGCACGAAGTCGACGGCGATGTTCCTGTTCCACAGCGGCTCGTACCACGCCCGGACCAGCTCCCGCCAGCGCAGCAACTGGGAAGGGTGCTCGTCGAGCTCCAGGGCCCACCAGGAGTCCCAGTCGAGCACGATCGCGACGTGCGCCGTGCTCCTCGCGCCCACCACCGGGGCCAGGCGGGTCAGCTCGCGGCCGAACGCCACGGTCCGCTGGTACCCCCGGGACGTCTCCCCGCCGTGCGGGAGCATCGCGGAGTGCCACTTCTCCGCGCCGGCCACCGAGGCGCGCCACTGGAAGTGCAGCACCCCGTCGGCGCCCCGGGCGATGGCCTGCAGGCTCCCCAGCCGGTACTGCGCGTCGGTCTTGGGCATGTTCACCTCGCGCCAGCTCACCGCTGACGGGGCCTGTTCGAGGAGGAGCCACGGCTGGCCGCCGCGCAGGGAACGCATCAGGTCGTAGTTCATCGCTGCTGTGACGTGCGCGGCGGGGTCGGCCGGGTCCGGGTACGCGTCGTCGGAGACCACGTCCTCCTCGGCGGCCCACTTCCAGTAGTCGAGGTCGCGCATCATCGACATGAAGTTCGTGGTGACCGGCACGCCGGGCGGCAGGACGGCCCGCTCGGCCCGGTAACACTCCAGCAGCGCGTCCGAGCAGAACCGCCGCCAGTCCAGGCGCTGAGTCGGGTTCGTCGGTCCGGGTGCCGCCCGGGGCGCCTCGATCTCCTCGAACGCCGTGTACCGCTGGGCCCAGAAATCGGTGCCCCAGGCGTGGTTCAGCCGTTCCAACGTGCCGTAGCGGGCGGTGAGCCACCGGCGGAAGTCCGCAGCCGAGGTGGGACAGAAGCACTCGGTGACATGGTCGCCGTACTCGTTGGAGATGTGCCACATCGCCAGCGCCGGGTGGTCGGCGAACCGCTCCGCCATCCGGGTCGCCAACGCGACCGTCGCGGTCCGGAACTCGGGGGACGACGGGCAGTAGTGCTGGCGGGAGCCGAATTCCAGCCGGATGCCCTCAGCGGTCACCGGCAGCGCCTGCGGGTACTTCCGGACGAACCACGCGGGCGGTGAGGCCGTGCCCGTGGCCAGGTCAACGCTGATCCCGTGCGACCACAACAGGTCGATGATCTCGGCCAACCAGTCCAGCTCGTAGACGCCTTCGGCAGGCTCCAGCCGGGCCCACGAGAACACCCCGAGCGTGATCATGTTGACCCCGGCCTGTCGCATCAGCCGGACGTCCTCGCGCCAGGTGTCGGGTCCCCACTGTTCGGGGTTCCAGTCGCCGCCGTACCTCATCGTCATCCCTTCACCGAGCCGCCGAGCAGGCCGGACACGAACTGCTTCTGGAACGCCAGGAACACCGCCATGATCGGCAACGTCGCGATGAACGCGCCGAGCATCAGACCGGAGTAGTCGACGTGTGACTGGCCGATCATCCGGGACAGGGCCACCGGGATCGTGTATTTCTCCTCGGAGTTGAGCATCAGCAACGGCCAGATGAAGGCGCTCCATTGCGAGATGAACGTGAAGATCACGACGGCGGCGAGCTGGGGTCGGGCGGCCGGCAGCACGATCCGGTAGAAGATCCGCGCCTCGGAGCAGCCGTCCAGGCGGCCCGCCTCGATCAGCTCGTCGGGGAACTCCAGGAACGCCTGGCGCATCAGGAAGATGCCGAAGGAGTTGGCCAGGAAGGGCAGCAGCACCGCCTGGTACGTGTCGATCCAGCCCACGTTCGCCATCATCTGGAACAAGGGAACGAGCAGCACCTGGAACGGGATCATCATGGTCGCCAGCAGCACCGCGAGCAGCATCCCCCGGCCGCGGAACCGGAATTTCGCCAGCCCGTAACCGCACATGGCGCTGATCAGGCTCGACAGCGCCGTGTACACCACCGTCAGGCCGACGGTGTTGACCGTGACCCGGGTGAAGCCGACCGTGTCCTCCAGGCGGCGCAGGTTCTCCCAGAGCTGGTCGCCCGGCAGGAACGGCGGCGGGGAGTGCAGCAGGTCCCGGGTGCGGTGGGTGGCAGCGACGATCATCCAGTAGAACGGGAACAGGCTGACCACCGCGCCGGCCGCCAGCGGCAGGTGCGCGAGCCGCTTCACGACTTCGTCCGCAGCGCGCGGAACTGCACGAGGGAGAGCAGACCGGTCAGCGCGACGACGAGCCAGGCGATCGCCGCCGCGTACCCGAAGTCGAGCTGTTGGAAGCCGTTCTCGTACAGGTAGAGCACCGGGGTCAGGGTCGCGTTGTCCGGCCCGCCCGAGGTGAGCACGAAACTCTCGTCGAACAGCTGCAGCGTGCCGATCGTCGAGGTGATCAGGCAGAACAGCAGCACAGGGCGCAGTTGGGGCACGATGACGCTCAGATACGTGCGCAGGGAGCCGGCCCCGTCGATCGCCGCCGCCTCGTACTGCTCCTTGGGGATGGCCTGCAACCCGGCCAACAGGATCACCATGTTGTACCCGCTCCAGCGCCACGTGATCGAGCCGATCAGGGCGACCCGGGCCATCGTCGGGTCGTTCAGCCAGTCGATATGGGTGCCGAGCAGCTGGTTGAGCAGGCCGGGGTCGGTGTTGAGGAGCACCCGGAACACGACGGCGTAGGCGACGAGGGTGGTGACGGCCGGGAGGAAGTAGGCCACCCGGTAGCCGGAGCGGAACCGCAGCCAGCTCAGGTTCAGCACCTGGGCCAGGCCGAGGGCGATCACGAGCATCAGCGGCACCTGGACCGTGAGGATCAGCGCGATGTTGACCAGGGACCGTCCGACCAGCGGATCCTCGAACAGCCGGGTGTAGTTGTCGAGGCCCGCCCACACCGTCTCGCCGTCGGAGTCCGTCTGGAAGCTCTGCACGAGGCTGGCCACGAGCGGGTACCCGAAGAAGACCGCGAAGAGCGCGGCGGCGGGTGCCGTGAAGAACCAGCCGGCGCGCCCTCTCACGCCAGCTTCCGCTTGGTCTGACCGGCGAGCTGGGCGGCCGCGCCCTTCAGCTCGGCCTTGGGATCCTTGCCCCGCAACAGCACGCCGGGCACCACCGAGTCCAGCAGGTCACCTGCCTTGGCGTAGTCGTCCGTGTAGGTGATCGTCGGGATCTTCGGGGTCTGCTCGCGGAACATCCGGTAGATCGTGGCGTCGCCGAAGTACTTCTGCGGGGCGTCGAAGAACGGGTCGCGCAGAGCCGGCAGATAGGCGGGGAACAGGCCCTCCGCCTTCATCATCGACACCTGGTTGCCGACATCGGCGAGACAGAACCTCACGAACGCCCATGCCGCGTCCGGGTTCTTCGACTGGGACGGCACCGCCAGGGTGGAGCCGCCGTTGTTGGCGGTCCGGCCACCGCCGCCGGCCACCGCCGGCAGCGGCATCACGCCGAACTTGCCGGACAGCTCCGGCATCTCGGTGGCGAGCGTTCCGGCCCACCAGACTCCGGACGGGGCGCAGGCCACCTTGCCGTCCTTGTTGGCGCTGACCAGGGCGTCCCAGCCCTTGACGTTGAGGATCAGCCCGGCGTCGTTCAACCGCTTCACGATGTCGATCGCCGCGAGGGTCGCCGACGAGTCCAGGGTGATGTCGCCGGACGCGTTGAAGTAGCCGGCGCCCTGCTGCTGCATGATCATCGGCACCGGACCTGCGCCATTGGACACGTCGCTGACCAGCAGCTTCGCCCCGGTACGCGCCAGGATGGCCGTGCCGGCAGTGATCAGGTCGTCCCAGGTGGCGAGGGACCTCGGGTCGATCCCGGCGGTCGCGAACAGGTCCGTGCGGTAGAACAGCCCTGCCGTGCCCGAGTCCCACGGCAGGCTGAACAGCTTGCCGGTCCTGTCGCTCGACGCTGACCACTTCGAGGGGTCGAAATCGGCCTTCATGGAGCTGGCGACGCTGGTCAGGTCCAGGAACCCGGTCGGGAACTGGGCCGCATAGGTCTGCATGTGGTCGGTCTCGACCGTGAGCACGTCGGCCAGCCCGCTGCCCGACTTGAGGCCGATGGCCATCTTGTCGTAGGCGTTGTCGTAGCCGATGTCGGTGACCTCGATCGTGACCTTCGGGTGCAGGGCCGTGAACTGCGGTCCCAGGCGCTTGAGCGCGGTGGCCGCGACGTCCCACGCCCAGATCGTGACGGTGCCCGTCAGCTCCCTGCCCTCGGTGGCCTGCTTCGCGGACTTCTTGGGCGAGCCGGTGGCGCAACCGGCCGCCGCACCGAGAAGGCCGAGCGCGGTGAGGGACAGGGTGTGTCGTCGGGTGAGGGTCACGGCAGCCTCCGATGGCGTGGATCGATGCTTCGATAGTGAACACGATCCAACATCGAAGTCAAGTCTTTTGAATTTTGAATACAATGTGCATACTGGTGGGCATGGACCACGCCCACCCCTACATCCCGAACTCCGTTCCTGAGGTCAGGGCCGCGATGCTCGTCTCGGTCGGGGCGGTCGATGTCGAGGAGTTCTACGCCGACATCCCCGCCGACCTGCGCCTGCACCGACCGCTGCTGCTGCCGGAGCCGATGCGGAGCGAGGCGGAACTCGTCCGGCACGTCGGCGGCCTGCTCGACCGCAACGTCGACGGGCTGAGCTTCCTGGGCGGCGGCTGCTACCCGCACCACGTGCCCGCCGTCTGCGACGAGGTCAACGGCCGGGCGGAGTTTCTCACCGCCTACGCCGGCGAGCCGTATGAGGACCACGGTCGGTTCCAGGCCCTCTGGGAGTACCAGAGCCTGATGGGCGAGCTGCTCGAGCTCGACGTCGTCAACGTGCCGACATACGACGGCTACCAGGCGGCGGCGACCTCGATCCGGATGGCCGGTCGGGTCACCGGTCGGTCGAAGGTGCTGCTCGGCGGGCCGGTGTCGCCCGACAAGCTGTCGAAGATCACCGACTACCTGCGCGGTGCCATGACCTTCACCGATGCCCTCGACGAGGACACGGCCTGCGTCTTCCTGGAGTATCCGAACCACCACGGCGTGATCGACGTCGAAGCGCCGACGCTGGTGGCCGCAGCGCACGCCGCCGGGGCCCTCGCCGTCGTCAGCTGCAACCCGATGGCGCTCGGGGTGCTCGCCTCACCGGCGAGCTTCGGCGCCGACATCGTCTGCGGGGACATCCAGCCGCTCGGCATGCACATGCAGTACGGCGGGGGGCAGGCGGGTTTCATCGCCACCCGTGACGACGAGCGCCTGGTCATGGAGTTCCCCTCCCGCCTGTTCGGCCTGGTCCCGACCGTGGTCGACGGGGAGTACGGCTTCGGCGACGTCGCCTACGACCGCACCTCGTTCGGAGTCCGCGAGGAGGGCAAGGAGTGGGTCGGCACCGCCGCGGCGCTCTGGGGCATCACCGCAGGGGTCTACCTGTCGCTGATGGGGCCGACCGGCATGCGGGAGATCGGCTCGACCATCATGGCCCGCACGGCCTACGCCATGCGCCTCCTGGGGGCGATTCCGGGCGTGACGCTCCCGAACGCAGACGATCCACACTTCTGTGAGTTCGTGGTGGAATTTGTTCGACCCGTCGGGGAGATTCTCGACGCGCTTCGTGACCGCGGCATTTTCGCCGGGTTGCCCCTCGACGGGCACCGAGCCCTCGTCTGCGTGACCGAGGTGCACACCCAGGCCGACATCGAGCTCCTGGCCGCTTCCGTGAGAGAGGTGCTGGCATGAAGGCCACCAACACCGGTCCCGTCGACCCCTCCGCGGCCCTGATCGGGGGCAAGCCACCGCTGCGCCGGTTCCGGCAGGCCAGCTGGGACGAGCCGCTGGTCTTCGAACTGACCCAGCCAGGGGAGCGCGGCATCCTGCCCCCGCTCGCGGAGCCACAGGTCACGGCCCTCGTCGGGGACCCCGCCGCCGCGCTGCCCGACGGCATCCGGCGCGCGACCCCTCCCGCGCTGCCGGAGATCTCGCAGAACCGGGTGCTGCGCCACTACCTGCGGTTGTCCCAGGAGACCCTGGGTGCCGACCTGAACGTCGATGTCGGCCAGGGCACCTGCACGATGAAATACAGCCCCAAGGTCAACGACGTGTTGATCCGGCGGATCGCGGAGCTGCACCCCGCCCGTGACCCGGCCACCGTCCAGGGCGTGCTGGCCATCATCCACGGCCTGCAGGGCATGCTCGCCGAGGTGTCCGGCATGGACGCCGTCACGGTCCAGCCCGGGGCCGGATCGGCCGCGATCTGGACCAACGTCGCCATGATCCGCGCGTACCACGCCTCTCGGGGGGAGGCGGACCAGCGCGACGAGATCATCACGACGATCTTCTCGCACCCGTCCAACGCGGCCTGCGCGGCAACGGCTGGCTACAAGGTCGTCACGCTGTACCCGGACGCGGACGGCTACCCCGACATCGACGCCCTGAAGGCCGCCGTCTCCGAGCGCACCGCCGCGTTGCTGATCACCAATCCCGAGGACACGGGCATCTTCAACCCGCGGATCGCGGAGTTCGTGGACATCGTGCACTCCGTCGGTGGTCTGGCCAGCTACGACCAGGCCAACGCCAACGGGATCCTCGGCATCACCCGCGCCCGCGAGGCCGGCTTCGACCTGTGCCACTTCAACCTGCACAAGACGTTCTCCACCCCGCACGCGTGCGGCGGGCCGGCGGCTGGCGCGTGCGGGGTGACCGCGGAGCTGGCGCCGTTCCTGCCCGGACCATTGGTCACCTTCGACGGCGTACGCTACGACCTGACCGACCCCGGCCCGCTGTCCATCGGCAAGGTCCGGCCCTACCAGGGCGTGGCAGGCAACATCGTCCGTGCCTACTCCTGGATCATGGCCCTGGGTGCCGAGGGTCTGCGTGAGGTGGCCGAGATCGCCGTCCTGAACAACAACTACCTGCTCACCGAGATGCTGAAGATCCGGGGCGTGTCCGCGCCGTACGCGGACGGCAGACGTCGCATCGAGCAGGTGCGCTACTCGTGGGAGCAGTTGCACGCCGACACGGGGGTGCACTCCGAGGACCTCGGCCTGCGGGCAGCCGACTTCGGCGTGCACTACTGGACGAGCCACCACCCGTACGTCGTCGCGGAGCCGGCCACCCTGGAGCCCACCGAGTCCTACTCGCGGACGGACCTGGACGAGTACATCGGGGTGATGCGCGAGGTCGCCAGGGAGGCGTACGAGTCCCCGGACACCGTCCGCACCGCGCCCCACAACTCCACGGTGCACCGCAACCGCGAGGACACCCTCGACGACCCGGGTACCTGGGCTGTCACCTGGAGGGCCTACCGCCGGAAGATCGCCGATGCCCGCTGACCCGACGAGGGTCGAGGTCTCCGCGGGGACGTCGATCCCCCCACAGGCCAAGCACGCCAAGCAGTCCGCAGCGGCCGCAGCGGCCATGGAGGCTGCCGCGGTCCAGGGAGAGACAGGGGCGTTTCCTGTGCCCCGGCCCCTCCCGGGCCGGCCACTCGTCGGGCTCGTCGTCAATCCTGTCGCCGGGCTCGGTGGTCCCGGCGCGCTGCACGGCAGTGACGCGCCGGACATCCGGAGCCTCGCGGCAGGAGTGGCCCCGCGATCTGCCGACCGGGCCGCGCTCGCGGTGGCCGCGCTCGTGGCGCACCGGCCCGATGTCCGGGTGCTGACGGTGGCCGGAGACATGGGGGAGACGGCTGCGGCCCTGGCCGGGGTGTCCGCCACCGTTGTCGTGGGCCGACCAGAGGTGACGTCGGGGGCTGACACCGCGCGAGCCGTGTTGGCGCTGCTCTCCGCCGGGGTCGAACTACTCCTGTTCGCGGGGGGCGACGGCACGGCCCGTGATGTGCTGGCTGCGGTGTCCGAGGGGTGCTCCCAGCCGGTGAATAGGGCGGGGGTGGCGGTTCGGCTGACCGCTGGAGAGACCGGGACGGCACCGGGATCCGCGAGAAAACCGGAGGCAAGAGCCGTGTCGACGGCTGCGCCGACCGGCATGGCGCCGGTTCGGGTGAGCATTGCGCCGCCGGGCACGCCTCGGGTTCAGACGGGCATCGTGTCGCCGGGCATGAGTCCGGCTCGGACGAGCGATGCGTCGTCAGGGACGAGTCCGATTCGGGCGGGCGATGCGTCGCTGGGGGCGAGTCCGGCTCGGGCGGGCGATGCGTCGCCCGGTCCGACGGAGGCTTGGCCGAGCGCTGACGGTTCCGGGTGGTTTCCCCGGGAGCCGTTTCACGACGGGGTGCTGACAGAAGGGCGTCGTCCGGCCGTGCTCGGTATCCCCACCGGGGTCAAGGTGCACTCCGCCGTCTACGCCGTGGGGCCCCGCGCCGCCGGGGAAGTCGCGGCGGCGTACCTCGACGGTCGGGCGCCGGTCCGGGAGTGCGAGGTCGTCGACCGGTCCGACCCGGCCAGGGTGTCGGCCCGGCTGTACGGCCACCTGCCGGTCCCGGTGCTCGCCCGCCGGGTCCAGCACCGCAAGATCGGATCCACGGTCACCGAGGGGGAAGACCTCGCTGGCATCGCGGCGTCCGTCGACCTCGAGCCCGGTGTGCTGCACGTGTTCGGCCCCGGCACCACCACCCGGGCGATCCTGCGCCGGCACGGGCTGCGCGCCCCCGTCACGGGAGTCACCGCCGTGCTCGACGACGAGGTCCACCCCGACATCGACGCGCGGACGGCGACGGCGCTCGCGGGCAGAGCCATCGCCGTGCGGCTGATCCTCTCGCCCGTCGGCGGTCAGGGTTTCCTGCTCGGCCGTGGCAACCAGCAACTCCTCGATCTCGTTCCGCGCGCGGAGCTGACCGTGGTGGCCACCGAGGCCAAACTCGCCGCGCTGGGTGGGCGGCCACTCCTGGTCGACACCGGGGACGAAGAACTCGACGCCAGACTGCGTGGGCACCTGCCGGTGCTCACCGGTTGGCGGCGGCGCACGATGTACCGGCTGGTATGACCCGCCGGGCGCACGGACGGCACCATGATGGAACGGACCAGGGAGCGCAGAGACATGTTGCAGGGTAAGCGGGCCATCGTCACCGGAGCGGCGTCCGGCATCGGCCTGGCCACGGCCGAGCTGTTCGCGGAGTTGGGCGCCGGGGTCGTCCTCGCGGACGTGGACCTTGACCGGGCCCGGGAGCACGCTGACCGGATCGGCGGCGTCGCGGTGCGCTGCGACGTCTCGAAGGCCGCCGACTGCGAGGGGGCCGTCGCGGCGGCGGTCGCGGCGTTCGGCGGATTGGACACGGTGTTCAACAACGCCGGCATCATCCGGCGTTCGACGGTCGAGGACATCACGGAAGATGACTGGGATCTCGTGATGGCGGTCAACATCAAGTCCATCATGCTGATGAGTCGGTACGCGGTTCCGCACCTTCGAGCGGCCGGCGGCGGGAGCATCATCAACACCGGCTCCGGCTGGGGCATGTCCGGCGGCGGCCGCGCGGTGTCCTACTGCGCTTCGAAGGGCGCCGTCGTGAACATGACCCGCGCGATGGCCATCGACCACGGGCCGGACAATATCCGGGTCAACTGCGTGTGCCCCGGAGACACCGCTACGGGAATGCTCGCGGATGAGGCCGCCCAGCTGGGCGCGACGGTGGAGAGTTTCTACGTGGATGCCGCAGACCGGCCGTTGGGGCGGATCGGGCAGCCGCGCGAGATCGCCCAGGCGGTGGCGTACCTGGCGAGTGACGCCGCCAGCTTCGTCTCGGGCGCTATCCTGCCGGTCGACGGCGGCGGTACCGCATAGATGGCCGCGAGAGCGCACACTGACGGGTGGGGGAGGCGGACCATGGCGATCGAGCGACGCCCACTGCGGGACCAGATCAAGGCCGAAGTGCTGGCCAGGTCGAGGCGGGGCGACTTCCCGGCCGGGCACAACATCAACGAGGCCAGGCTCGCCGCCGAACTCGGGGTGAGCCGCACGCCCCTGCGGGAGGCCCTGATCGCCCTGGAGATCGAGGGGTTGATCGAGAGCTCACCGGGCAAGGGGTTCCGGTTCGCGCCGGTGACGCCCCGGGAGTACGAGGAGCTGTCCCCGGTCGTGGCGGCCCTCGAGGCTCTGGCACTGGAGTCGTCAGGCGCCGCGTACCTGGAGCGGACCGCCCCGCGTCTCCTGGAGCTCGCCGAGGAGTTCGCCGCCTCCGAAGCCACCCAGGCCGAGGTCGAGCAGCGCGACGACGAGTGGCACGAACTGCTCCTCGGCGGCTGCCCCAACGAGCGGCTGATGGACCTGATCACGACGGTGAAAGCGAGCCTGCGGAGGTACGTGCACCTCAAGCTGGGCGACGAGACCCAGGTCAGCCGGTCAGCCGACGAGCATCGACTGATCGCCCAGCGGCTGATCGCCGGTGACCTGTCCGGTGCGGTGCTGGCGCTGAAGGCGAACTGGACGTCGGGTACCGATCAGGTGCTGACCCGGATCGACTCGGCCTGGCCGAACGCGGGCGGTGGGCGCGGTGGCTTGGAGATCATCGTCGAGGGTGGCCGGCATGCGGAGCCCGCAGCCGGCCAGAGCCGCGACGGTGTCCGCAGTCTTCGCGAGGAGCACCGGACCGGTGGGCCCGGTGGGGCGAGGTCCGGGGGCGCGTAGCCGGTGGACCGGGCGAAGGGCGAGGACCGGTCACGGCGAGGAGACGGCCGCGTGTCTGCGGACTCCGATCCCAGCGGGGGCGCTGTCCGACGTGCGGAGGCTGATGGACGACGGTGGGAGGATTGGCCGGTCCGGCGGGCGGTGGAGTTGACTGGCTGGTGAGCTGGTGAGCTGGTGAGCTGGTGAGCTGGTGAGCTGGGGCTGTGGAATCGGCGGGTGAGCCGATGTGACAGCTGGAACCGCAGTTGAGCCGGTGCGACAGAGCGGTGAGAGTGACGTCGAGTGAGCCCGTGCGACATGGCCGGCGGCGGACAAGCCTGGCGGTTGATGGATCCGTCAGCAGATGAACGGGGCGGTTGATGTGGTGGATATCGGTGGAACCGGTGACCGGCGGACACCGGACCGCGGCTCCTGGGCCGGCCGATCGGGAGGGCCGGTTGGTTCCCGTCGGGCGGTTCCGGTGAGGGACCTGTACGCGCTGCCCAAGGCGCATCTCCACCTGCACCTCACCGGCTCCATGCGTCCCGACACCCTCGCCGAGTGGGCCGCCCGCGACGGACTCCGGCTCCCGGCCCCGATGCCCGCGGACCAGGTGCACGGCTGGGCGGACTTCCAGGACAGGTACGACACCGCGCGGGCCGTGGTGCGCTCCGCCCCGGACATCGCCCGGCTGGTCCGCGAGGCGGCGGAGACCGACGCGGCGGACGGGGCCGGTTGGCTGGAGCTGCAGGTCGACCCGACGTCGTACGCTGCCCGGCTCGGTTCCGCCGAGGCGGTGCTCGAGGCGGTGCTCGCTGGCGTGTCCGAGGCCCCGATCCCGGTGGGAGTGGTGATCGCGGCCAGCTGGGGCGCGGACCCCGGGCACGCGGAGCGGTTGGCTCGACTCGCGGCGGCGACCCCGGGTGTGGTCGGATTCGGTCTGTCCAACGACGAGCGGCTCGGCAAAGTCGGGGACTTCGCCGCAGCCTGCCGGATCGCGGCTGATGCCGGACTTCGGATCGTGCCGCACGCCGGATTCTACGAGCCGGCCGCGCATGTCCGCGACTGTGTCGAGGTGCTGGGCGCACACCGGGTGGGCCACGCTGTCACGGCTGCCACCTGCGCGGACACCCTCGCCGTGCTCGCCGAGCGACGGGTGGCCGTCGAGTTGTGTCCGACGTCGTATCCGCCCCTGGGCGTCGCCTGGGACCTGTTCGCGCTGCTCGACGCGGGAGTGCCGGTCGCGTTGGGCACGGATGATCCGTTGTTGTTCGAGGTGGGGCTGGCGGGGGAGTACCAGATCGCGCGTGATCTTGGATGTGACGACGTGACGCTCGCTCAGCTGGCTCGGGACTCGATCGTGCACTCGGCAGCTCCGGGAGAGGTGCGGCAGGTGCTGCTGGAGGGGGTGGACGCCTGGCTGTCGGAGGGCTGAGCGGAGCGAGTCGATTGGCGTTCGACATCGGCCAGCGTGTTCGCGACGCCCTTCCTCGGCCTTGCCCCAGACACCCGGACCTGGCCCCGGCCCCGGCCCGAACCTGGGCGCGGACTCGGACCCGGACCCGGACCCCGACCGGCACCCGGACCGTGCCCCTTACCCCAACCCCTGCTCCAACTCACCTCGATGCCTCGCCGTCCACCCCCAGGCAGCCTGAACCTCCCCCACCACCCCGGCCTCCCGCAGCCTCCCCATCGCCACATCCCCACCGTCCGCGGCCCGCTCGATCCCCTGCCAACAGCGGTCCTGCCACCACAGCACCGTCCGGACCAGCCCGGCCCTGTCCTCCAACCCGTACGCGTCCGCGACCACCCGGATCAGTCGCCCCGCCAGCACGGGGTCGAGGACCTCCGCACCGAGCCCCGCGTACTGCCAACACACGTGTGCCACGTCCTGCACCCGCAGCCCCGGTGCCGCGGTGTCCCAGTCGATGAACGCGACAGGACTCCCGTCCCGGTAGATCGTGTTCCTCGGCGACAGGTCGTTGTGGCAGACCACCTCGTGATCACCAGCCAGGTCCGTGCCAGCAGTCAGGTCGTGGAACTCGCGGACCAGCGCGGCGACCCGGGCCAAGCTCTCCTCGCTGCGTAACCAGGCCGGCCTCGGGGGCTTCCACGGCACATGTCCGGCGACGAAGGTGAGGATGTCGCGTCCCTGGTCGTCGGTGCCGAGATGGTTGGGCGCGCCGGCCCAGCCGTGCTGTTCGAGGTGGTGCAGCAGATCGTGTGCGAATCCCGGCGCCGGCGGTCGGCGCACGGTGTCCCCGACGCGTACCACGGCGTTCACGAACCCGCCGGGCAGTGCACGTTCCTGCGACCGCTCGCCCGGGCCCGACGCCTGACTCTGTCCAGCGACGTCGTCGTCCACGAGTTCCATCCTGTCGTCTCGGAACATGAGCCCTTCCCTCGGGCAGCCCCGGTTCCACAGGGCCGACCTGACCCCACAGGCCACCAGGTCCCACCGGACATACATCCCACACCCAGATCGCCACGCCCGCTCGCCGGAAGCCGCGCGCGTGCGACAGTTGATCGGCAGGCCCGGCGTGGCGCGGACACCGCGCCTCGCAGGCACCCCGGAGGAGAGCCGGCACCCAGAGGAGAGACAGTGTCCGACTACCGCGTCCTCGGCCGTACCGGCGTCCGGCTCAGCCCGCTGACCCTCGGCGCGATGAATTTCGGGCGGATCGGTAACGCTGACCACGCCGACGGCATCCGGATCATCCACCGTGCCCTCGACGAGGGCATCACCGTCATCGACACCGCCGACGTCTACTCGCAGGGCGAGTCCGAGGAGGTCGTCGGCAAGGCGCTCGTCGACGGGCGGCGCGACGAGGTGTTCCTCGCGACCAAGTTCCACGGCCAGATGGGCGACAACCCCCACCATCGGGGCAACTCGCGGCGGTGGATCATGCGCGAGGTCGAGAACAGCCTGCGGCGGCTGCGGACCGACCATATCGACCTGTACCAGGTGCACCGCCCCGACCCGAGCGTCGACTTCGACGATACCCTCAGCGCGTTGAGTGACCTGGTCCACCAAGGCAAGATCCACTATGTGGGTACGTCCACGTTCTCCGCCGCCCAGATCGTCGAGGGCCAGTGGACGGCCGAGCGGCGTGGTCGGGAGCGGGTCGTGGCCGAACAGCCGCCGTACTCGATCCTGGCCCGCGGCATCGAGCGCGACGTGCTCCCGGTCGCCCAGCGCTACGGTCTGGGCATCCTGCCGTGGAGCCCCCTGGCCGGCGGCTGGCTGTCCGGCTCGTACCTGAACGGCGGCTCCCGCCGGGTCGAGCGGTTCCCCGCGCGCTACGACGCGGCGCTGCCGGCCAACGCGCCGAAGATCGAGGCGGTGACGAAGCTGGCGGCGCTCGCCGACGAGGCAGGACTGTCCCTGATCCACCTGGCGATCGGGTTCGTGCTCGCGCATCCGGCGGTCACGTCGGCGATCATCGGGCCCCGGACGCTGGAGCACCTGGAGTCGCAGCTGGGGGCCGCGACGGTGGTGCTGTCCGCCGACGTCCTCGACCGAATCGACGAGATCGTGCCGCCCGGGGTGAACCTGAACCCGGCGGACGCCGGCTACGAGCCGCCGTCGATCACGGATTCCCGGCTGCGCCGCCGCTGAGCTGTGCCACGCGGCAGGCGGGGAGGGGGAGGCTCGGCTCCTCGGCCCAGTGCACAGGAGGGACCAGAGACAAGTCCGTCCGGGCGGCTGTGGCACCCACCCCGCCGGGCTGGGCCGAGGCACGGGAGCCCGGTTTGACCCCGCTGGGCGGGGCCGGCGCGTGCCGGGTCGGGCCCCACCGTAACCGGATGATGGTTTTCAGTGCAGTGGGACGCCACCCGGGCGGTCCAGGGCACGCCACAGGGCCATCGCCTGGTCGTCGACCGCCACGTCGCCCTCGCAGTCGCGCTGGTAGATCTCGATGTACTCGCGGAGCACGTCGGCGTTGATCGTGTCCGGCTCGGCCCCGGCGAACTCCGGGTCGGCGTGCAGTACGAGCAGCAGCAGGTCGGGCACCCTTTCACCCTCGGGGCCCAGCGCCGGCTGGAAGTAGGGCACGTCCAGGGCCCTCGCGCCGCGCCGCTGGTAGAACCGGAGCCGCGCGTCGGCGTACCCGTGCCGCTCGTTGCCCGTGTGGCATGTCGGGTCCTCCACCTCGGCGAGGATCAGGCACGGCTCGTAGGCGGTGCGCCACGCGTCCAGGGCCGCGTCGAGCAGCGGCCCGCCGACCCGGCCGCCGCGGTGCCCGGGTCGCACCGCCAGCCAGGACAGCAGCAGTACCCGGGGGCCGGGTTCCCAGTCGCCGATGGCGCCGGCCAGGACCGTGCCCGCGTCGTCCGTGGCGATCCACACCGGACCCCGGCCGGAGCCGAGTGCGGCGCGGATCCCGCCGAGGGAGCTCAGCTCGGCGGGCGGGAACGACGCGACCAGGATCTCCTCGTACAGCGCGTCGAGTTGGGGCCCCGGGGTGAGCAGTTCCGTGATCCGCATGTCGCTCAGTGTACAGTTCAGCGCTCCCCGAATCGCCTAGTCTGAATGTCTACATGCGACAGGAGGCACGGTGTCTGAGCAGCAGGGACTCTTCGGTGGGGTGCTCCGGCAGGTGGCCAGAGGGCTGGCGGGGGACCGGCCGCTGCTCCTCGGCCTGGCGGGGGTCGTGGTCGTGGGCGCGATCGGGTTGGCGACCCCGGGGGGCGCGCGGCTCGCGGTGTTCGCGGTCGCCGGGGTGGTGCTGGTGCTGTGTCTGGCGCGGATCGTGGTGACCGCCCGGGTGGAGGGCGCGCGGGCCCGGCGGCGGCGGGACAACGTGGCCCGGTTGGGCGCGGACGCGAAGCTCGGCAACGCCCGGCTGTCGGCCCCGGGCAGTAACGAGTTCGTGGCCGGTGACGGGTTGCAGATGAAGGATCTGACGATGACCGCCGGCGTGGAGCCGGACCACCGCCGGGACACCCGGTGACCGCCCCCGCCCGCTTCATCGGCCGCCGCGCCGAGATCGCCCGCGCCCTCGGCCTCCTCACCCCCGCCCCGCACGGCTCCGTGCTCGACGTCGTCGGCATGCACGGCATCGGCAAGACCTTCTTCCTCCAGGAGATGGTCTCCGAGGCCCGGGCCGCGGGTTCCCGGGTGTTCTACAAGGATCTGGCCGACGACCTCACAGGCCTGGGCTTCGACGAGCGGCACGGCACCGGCCCCGACGCCGGCCTCGCGGTCCTGGTGGAGACCCTGGTGTTCGCCGGCAAGCTGGCCCGCTCGCTGCTGGAGGCGTTCGGCCGGTCGGGGCGGGAGCTGCGCGAGGTCGTGAAGCTGCACGCGCAGCTGCGGGCCCGGCTGGAGGAGGGATCGGGCAACACGGTCACCCTTGGTGCGCACAGCAGCGTGGAGAACATGAATCTGCGGGTCGTCGAGGACGTCGCCCGGGTGATGGCCCTGCAGGCGGAGTTCGACGAGGCGTTCGTGGGGGCGTGGCCGGCGGCGACCGGTGGCCGGCCTGTGCTGCTGGCGATCGACTCGTTCGAGCGGGTGGTCGACGACGAGATCGGCCGGTGGCTGCTCAAGACGGTCACGTCGCTGCCGAACACGCTGACCCTGCTGGCCCGGACGCCGACCGGGCACTCGCTGGTGAGCGATTCCGCGCACGTGCACCGGGAGCCGCTGGCGCCGTTCGAGCCGGCTGAGGTCGCCGAGTACCTCCAGGAGCAGGTCGGGCCCGAGCTGGTCGACGGGGACATCGCCGAGATCGTCTACACGTTCACCCACGGCCACCCGGGCGGCGTGGACCTGGCCGGCCGGTACCTCCTGGAGCACGGTGCCGCCCGGCAGGGCCGGATGACGCCGGCGGAGCTGCGCCGCGAGTTCGCCCGGCTGCCCGAGCGCGAGGGCGACAGGTGGGGCGGGATGGTCGACCTGATCCTCGGGGTACTGCGCGGGGAGCGGCGGTCGTCGCTGACCCCGGCGGTGGAGTGCGCTGCGGTCGTGGGCCGGTTCGACGCGCCGATGATGGTGGACCTGCTGGGGCTCACCGACACCGGGGAGGCCGACCGGGTGCTCAAGGGCCTGGAGGGGCTGCGGCTGGCGTGGAACGTGCCCGACGAGGTCGGCGAGCGCAGCGACTGGTACCGGCTGCACGAGTTCATCCGGATCTCCCTGGCCGAGCAGTTGCGCACCGGCAACCAGGACCGCTGGCTGCACCTGCACGACCTGGCGGCCCGGCACTGCTACGACAGGCTGCTGAACTGGGAGGACGACCGGGGCGAGTACGGCACCTGGCACTGCTACGAGAACCCGCACTGGCAGGAGTACAAACAGGCGTGGCTGCACCACACCGGACAGACGACGCCCGACCCGCGGCTGACGTTCGTCCGGTTCCTCGTGGTGTTCCTCGAGGCGTTCTGGTGGTGGGGCTGCTACCACCCGTTCCCGTTCAACCGGCAGCTGATCGACGACTGGGAGAGGTTCCTCGGCGCGTGGGGGACCAGGCCGACGTGGAACGCCCGCGGCGGCTCGCCGAAGGTGGCGGGTCAGCGGCTGTCCGACGCGCTGGTGTTCCTGATCGACCACTATCCGCACGGGCACGACAAGAGCCGCCCGTCGCAGCCGTGGGAGGCGATCCGGCGCAAGCTGCTCCAGGCGCAGGACATCTGCGGCCTGGCCCCGGGCGGCCGGCTGCGGGTGTCCGAGGAGGACACCGTGGCGGTCGCCCGGGCCCGGGGCCTGCTGGACATCTTCCTGGCGCACACCCGCCGGTTCGCAGATCCGGCGGACCCGGGCGCTGTCCGGTACTACGACAGCGCGCTGACAGCCTTCGTCGACGACCACTGGGTCACCGAGTGGCTGCTGTTCGAGCGGGCGGACCTGGATCTGGAGCGGGGCCTGCTCGACGAGGCCCTCGCGGGCGTCGACCGGGCGGCCCGGGCGGTGCTGGAGCTGGCGGACACCGACGACGAGTGGGACCACGAGCTGGCGGCCAACCTGCACCGGGTCCGCGCGGACGTGCTGTGGGCGCGCGGCGAACCCGACCGGGCCGCTGAGGCCTACCGACTGGCCCTGGTGGACGCGTACTGGTTCCAGGGCAGCCCGCACGAGCCGGACGCGTACTCCGCCCGGTTCTACAAGGAGATCACCTCGCGGGCGGTGGACCGGATC
The DNA here is from genome assembly GCF_015751905.1 of Longispora fulva. Lineage (NCBI taxonomy): Bacteria > Bacillati > Actinomycetota > Actinomycetes > Micromonosporales > Micromonosporaceae > Longispora > Longispora fulva. The sequence continues at coordinate 8,206,622 of NZ_JADOUF010000001.1, forward strand.
GTGTCCCTCGCGGCGACCGACCCCGACGCGGCCGTCCGGTTCGCGATGGCGGTGCGGCCGCTGGCGGAGGAGGCCGGCGGGGTGGCCGCCGACGGCGTGCGGGAGCTGATCCTGACCGGTTCGCCGGAGGCGCTGGCCGACCGCCTGCTGCCGCGCGGGCCGGCCGAGCACGAGCTGTCCGACCCGCAGAGCGAGTTCCTCGACGAGCTGCGCGACCGGCGCGAGTTCGCCCCGGAGCCCCGGGAGAACATCACGGTGCTGCTGAGGATTGAAGAGGATTCGCCCGAATAGTCCTTGGTGGCGGACTGTGAAAGCGACGAGCACTTCAGGTCACCGTGCCGCGAGACTAGGCGGATGGTCGCTGAGTGGATCGTCGCGTTGGCAACGGCTGGTGGCTCCGAACTCGTCGGTGCGAGGGGCACCGCGGACTGGAAGGCGGTCCGGGCACGCTTCGCCCGGTTGCTCGCCCGGGGCGACGAGTCCCGGGTCGTCGGGGAGATCGAGCGGTTCGACGCCGAGGCCAGCAGCCTGGCCCGGGTGGACGCCGCGCTGCGCCCCCGGCTGGGGATGGCCGTGGAGTACACCTGGCAGGTCCGGCTCGTCGCGCTGCTGGAGGACCACCCGGACGCCGCCAGCGACCTGTGCACGCTTCTCCTCGCCGCGCACGACCCGGTGACCGTACGATCGGAGTCGATGCCGTTCGCCCCTTCGCCCTGAGGAGCCGTGAGTGCACGAGGTCCGCGGAGTCGTCGCCCGTTCCGCCCACGCTCCGGTGACCCTGGAGACGGTCCTGGTGCCCGACCCCGGCCCCGGCGAGGCGTTGGTCGCGGTGCGGGCGTGCGGGGTGTGCCACACGGACCTGCACTACCGCGAGGGCGGGATCAACGACGAGTTCCCGTTCCTGCTCGGCCACGAGGCGGCCGGGACCGTGGAGGCCGTCGGACCCGACGTCACAGGGCTCGCCCCGGGCGACTACGTGATCCTCAACTGGCGCGCGGTGTGCGGCCGGTGCCGGGCGTGCCTGCGCGGTCGGCCGCAGTACTGCTTCGCCACCCACAACGCCCTCCAGAAGATGACCCTGGCCGACGGCACCCCGCTGTCCCCGGCCCTCGGGATCGGCGCGTTCGCCGACAAGACGCTCGTCGCCGCCGGCCAGTGCACGAAGGTCGACCCGGCAGCCGAGCCCGCCGTCGCCGGCCTGCTCGGCTGCGGCGTGATGGCCGGGCTCGGCGCGGCGCTGAACACCGGCGCTGTGTCGCGGGGCGACTCGGTGGCCGTGATCGGCTGCGGCGGGGTCGGCAACGCGGCCATCGCCGGGGCCCGGCTGGCCGGCGCGGCCACGATCATCGGGGTCGACGTCGACGCCCGCAAGCTCGACTGGGCCCGGCAGCTCGGCGCGACGCACACCGTCCTGTCCGGAGCCACGGACGTGGTCGAGGCCATCCGGGAGCTGACCGGCGGCTTCGGCGCGGACGTGGTGATCGACGCCGTGGGCCGCCCGGAGACCTACACCCAGGCGTTCTACGCCCGTGACCTCGCCGGCACCGTCGTCCTCGTCGGTGTCCCCACCCCGGACATGCGCGTCGACCTGCCGCTCCTCGACGTCTTCGGCCGCGGAGGCGCCCTGAAGTCCTCCTGGTACGGCGACTGTCTGCCGTCCCGCGACTTCCCCACCCTGATCGACCTGTACCTGCAGGGCCGCCTCGACCTCGGCGCGTTCGTCTCGGAGCGGATCGCCCCGGACGGCGTCGAGGAGGCGTTCGCCCGGATGTCCCGGGGCGAGGTCCTGCGCTCGGTCGTCGAGTTCTGAAAGACCATCATTCGGTTACGGTGGGGCCCGACCCGGGTTCCGCCGGCCGAAGCCCAGCGGGCCGGCCCCTCGGAGCCCTGGGCGGGGTGACCGGGCCGCCCGGCGCTCTGCGCCGACCGGCCCGGCCCGGCCCGGTCGGCTCCCGCTCCCTACCGGCTCGCCGGCGTCACGAACGGCCCCTCCGGCAGCCGCTCCACCGGCACCGGCCGGACGAACTCCGGATCGAACACCCCGAACAGCCACAGCACCAGCCAACAGGCGCCCGCCAGCAGGCAGATCCCGAACAGCACCCCGAACCAGTGGTCCCGCAGCCGCCACGGCCGCTGGACCGGGCTGTCCACCTCGACCTCGTCCATCACAGCCTCGCCCACACGTTGTTGGCCACGGCCGCCGCGGCCTGGACCGCGAGCTTCTCCGTCGACGGCCACGCGTCGTACTGCACCGTGACCACGTCGCCGGCCACCTGGCTGATCAGGTGCACCGAGACGTGTCCCGTCCGCGGGTCGGTGATCGCTGTCGCGCACGACCGTTCGCCTACCGAGACCCTGACCTCGGCGCCCTGGGTCTCCGGGTTGAGCCGCCAATGGTCGCAGACAGGTTCGTACGCCCGGTCCGCCTCGATCCGGCGGGTGTTGCACGCGGTTCCGCCGTCGGAGGGGAAACACGGGCTGAGCCGGGACAGTGCGACATGCAGCGACCCGAACCGGGGCTCACCGCCAGGGGTCGTGGCCGTGCAGTCCACGTCGTTGGATTCGCTGTAGTTGCCCCTCGTCACCGTGGGAGTGCCAGCGCGAGGCGCGAGCTGCTCGATCAGCGCGCCGCCGACCAGGGAACACAGGTCGCGCGGGGCCGGGTCGGCCGAACACCCGGCCAGCAGCGGGAACAGCACCACCACCGCCAGGCCCCACCCGATGGATCTCCTCCTCATGGCCGCGAATCTACCCCGGCGGCGCTACCAGGGCCCGCCGGCGCGGACCGCGATGCCGTCCCGGCGCACGCCCCGCCGACGACTGTCCACACCCGGCGGATGGTCACTCCACCCGGAGGCGGTAGCCGCGTTTGATCACGGTCTGGACGTAGCGGGCCGAACCCAGGCCGCCCCGCAGTCGGGCCACCGCCATCTCCACGGCGTGCCCGTCCATTCCCCGGGGCAGGGCCGCCAGCAGTTCGGTGCGGGACACCACCCGGCCGGGGTGCGCGGCGAGTACCCGCAGGACGGACATCGGGGCCGGCGCGAGAGGGTGCGGGTGGCCGTCGAGGAGGACGGCGTGGCCGCGGAGTTCGAGGGTCCCGCCGCCCACGGTGAGCCGACGCGCCCGGCGGGGGAGCTCGTCGGTCACGGCCCGGACCAGGGAACCGAGCCGGGCCCGGTCGGGGAGCAGTGTCGGGGCACCGGCGGCGTGCAGCAGTCCGGCGGTGACCGGGCCGACGCACGCGGCGAGCACGGCCGGCCACCCGTGAACCCCGGGATCCCCGGGGACGTGCCCGTGACCGGGCCCGGCGGCTACCGCGCCGGGCGCACCCACATCCCCGGCACCATCCGAGCCGCCAGAGCCGCCAGAGCCGGACGGAGTGCCCAAGCCGTCAGCGCCGGCCGCGGTGCCCAAGCCGTCAGCGCCGGACGGGGTGCCCGAGCCGTCACAGCCGCCCGAGCCGGCGCGTCCGCCGAACGCCGCCAGCACGCCCGGCGCGTCCGACCCGGCGACCTGGAGCAGGGCGGCCACCGCCGGGGCGCTCGTGAACGTGACGGCGTCGACCTGGCCGGCGAGCACCAGGTCGACCAGGCGACGGACCGGGGCGGTGTCGTCGGGGAGTTCCCACCGGTACACCGGAATGATCACGACCTCGGCCCCGGCGGCCCGCAGCGCGGCCACGAACGCCTCCTGCGGCTCCCCGTGCAGCTGGACGGCGATCCGCAGGCCGGCGATCCCCTGGGCCAGCAGGTGGTCCTGCACCTCCTCGCAGCACTCCGACTCGGCGTGCCACCAGTCGACGAGCCCGGCGGCCCGGATCGCGCCCCGGGCCTTGGGGCCGCGCGCGATCAGCCGGGCCTTGCCGAGTACCGGCAGCAACGGCAGCCCCCAGCCCTCCGCGGCCTCCAGCCAGCCCCGGAACCCGATCCCGGTCGTGCACACCACGAGGTCGGGCGGGTTGTCCACGCAGTCGGCCGTGGCCGCGTGCAGCGCCGTGTCATCGGCGAGCGGCAGGATCGTGATCGCCGGCGCGCTGATCACCCGGGCGCCCCGGCGTTCGAGGAGGGCGGCGAGTTCGCCGCGCCGCCGGTCGGCCGTGACGGCGACGGTGAATCCTTCCAACGGCGCGGTCACGGCCCGGCCTCCTGACCTGGGAGCGCGGCGGTCTGATCCTGCCGGCCGGTGCGACCGAGCCAGGGGTCCCAGGTCGCGCCAGGGTCCTCGTGCGACCCGGGTCCGGCGGCCGGCGTCGCCGAACCAGGGGCCACGGTGCCCGGGGCGCGCCCCGGCACGGTCCCACGAGCGGCGGTCGCGGACCCGGGGACCCACGGTGGCACGCGGAGCGTCACGGGACCGCCACCTCGATCAGCCCGTCGCGGCACCGCGCCGGATACACGGGCACGGTCACGCCTGGCACGTCCAGGCACGCCCCGGTCCGCAGGTCGAAGGCCTGCTTGTGCATGGGGGACAGCACGACGGGCACGTCGCCCCGGGTGCCGACGATGCCCCGGGACAGCACCTGCGCGCCGCTGAGCGGGTCGCCGTTGCCGATGGCGTACAGCTGGTTGTCGTGCAGCCGGAACACGGCCACCTGGGTGTCGCCGAGCAGCGCCGCGGCCCCCCGTTCGGGCAGCAGGTGGTCGAGTTGGCAGATCGCGGTCCAGGTCACGGTCTCACCCCTAGGCTGTTCGGGCAGGTCACGGCTGACGGGCGGGTCACGGCGGGTGCCCGGGTCACGGTCGGGTCCCGATGCTGATCGGGACGGGCTGACCCCGTTCGACGGTGAACGAGATCGTGGGGTCCGGCGTGTCCGGCGCGTTGACGAAGGACACGAACCGGCGCAGCTTGGCCGGGTCGTCGAGGACGGCGCGCCACTCGTCCACGTACCCGTCGACGTGCCGGGCCATCGCGGCGTCGAGGTCCTCGGCGACCCCCAGGGTGTCCTCGACGATCACGTCGCGCAGGTAGTCCAGACCGAGGTTCTCCACCCACACGGAGGTGCGCTGGAGCCGGTCGGCGGTGCGGACGTAGAACATCAGGAACCGGTCGACGTAGCGGACCAGGTCGGCCGTCGACAGGTCCGACAGCAGCAGGTCGGCGTGCCGGGGGCGGAAGCCGCCGTTGCCGCCGACGTAGAGGTTCCAGCCGTTCTCGGTGGCGATGACGCCGAAGTCCTTGCCCCGCGCCTCGGCGCACTCCCGGGCGCAGCCGGACACCGCCGCCTTGATCTTGTGCGGGGCGCGCAGGCCCCGGTAGCGCAGCTCGAGGGCGACGGCGAGCCCGACGGAGTCCTGCACGCCGTACCGGCACCACGTGTCGCCCACGCAGGATTTCACGGTCCGCAGCGCCTTGCCGTACGCGTGCCCCGACTCGAACCCCGCGTCCACGAGCCGCCGCCAGATCGCCGGCAGCTGCTCGACCCGCGCGCCGAACAGGTCGACCCGCTGCCCCCCGGTGATCTTCGTGTACAGGCCGAAGTCACGGGCCACCTCCCCGATCACGATCAGCTTCTCCGGGGTGATCTCGCCGGCCGGTACCCGGGGGACCACCGAGTAGGTGCCGTCCTTCTGCAGGTTGGCGAGGAAGTGGTCGTTGGTGTCCTGGAGCGCGGCCTGCTCGCCGTCGAGGATGTGCCCGCCACCCAGCGAGGCGAGGATGGAGGCGACGGCGGGTTTGCACAGGTCGCAGCCCCGGCCGGTGCCGACGGCCGTGACGAGTTCGGAGAAGGTGCCGATGCCCCGGACCCGGACGATGTCGAACAGTTCCTGGCGGGAGTACGCGAAGTGTTCGCACAGGTGGGTGGACTGGACGATGCCGGCTTCGGCGAGCAGCGACTTGAGGAGCGGCACGCAGGACCCGCAGCCGGTACCGGCCTTGGTGCACGCCTTGATCGCCGGCAGGTCCACGCACCCGTCGGCGACGGCGTCGAGGAAGGACCCCTTGGTCACGGCGTGGCACGAGCAGACCTGGGCCGAGTCGGGCAGCCCGACCGGGGCGGCCCCGGAGGCCATCAGGTCCGCGAGCGTGCCCGGCAGCGGACCGCCGACGCTGGCCCGCAGCGCCGGATAGGCCGACGCGTCGCCGACGAGGATCCCGCCGAGCAGGGTCTGGGCGTCGTCGGTGAGGACGAGTTTGGCGTACACGCCGGTGGCCGGGTCGTTGTACACCACGTCGAGGGGGCCGGTCGTGGCGCCGAAGCTGGCCACGTCCACGCCGAGAAGCTTCAATTTTGTTGACATATCCGGCGTGTCCAGGGTGGAGGAGCCGCCAGTGAGCCGGTCGGCGACCACCTCGGCCATCGCGTAGCCCGGTGCGACGAGGCCGTAGGTCACCCCGTCGACCGCCGCGCACTCGCCGATGGCCCACACGGCCGGGTCGGACGTCAGGCAGGTGGGGTCCACCAGGAAGCCGCCCCGCTCGCCGCGCGCGAGGCCGGCGGAGGCCAGCTCGTCGCGGGCCCGGATCCCGGCGGCGAACACCACGACGTCGGCGTCGAGGTCGGCCACGTCCCGGACCCCCTCGCCGCAGTCCACGGCGATGTCGAGGGCCTGCACCCGGCGGCGGAGCAGTGCCCCGCCGGCCAGGTCGACCTGTAACGGCATCAGGTGCGGGGCGTGTTCGACGATCCGGACGGACAGCCCCAGCAGCCGCAGCGCGTTGGCGGCCTCCAGCCCGAGCAGCCCGCCGCCGACCACCACCCCGGTCCGTTTGCCGGCGGCGTGCGCGCGGATCGCGTCGAGGTCGTCGAGGGTGCGGTAGACGAAGCAGTGCGGGGCGTCGGCGTTCGCGACCGGGGGCACGAAGGCCCGCGAGCCGGTGGCCAGGACCAGGGCGTCGTAGCCGAACGACTGGGCCTCGGTGCGCACCGTCCTCGATGCCAGGTCCACCGACACCGCCGGCTCGCCCAGCACGAAGTCCGCCCCGGCCGGCACCCCGGGCGGGGCCAGGGTCAGCTCCTCGGCGGTGACGCCCTCGAAGTAGGCGGACAGCCGGACCCGGTCGTAGGCCCGCCTGTTCTCCTCGGCGAGTACGGTCACCGCCCAGTTCCGGTCCACGTCGCGGGCCGCGAGGGCCTCGACGAACCGCTGGCCGACCATGCCGTTGCCGATCACGACGAGTCTCACGGTCACACCTCCTCCATCACGGGGTCCACTGTGGAAAGCCAGTCGGCGATGCCGCGCACCGCGTCGGTGCAGCCGCCGCAGCCGGTGGTCGCGTTGGTCCGCTCCGCGATCTGCGGCACGGTCCGGCCGCCGCACCGGACGATGTCGCCCTTGGTGACGGTGTTGCACCGGCACACCACGGCGGCGTCGGGCATCAGGGCCGGGGTCTCGGCGGGCGCGGCCGCCGCCGAGATCCGGCCGAGGAGCAGGGAGCGCCGGTCGGCCGGGACCGGGGTGCGGCGGTCGAAGAGCTGGGTGATGGTGCCGACGGTGGGGTTGTCGCCGATCAGGATCGCGCCGCGCAGCCGGCCGTCGGTGATGGCCAGCCGGGCGTAGGTGCCCCGGGACGGGTCGGTGAAGCTGAGGTTCTCCTCGCCGTCGAGGTGGCCCATGGCGGCGAGGTCGATGCCGGCGGCCTTGAGCCGGGTGACGAGCCGCGACCCGGTGTACCGCACCGACGAGCCGTCCCCGGGCCGCGCCCCCGACGATCGGGCCGCCGCGACCTCGCCCAGCACACCCGCCAGTACCGCCGCCTGCTCCCACGCGGGCGCGACCAGGCCGTACACGGTGTTGCGGTGTTCGGCGCAGTCGCCGATGGCGTAGATGTCCGGGTCGCTGGCCCGCAGCTCGTCGTCGACGAGCACGCCCCGGCCGACGGCCAACCCGATCGACTCCGCGAGGGTGGTCTCGGCCCGGACCCCGCAGGACACGACGAGCGGGTCGGCGGGCAGTTCGGTGCCGTCCGCGAGCCGGAGCACCCCGTCGGCGTAGGCCACGGCCTGCGCGTCGACCCGGACCGTGATGCCCATCGCCGCCAGGGTGTCGGCGAGCACCGCCCCACCGGCCGGGTCGAGTTGGCGTTCGAGGAGGTGCGGCGCGCCGTGCACCAGGGTGACCGGGCCCCGGCCGGCCAGGCCCCGGGCCGCCTCGACCCCGAGCAGGCCGCCGCCGAGCACCACCGGATGCGACCCGGTCGCGGAGAGGATCCGCCGGCAGTCCTCCAGGGTGCGAAATGCCGCCACGTTCGGGTGCAGGTCCCCGTCGTCGCAGGTCAGACCCTTGATCGGCGGGATGATGGCGCGGGAGCCGGTGGCCAGCACCAGCGCGTCGTAGGGTTCGCCGTCGACGGTGCGCGCGACCCGGTCCACGTCGATCGCGGTGACGCCGAGCCGCAGGTCCACGTTCGACGCGGGCAGGGCGAGATCCGTTTCCTGGTACGCCCCGGCGAGCAGCCCCGACAACAGGATCCGGTTGTACGCGGCGTGCGGCTCGGCCCCGTACACCGTGACGTCGTGTTCGCGGGCCAGGAGCGTCGCGAGCCGCGCGCCGGCCATCCCGTACCCGATGATGGTGATCCTCATGGCTTTTCCACCCGCACGGCGCACACCTTGAACTCCGGCATCCGCGATGTCGGGTCCAGGGCCGGGTTGACCAGCGCGTTGACCCCGGCCCAGTGGAACGGCAGGAACACGGTGTCGGCCCGGATCGTCTCCGAGACCCTGGCCGGCGCGGTGACGGACCCGCGCCGGCTGCTCACGGTGACCGGCTCGCCCGCGGCGACGCCGAGCCGGGCGGCCAGGTCGGGGTGCAGCTCCACGAACAGCTCGCCGGGCAGCCGCCCGACCCGCCGGGTCTGCGCCCCGGACTGGTACTGGGTCAGCACCCGCCCGGTGGTCAGGTAGACCGGGTACTCCTCGCACACGTCCTCGGCTGGCGGCCGGTGCTCGACGGCGACGAACCGGGCGAGCCCGTCGGGGGTGGCGAAGTTCTCCTCGAACATCCGGGGGGTGCCCGGGTGGCCGGGGTCGGGGCAGGGCCAGAACACGCCCGTCTCGGCGTCGATCCGGTCGTAGGTGATGCCGGCGTAGTCGGCGGCCCCGCCGGAGCTGGCGAGCCCGAGTTCGGCGAACACCGCCTCGGGCTCTGCCAGCACCGCGACCCCTAGCCGGTCGCCGAGAGCGGCAAGGATGTCGAGGTCCGTTCGCACGCCCTCGGGAGGGTCCATGAGTTTGCGCCGGCGGATGACCCGGCCTTCGAGGTTGGTCATGGTGCCGTCCTCCTCGGCCCACTGCGCGGTGGGCAGCACGACGTCGGCGATCGCCGCGGTCTCCGACATCACCAGATCGGCGACGACGAGCAGGTCGAGGGCCCGCAGCCGGTCCGTGACATGGCGCGCCCGGGGCGCGGACACCACGGGGTTGGACCCGAACACCAGCAACGCCCTCGTCGCGGTGCCCAGCCCGTCGAGGAGTTCGTAGGCGGACGGTCCGGGGCCGGGCAGGTCCTCGGCCCGCACGCCCCAGATCCCGGCGATCCGTTCCCGGGCCGCCGGGTCGTCGATCCTGCGGTAGCCGGGCAGCTGGTCGGCCTTCTGGCCGTGTTCCCGCCCGCCCTGGCCGTTGCCCTGCCCGGTGACGCAGCCGTAGCCGCCCCTGTTGCCGGGCAGGCCGAGCGCGAGCGCCAGGTTGATGAACGCCGACACCGTGTCGGTGCCCTTCGCGTGCTGCTCGGCCCCGCGTGCCGTGAGGATGTAGGCCCTGCCTGCGCCGCCGAGCATCCGGACGGCCCGGACCATGTCCTCGATCGGCACCCCGGTGATCCGTTCCACCCTCGCCGGCCAGTAGCTTGCCACCGTCGCCCGGACCGGCTCGAAGCCGGTGGTCCTGGCGGCGATGTAGTCGGAGTCCAGCAGGCCCTCGGCGACGGCCAGGTGCAGCAGCCCGTTCGCGAGGGCCAGGTCGGTGCCGGGGGTGTTCTGCAGGTGCAGGGTGGCCCGGGCGGCCGTCGCGGTGACCCGGGGGTCGATGACGATCAGGTTCCCGGCGGCGAAGTGCCGCAGGATCGGCGGCATCGTCTCGGCCAGGTTCCCCCCGGCGAGCAGGATCGCGTCGGCCGTGCCCAGGTCGGCGAGGGGGAACGGCAGCCCCCGGTCGAGGCCGAAGGCGCGCATCCCGGCGGCGGCGGCCGAGGACATGCAGAACCGTCCGTTGTAGTCGATCGTCGACGTGCGCAGGACGATCCGGGCGAACTTGCCGAGCGTGTAGGCCTTCTCGTTCGTCAGCCCGCCGCCCCCGAACACGCCGACCGCGTCGCGGCCGTGCTCCTGTTGGGTCCTCGTGATCCCGGCCGCGACGAAGTCCAGGGCCTCGTCCCAGCTCACCGGCCGGCCGTGCAGCAGCGGGCCGGTGAGCCGTTCCGGGTGGTCCAGCAGATCCGCCGACGTCCACCCTTTCTGGCAGAGACCGCCCCGGTTCGTCGGGAACTCCCGGGGCTCGACCGTGACCGCGCCGTCGACCCGGCGGAGGGTCATCGCGCACTGCAACGCGCAGTACGGGCAGTGGGTCGCGGCCGTTGTCATGCTGGTCAGAGTGGTGGACGTCGGTTTCACTGGGGGTACCTCCCGTGTTTCCGGGGTGCTACAAGACGCGCACTTCGTGTTACACGCGGGCGTGGGCCAGGTTGGGCACCCGGGTCACCAGGACCTTGCGCAGGTAGAACCACCAGGTGGCGACCCCGCACACGGCGTAGCTGGCGAGGAAGACGTACAGGGCGGTGCGGATCGAGCCGGTGTTCGTGATCGAGATCGCGAAGCCGCGCGGGATCAGGAAACCGCCGAGCGCGCCGATCGCCGAGGCCAGCCCGATCACGGCGGCGGCCGTGCGCTTGCCCTCCAGCTCGGTGCGACCGGCATCCGCCGCCTCGGTGCGGAAGATCGCCGGGATCATCCGGTACGTCGACCCGTTGCCGACCCCGCTGGTCACGAACAGCAGCCCGAACGAGGCCAGGAACAGCCCGAAAGCATGCGAGGACAGCCCGGCGAGCACCCCGGTGACCCCGACGGCCATCACGGCGAACACGCCGAGGGTGACCCGCGCCCCGCCGACCCTGTCCGACAGCCAGCCGCCGACCGGGCGGGACACGGAGCCGACCAGGGGGCCGAGCGCCGCCCAGTACGGCCAGGCGACCTCCGCGAACTGGCCCTTGATCAAGAGGGGCAGGGCCGCGGAGTACCCGATGAAGCTGCCGAACGTGCCGATGTACAGGAACGACATGACCCAGGTGTGCCGGCTGCGCAGGGCCGTGAGCTGCTCGGACATCTTCGCCCGGGCCACGGTCAGGTTGTCCATGAACGCCCAGGCGCACGCGACGGCGACCAGCACCGGCAGCAGCCAGAGCAGCGGCGCGTTGACCAGGTGCGGAGCGGCGGCGGTCACCACGACCGCCGGCACCGCGAACTGCACGACGGCCACCCCGATGTTCCCGCCGGCGGCGTTGAGGCCGAGCGCGAAGCCCTTGCGCGCCTCCGGGTAGAAGTAGGAGATGTTGGCCATGCTGGAGGCGAAGTTGCCGCCGCCCAGGCCGGCCGTGGCGGCCGCGAACAGGAACATCGAGTACTGCGTGCCGGGCGTGCTCACGCAGTACGCCATCAGGCTCAGCGGGATCAGCAGCAGCGCGGCGGACACCGTGGTCCAGTTCCGGCCGCCGAACCGGGCGACGGCCGCGGTGTAGGGCAGCCGCATGAACGCGCCGACCAGGTTGGGCAGCGCCACGAGCCAGAACAGCTGGTCGACGGAGAACCTGAAGCCGGCCGCCGGCAGGCTGACCGCCACGACGCTCCACAGCAGCCAGATCGAGAAGCCGAAGTGCTCGGCGAGGATCGAGAACACCAGGTTGCGTCGGGCGACCTTCTGTCCGGTCGCCGCCCAGAACTCCGGTTCCTCGGGAGTCCACTGTGTGATCCACCGGCCCATGGTTCGCCCTCCTCGACAGCCCGTCCGGCACGGGTGTGCCGGATCGAAGCATGGAGAAGTCTGTCAAGGCCCTGTTGCGCTGTCGTATCGGCCATGTTGCCGAGGTTGTGAAATCGATCGCACAAAGCCCGTGACCTGCCGGTGAGCTTCCCCGTGTCGCGGCCCCGACCGGGGGATTATCATTTTGTCCCTAATTGTCGTGATCAGGAGAATTCGGTGCGGCTCATCAACGCTCGTATCACCAGCTACCGGTCGGTGGAGGACTCCGAGGAGTTCACCGTCGAACCGAACGTCACCTGCCTCGTCGGCAAGAACGAGTCCGGCAAGACCACCATCCTGCAGGCCCTGCACCGGCTCAACCCGGCCGAACCCGCCGAACCCTTCGACGAGGTCGTCGACTACCCGGCCCGGCTCACCCGGCAGCGCAAGCAGTGGGCGCAGGCCGACCGGATCCCGGTGGTCGTGGCGACCTTCGAGTACGACGACCTGGAGGTCAAGCAGATCGAGGAGGAGCTGGGGTTCGGTGCGCTGACCAGCCCGGAGGTCACCGTCACCATCGGGTACCGCGACGACTCGCGCACCGTCGCGCACGCCGTCGACGAGCCGACCGTCGTCGGCAACCTCGTCGCCGGGCTCGGCCTGCCGCCCGTGGGGACCGTGGCCGAGCTGCGCGCGATGCTGGAGGGCCGCGAGGAGCAGACGGAGGAGACCGGGGCCGTCCTCGACCGGATCCGGGCCTGGCGGGACGGCGACGTCGCCCACCACCTCGCCGACGCGTACGCCGCGCCCCGGCTGCCGGCCCTGATGTACTTCTCCGACTACGACATCATGCCCGGCAAGGTGTCGGTGCCCGACCTGATCCTCCGCCGCGACGCCGACGAGCTGGAGCCCGGCGAGCGTTCCCTGCTCAGCCTGCTGCGGATGGCCGGGGTGGCCCCGGAGGACTTCCTGGAGCCCGGCCGGCACGAGCAGCTGATCCGGGAGCTGGAGAACGCCAGCAACATCATCTCCGACGAGGTGTTCGACTACTGGTCGCAGAACGACGAGCTGGAGGTCCGCCTGGAGGTGCTCCCGGCCGCCGACGGCCCGCTGCTCCAGATCCGGGTGCACAACCGCCGCCACCGCGCGTCCGTGCCCTTCGACAACCGGTCGCGCGGCTTCGTCTGGTTCTTCTCCTTCCTGGCGTACTTCTCCGAGCTCGACGCCGGCGACCGTGACGTCATCGTGCTGCTCGACGAGCCGGGCCTGTCCCTGCACGGCCGGGCCCAGGAGGACCTGCTCCGGCTGATCGACGAACGGCTCGCCCCCACCCACCAGGTGCTCTACACCACCCACTCGCCGTTCATGATCTCCCCGGACCACCTGCACCGGGTCCGGACCGTGATCGACCACGACCGGGCCGGCACCAAGGTCAGCGCCGACCTGGCCGCCGCCGACAGCGACACCGCGTTCCCGCTGCTCGCGGGGATGGGGATCGGGATGACCGGCAGCCTGTTCGTGGGGGAGCACACCCTGCTCCTGGAGGGCCCGAGCGACCTGATCTACGTGGACGTGCTCAGCGACACCCTCGACAGCCACCGCCGCGACGGGCTCGACCCGCGCTGGACCAAGGCCCCGACCGGGGGCGCCGGTGCCCTGGCCACCTTCGCCGCCCTGCTCGGCGCGAACCGGCTGCACGTGGCCGTGATCGTCGACGCCCAGACCCGCAACTCCCGGGCCGTCCGGCGGCTGCGGGACAACGGCCAGCTCGGCAAGGGCGGCCTGATCGACATCGGCGAGTTCACCGGCACCCCGGACGCGGACATCGAGGACCTGTTCGAGGCGGACTTCTACCTCGACCTGGTCAACCTCGCCTACGCCAAGGAGCTGCCCGCCCCGCTCGGCGTGGCCGACCTGCCGGCGGTCCGGACCCGGATCGTGGACCAGGTCCGCGCGCACTTCGCCCAGCACGACCTCGCCGGGGGCCGGTTCAACCACTTCCGGCCGGCGGCGGCGCTGCTCAAGCACCAGGCGACCCTCGTACCCAAGATCAGTGTCGGCACCCTCAACCGGGCGTCGCGGCTGTTCGGGCGGCTGAACCGGCAGCTTCCCTAGGCTCCCAGGGGCCGCCGGCCCGGCGGCCCCTCCGGACAAAACGGTCAATGGCGCAGGCTCCCGCGTGTGACCAAGCACCCATCCGGGTAGGTCCCGATGGCCCCTGTCCCGAGCATGGTCGAACCTATGATGTGGCTGGCTGGCTGCACACACCGCCGACCTCACCGTTCCCGCTCGGGGCTCTCCGCAGGGGACGTACGCTGTGCCTGGACCACGAAGGAGCGAGAGCGGGATGACGAATTTCAAGCTGGACCACGCGGACGGGTCGTTCAAGCTGGAACACCCGGCCGGCTCGCTGGACCTGCCGGTCACCGGGGCGACCGACGGCCCGGGCGGCCTCGGGATCGGCAAGCTGCTCAGCAGCACCGACCACGTCACCCTCGACCCGGGTTTCGTGAACACCGCCTCCTGCACCTCCGACATCACCTTCATCGACGGTGACGCCGGCATCCTGCGCTACCGGGGCTACCCGATCGCCGAGCTGGCCGAGAAGTCGTCGTTCCTGGAGACGTCCTACCTGCTGATCTACGGCGAGCTGCCGACCCCGGCCCAGCTCACCGAGTTCACCGACAAGCTGAGCATGCACACCCTCCTGCACGAGGAGATGCGCGGCTTCTTCAACGGCTTCCCGCGCGACGCGCACCCGATGCCGGTGCTGTCCTCGGGCGTGAGCGCACTGTCCACGTGGTACCAGGACAGCCTCGACCCGTTCGACCCCGCGCAGGTGGAGCTGTCCACTATCCGCCTGATGGCGAAGCTGCCGACCATCGCGTCGTACGCGTACAAGAAGTCCATCGGCCAGCCCCTGATGTACCCGGACAACTCCCTGGGCTACGTGGAGAACTTCCTCCGCCTCACCTTCGGCGTCCCCACCACGCCGTACGAGGTCGACCCGGTCGTCGCCCGCACCCTGGACATGCTGCTCATCCTGCACGCCGACCACGAGCAGAACTGCTCCACCTCGACGGTGCGCCTCGTCGGCTCCGGCCACGCGAACCTGTTCGCCTCGGTGTCCTCCGGCATCCACGCCCTGTCCGGCCCGCTGCACGGCGGCGCGAACCAGGCCGTGCTGGAGATGCTCGCCGGCATCCAGGAGTCCGGGGGCGACGTGCGTGACTTCGTCCGCCGGGTCAAGGACAAGGAGCCGGGCGTCAAGCTGATGGGCTTCGGGCACCGGGTGTACAAGAACTTCGACCCGCGCTCGGTGATCGTGAAGAAGGCCGTCCGCGACGTGCTCGACCGGATGGCCAAGCCCGACCCGCTGCTGGACCTCGCGATGCAGCTCGAGGAGATCGCGCTCGCCGACGACTACTTCGTGTCGCGCAAGCTGTACCCGAACGTGGACTTCTACACCGGCCTGATCTACAAGGCCATGGGCTTCCCGACGAAGATGTACACCGTGCTCTTCGCCCTCGGCCGGCTGCCCGGCTGGATCGCCCAGTGGCGTGAGATGATCTCGGACCCGGCGACGAAGATCGGCCGTCCGCGCCAGGTCTACACCGGCCCGACGGAGCGCCACTACCCGGCGTAACCATCGCGCGAAACGGGCCCCGGCACACCGCCGGGGCCCGTTTCTCATCCGCCCAGATCCTCCAGTGCGTCGAGGATGCCCCGGGCGCAGCCGATCACGTACCGGCCGGCGGGCGTCGGCTCCAGGTACTGGCCGCCGTGCGCGAACAGCGCCCCGCCGAACGCCGCCTCGATCCGGGCCAGCCGCTCCAACAGGCTCTGCTGGGTGAGTTGGAGCTGGTGCGCCGCCGCGCGCACGTCCTCGGCGTCGGCGACGGCCACCACGAGCCGCAGGTGCCCCACCTCGAGGTTCACGACGGCAGGCCCGGCGACGCGTGGGAGGCGTGCCGGGCCCACCAGGCGCGGTACGCCGGCCGCCGGTGCACGATGGCCGCGTAGCTGCGGAACAGGTGCGCCATGAACTCCTCCGTCCGGCCGTCCACGAACGAGTCGCGCCGCCACGCGAGAAGCACCCGTCGGCGCAGCGGGGCCCCGGTCAGCGGCAGGGCCCGGATTCCGGGCTGCACGAACGTCGTCGGGTACAGCCCGCACACCGCCCCGGCCTCCAGCAGCGGCGCGACGGACGCCGAGTCCCCGGTCCAGTGCCGGACCCTGGCGGTGAACCCGGCGTCGGCGCAAGCCCGGTGGAAGCTGGCGTGCAGGCCGCCGTCGTCGGCGCGGGGCAGGGCCCAGTCCCGGGGCGCGAGGTCGGCGAGGTCGAGTTCCGGCCGCTGCGCGAGCGGGTGGTTCTCGTCGAGCCCGACGAAGATCGGCTCGGTGATCAGGTGCCGGGTGGCCAACGACGGCGGCAGCCGCAGCGTGAAGCCGGGGAACTCGTGCAGCACCGCCGCGTCGAGCTGACCGGCGGCGAGCGCGTCCACCAGCCGGCTGACGCTCGGGTCGCCGTGGCTGGTCACGGGCGCGTCGCCGACAGCCTCCGAGGCGGGCACCAGGGCGTCGGTGAACGCGCCGAGCACGCCGCCGACCCGGGCCGGGGGCGAGGCGAGCTGGCCGAGGATCTCCGCGGCACCGGTCCACATCCGGTCCACGTCCGCCAGTACCCGTCTGGCCCTGGTCAGGATCTCGAGGCCCGCCGGGGTGGGCAGCACACCGTGCGGGGTGCGGTCGAACACCGCGCCGCCGAGCGCCGCCTCGATCCGGTGCAGTTGCCGGGTGAGGGACGGCTGTGCCAGGCGCAGCCGGGTGGCCGAGCCCCGGATGCTGCCGGCGTCGGCGACAGCGACGAGGATCTGCAGGTGCCTGAGGTCAATGTTCATGGCGGCCTTCCGGTACGCGTCCCCGGGTTGCTCAGGGTACGTCCGGATGTACGGGCCGGGTCAAGACTATTAACTCAACGTTATGGATATCGGGCACGGCCCCCGGGGTGCTCCCGGGGGCCGCGGAGTGGTGCCTAGATCCCGGTGGTCGACCGGATCCAGCTGTTCACGGCGGTCGCGTCGCCGTAGATGGAGTTCGTCTTGCCGCAGGTGTCCGCGCCGGGGCCGTCCGCGCCGCGGCTGGTGACGCCGACGAGCTTGCCGGCGGCGATGGCCGGGCCGCCCGAGTCGCCGTAGCAGTCGGTGGCGCTGGTGGAGGTGTCGAAGCACAGCTCGACCGGGCCGCTGATCCCGCCGCAGTTGGCGTCGGAGGTGACCGTGGTGCCGACCGACTTGAGCACCGAGCTCATGTCGCCGCAGCCGTACGGGGCGCAGGTCTGGCCGAAGCCGTACAGCGTGATCGCCGAGCCGACCGCCGGGGACACCGTGCCGAGGGAGACCGGGGCCTGGCTGACGGGGCTGCTGAGCTTGTAGAGCCGGAAGTCGTACGCGCCACCGTTGTAGTTCGGGTGCTTGACCGACCTGGACACCGTGGCCAGCGTGCCGCCACTGTTCAGGTTCTTCGAACCGATCCGGATCCGGGTCGCGCCGGAACAGTGCCCGGCGGTGAGCACCCACTGTGGTGCGACGAGGGTGCCGCTGCACCACATGCCGCTGCTGTCGCCGACGGCCGCGGCCCACGACGGGGCGGTGCCGACCGCGCCACCGCCGACGATGCCCTGGGCGGGCGGGGCGGCCGACGCCGGGGCGGAGGCGGCCGCGACGGCCAGCGCCGCTCCGGCGACCACTACTGCGAATCTGAGGAACTTCATTGAGGGGCCTCCCTGTTGTGACGCCGGCCCGGGAACGCGTCGCGCGCGGCCCGGCCCGGGACGCCGATGGCTGCCGCTGCGTATGCGGCACCAATGACGGTCAATGTAGGGCAGGTCGGTCCTCAGTGGCCAGATGTCAGGGGGCGATGCTCTGGCGTCCGCAGCATCCGCAGCGCCAGGTCCGCGTACAGCGCGCCGATGTCCTCCGGCCCCAGCCGGCCGGTGGAGCGGTACCACCTGGCCACGTCGATACTGAGGCTGAGCAGGGCGAGCGCTGTCCCCGGCACGTCGGGCACGTCGAACGCCCCGCGCGCCACCCCGTAGTCGAGGGTCTCGCGGACCACCCGGTCGATCTGCCGGCGCAGGGCCGCGATCTCGGCGTGGTGGGCCTCGCTGAGCGCCCCGAGCTCGTACTGGATCACCCGGGCCGTGGTGTGGTGCCGGGCGTGCCAGGCGGCGAAGTCGCTGACCACGGCGCGCATCCTGGCCACCGGGTCGGCGTCGCTGCCGGCCGCGTCGGTGATGGTCCGCAGGGTGCGTTGGTGGCCGATCAGGCTGATCCGGTAGAGGAGTTCCTCCTTGGAGCGGAAGTAGCCGTAGACCCCGGCGGGGGAGCGGCCGACCCGGCTGGCGATGTCGCGGGTGGTGGTCGCGTGGTAGCCCCGGGTGGCGAACGCCTCGACGGCGGCGATCAGGATCTGCCGGGCCGCCGGGGGCTGGACCTCCGACCAGTTCTCGTCGAGGGCCCGGGCCTCGGCCTCGTCCAGGCCGCCCTCGACGGGCGTTCGGGGGTCGTTGACATCGTGGTACATGACCAGCATTCTAAGCAAGCGCTTGATTACTTCCGGGTAGCCCTGTGAAATCAGGAGGAAAGTCCGAATATGGGGAACCTCAGCTACGACTTCTCTGGCAGAACGGTCATCGTCACGGGCGCGGCCCGCGGCATCGGCCTCGCACTCGGCGGGTTCTTCCAACAGGCCGGCGCGACCGTCTTCCTGGTCGACTTCGACGCCGAGGAGCTGGCGAAGGCCGCAGGCAGCGTCGGCGCCACCGGCATCGCCGCCGACGTGAGCAGCACCGCGGACGTCGAGCGGGTCGTGACCGCAGCCGTCGAGGCCACCGGCCGGGTCGACATTCTGGTCAACAACGCCGGCATCCTCCGCGACAACGTGCTGTGGAAGATCTCCGACGAGGACTGGGACGCCGTGCTCGCGGTGCACGCCGGCGGCACCTTCCGGTTCACCCGGGCCTGCGTGCCGCACTTCCGGGCCCAGGGCTCCGGCCGGGTCGTCAACGTCACCTCCTACACCGGGCTGCACGGCAACACCGGCCAGGCCAACTACGCCGCGGCCAAGGCCGGCATCATCGGCTTCACGAAGACGGCGGCCAAGGAACTGGCCCACTTCGGGGTGACGGTCAACGCGATCTCCCCGAACGCGGAGACCCGCATGATCGCGTCCATCCCGGACGCCAAGCGCGCGGAGCTCACCGCGCACATCCCGATGGGCAGGTTCGCCGACCCGACGGAGATGTGCGCGGCGGTGGGCTTCCTGGCCTCCGACGAGGCCGGGTACATCACCGGGGCGGTCCTCCCGGTCGACGGCGGGATAAGCATGTGACGCGCTTCGACGGGCAGGTCGCCCTCATCACCGGATCCAGCCGGGGCATCGGCTTCGGCATCGCCGAACGGCTCGTCGCCGAGGGGGCCAGGGTCTGCCTGACCGCCCGCAAGCCCGATGCCCTCGACGAGGCGGTCAAGGCCCTCGGCCCCGACCGCGCGATGGCCGTCGCGGGGAAGGCCGACGATCCCGAGCACCAGGCCGACACGGTCGCCCGGGTGCTCGACACCTTCGGCCGGCTCGACGTGCTGGTCAACAACACCGGGATCAATCCGGTGTACGGGCCGATGGTCGACGCGGACCCGGCGGCCGTCCGCAAGGTCTTCGAGGTCAACGTGTTCGCCGCGCTCGGCTGGGTCGGGCACGCGCACCGGGCCTGGTTCGCCGAACACGGCGGTGCGGTCGTCAACGTGGCGTCCGTGGCGGGACTGCGGCCGGCCGCCGGGATCGGGATCTACGGCGCGAGCAAGGCGGCCCTGATCCACCTGACGATGCAGCTCGCCGCAGAGCTGGGGCCGGACGTCCGGGTCAACGCCGTGGCCCCGGCGATCGTGAAGACGGTGTTCGCCGCGGCGCTGTACGAGGGACGCGAGCAGCGGGTGACCGACACGTACCCGTTGAAGCGGTTGGGGATTCCCGAGGACGTGGCCGGGGCGGTGGCGTTCCTGGCCTCGGCGGACGCGGGGTGGATGACCGGGCAGACGGTGGTCGTGGACGGCGGGCTGACCCTGTCGGGCGGCCTGGGATGACGGCCGGGCCCGCGCGGCGGTTCGGTTCCCTCGACGAGCTGCGCGCCGCGGCACCGGTCGACCTCGGCCACAGCGACTGGGTCGTCGTCGACCAGGAACGGATCGACCGGTTCGCGGCGGCCACCGGCGACGACCAGTGGATCCACGTCGACCCGGTCCGGGCGGCCGACGGCCCCTTCGGGTCGACGATCGCGCACGGCTTCCTCGTGCTGTCCCTGCTGCCGGTGATCACCCTGGACCGGCTGCTCGTGGACCGGGTCCGGATGGCCGTCAACTACGGGCTGAACAAGGTCCGGTTCCCGGCGCCGGTGCCCGTCGACTCCCGGTTGCGCGGCCGGGTGCGGGTCACCGAGGTGACGGAGGTCGCCGGCGGCACCCAGGTGACGTGTCTCGTGACGGTCGAGCGCGAGGGCGGCGACCGGCCGGTCTGCGTCGCGGAGTCCGTGGCCCGCTTCTACGGGGAGGCCCCGTGACCACCCTCGCCGGTGCCGGCGTCGTGATCACCGGCGGCGGCTCGGGGATCGGGGCGGCCCTCGCCCGCCGGTTCGCCGCCGAGGGCGCCCGGATCGTGGTCAACGACCTCGACGCGACCGCCGCCGCCCGGATCGCCGCCGAGGTCGACGGCTGGGCCGCACCCGGCGACGCGTCCACTCCGGACGGTGCCGCCGCTCTGGTCGGCACGGCGGTCGACCACCTGGGCGCGGTCGACCTGTTCTGCGCCAACGCCGGCGTCGGCACGGCCGGCGGCCCCGAGGCCCCCGACTCCGACTGGGACCTGGCCTGGCAGGTCAACGTGATGGCCCACGTCCGGGCCGCCCGGGCGCTGCTGCCGGGCTGGCTGGACCGCGGCCGGGGCCACTTCCTGTCGACGGTGTCGGCGGCCGGGCTCCTGACCATGCTCGGCTCCGCGCCCTACTCGGTGACCAAGCACGGCGCGCTGGCGTTCGCCGAGTGGCTGGCGGCCACGTACGCCGACCGGGGGATCACCGTGCAGGCGCTGTGCCCGCAGGGGGTGCGCACCCCGATGCTGGAGGCCTCCGGGCGGGCCGGCCGGCTGATGCTCGACGAGACGGCGCTGACCCCGGAGCAGGTCGCCGACGCCGTGGTCGAGGCGCTGGCCGACGGCCGGTTCCTGATCCTGCCGCACCCGGAGGTCGCCGGGTACCACGCGGCGAAGGCCGCCGACCCGGAACGCTGGCTGACGGCGATGCGCCGGCTCCAGTCCCACCTGGACACCCCGGGGAGCGGCTCCACCCCGGCACGCCGGGACCGCGCGACCCACGACGACACGGAGGAGACCCGATGAGGGCCTGGCAGGTGACGCGGCTCGGGGAGCCGGTCGACGTGATGGAACTGGCCGACGTCCCCACGCCCGCCCCCGGCCCGGGACAGATCCTCGTCCGGGTGCTGGCCGTGGCGCTGAACTTCCCGGACGCGCTGATGTGCCGGGGCCAGTACCAGGTGCGGCCGCCGCTGCCGTTCACGCCCGGGGTGGAGCTGTGCGGCGAGGTGGTGACGGCGGGCGACGGCTTCGCGGTCGGGCAGCGGGTGATCGGCACGCCGGCCGCCACCTCCGGCGCGTTGGCCGACTACGCGCTGATGGACACGGCGGACACCTTCCCCGCGCCGGACGTTCTCGACGACGCGCGGGCGGCGGCGTTCCACATCGGCTACCAGACGGCGTGGTTCGCCCTGCACCGCCGGGCCGGCCTGCGCGCGGGGGAGACCCTGCTCGTGCACGCGGCGAGCGGCGGGGTCGGCAGTGCCGCCGTCGAGCTCGGCCTCGCGGCGGGGGCGTACGTCATCGGCGTCGTGGGTGGCCCGGACAAGGTGCGGGTGGCTCATGACCTGGGCGTCGACCTGGTCATCGACCGGCATGCCGGGGACTTCGTGTTCCAGGTCAAGGAGGCCACCGGCGGCCGGGGCGCGGATGTCGTCTTCGACCCGGTGGGCGGGTCGGCGTTCGAGCGGTCCACGAAGTGCGTCGCGTTCGAAGGGCGGATCGTGGTGGTCGGATTCGCCAGCGGCGTGATCCCTTCGCAGGCCATGAGCCACGTGCTGATCAAGAACTACTCGGTACTGGGCCTGCACTGGGGCCTCTACCGCCAGCAGGACCCCGACGCCGTCCGCGAGGCGCACCGCGAGCTGACGAAACTCGCCGAGGCCGAACTGGCCCGCCCGCTGATCGGCGAGCGGATCTCGTTCGACCAGGCCGCCGAGGGCATCGCCCGGCTCGCCGCCGGGGACACGGTCGGCCGGGTGGTGGTGACGCCGTGAGCACGGCGGAACCGCGGCGCGGCGTGGACCTCGCGGCCCTGCGCGGCTGGCTCGACGCGTCCCACCCGGGCCTCGTCACCGGGGACCTGACCGCCGAACGGATCGTGGGCGGCAAGTCGAACCTGACCTACGTGCTCGGCGACGGCACGCACCGCTGGGTGCTGCGCCGGCCCCCGATCGGGCACGTGCTGGCGACGGCGCACGACATGGGCCGGGAGTACACGGTGCTCGGCGCCCTGCGAGCCACGGCGGTGCCCGTGCCGGGGACCGTGGCGCACTGCCCGGACCCGGCGGTGCTGGGCGCGCCGTTCTACCTGATGTCCTACGTGGACGGCACGGTGTACCGCTCGGCGGCCCAGACGGCGGTGCTGGACCCGGCGCGGGCGAGGACCGTGGCGCACGCGCTGATGGACACCCTCGCCGACCTGCACGACGTGGAACCGGGCGCCGTCGGGCTCGAAGGCTTCGGCCGCCCAGACGGGTTCCTCGGACGCCAGCTGCGCCGGTGGAAAACCCAGCTCGACGCGTCCAGGGGGCGGGAGATACCGGGCATCGACGAGCTGCACGCCGCCCTGGCCGCCGACGTGCCCGACAGCGGCCGGCCGGCGATCGTGCACGGCGACTACCGGCTCGACAACGTGCTGGTCGCCGCCGACGACACCATCGCGGCCGTCCTGGACTGGGAGATGGCCACCCTGGGCGACCCCCTCACGGACCTGGGCGTCTTCCTCGTCTACTGGACCGGCCTGGCGCACCTGCCCGCCAACGCGGTGTCCGACGCCGTCACGGACAACTTCCCGGGCGGCCCCGAGCTGATCGAACGGTACGCGGCCCGGCGCGCGGTGGACCTGTCGCGGCTGCACTGGTACACGGCGTTCGGGTTCTTCAAGCTCGCGGTGATCGCCGAGGGCATCCACCACCGGTACACGGCGGGTCAGACCGTCGGCGGGGGCTTCGACAGGATCGGCGAGGTGGTCGCGCCGCTCGTCGGGCTGGGGCACGCCGCGCTGGCCGAGGACAAGGGGCACTGAATGGACTTCTCGTACGACGCGGAGACCGAGGAGCTGCGCGGGAGGCTGCTCGCGTTCATGGACTCGCACGTGTACCCGGCAGAGCCGGTGTTCGCCGAACAGGTCGCGGCCGGCGAGCGCTGGACCACCCCGCCGGTCATCGAGGACCTGAAGGCCGAGGCCCGCAGGCGCGGACTTTGGAACCTGTTCCTCCTGTCCAACCAGACGTACGCGCCCCTCGCCGAGATCACCGGCCGCAGCCCCTACCTGGCCCCCGAGGCGCTGAACTGCTCGGCACCGGACACCGGGAACATGGAAGTGCTGCACATGTTCGGCACCGGGGCGCAGAAGGAACGCTGGCTGACGCCCTTGATGGCCGGCGAGATCCGGTCCGCGATCTGCATGACTGAGCCCGACGTGGCCTCCTCCGACGCCACGAACATCGCGACCAGCATCGTCCGCGACGGCGACGACTACGTCATCAACGGCCGCAAGTGGTGGTCCTCCGGCGCGATGAACCCGCGCTGCGAACTCCTGGTCGTGATGGGCCGCACCGGTGGCGAGGACCGGCACCGCCAACAGAGCATGATCCTGGTACCCCGCGACACTCCCGGCGTCGACGTCCGGCGCGGCCTGCACGTGTTCGGCTTCGACGACGGGCCGCACGGCGGGCACGCCGAGATCGCGTTCACCGACGTCCGGGTGCCGGCGGCGAACCTGGTCGCGGGCGAGGGCGAGGGGTTCGCGATCGCGCAGGCCCGCCTGGGGCCCGGCCGGATCCACCACTGCATGCGCCTGATCGGGATGGCCGAACGCGGCCTGGAACTGATGTGCCGCCGGGCTCAGGAGCGCACCACCTTCGGGAAACCGATCGCCCAGCACGGCGTCGTCGCCGACTGGATCGCCGAGGCCAGGGTCCGGATCGAGCAGGCCAGACTCCTGGTCCTCAAGACGGCGTGGCTGATGGACACCGTCGGCAACAAGGGCGCGCACACCGAGATCCAGGCCATCAAGATCGTGACGCCGCGGATGGCCGAATGGGTGCTGGACAAGGCGATCCAGACCCACGGCGGCGGCGGGGTCAGCCAGGACTTCCCCCTCGCCGGGCTGTGGGCGGCGGCACGTTCGCTGCGGCTGGCCGACGGGCCCGACGAGGTGCACCGGATGTCGCTGGCCCGGCGGGAGCTGCGGCGGTACCCATGAGAAAGGGTCTGCTGATCGACTGGGGCGGGGTGCTGACCTCCGACGTCTTCGCGTCCTTCGCCGGGTTCTGCGCCCGCGAGGGGCTGCCGGCGGACCGGGTGGCCACCCTGTTGCGAACCGAGGCCCACCCGCTCCTCGCCGGCCTGGAACTCGGCACACTGCCGGTGAACACCTTCGAAACCCGTTTCGCGGTACTCCTCGGCGTGCCCGCCGCCGGCCTCGTCCCCCGCCTGATGGCCGACCTGCGCCCCGACCCGGCGATGCGCGCGGCCGTGCGCCGGGCCCGGGCGCTCGGCGTCCGCACCGGCCTGGTCTCCAACTCCTGGGGCCCCGACGGCTACACCGACCTGGCGGCGCTCTTCGACGGGGTGGTCCTCTCCGGCACGGTCGGCGTCCGCAAGCCCGACCCGGCGATCTACGAACTCGGCGCGGCGGCCATCGGCCTGACCCCGGCGGAGTGCGTGTTCGTCGACGACCTCGCCGGGAACCTGAGGCCGGCCCGAGCGCTGGGCATGGCGACCGTGCACCACAGCGACGCGGCCGACACGATCCGCGCCCTCGACACCCTGCTCGACCTCGACCTGTCCGGCCGCGACCGTGCCGGCACCGACCTTGCCAGCCTCGACCCGGGGGAGCCCCGATGAGCCACTACCGCGCCAACCTCCGTGACCTGCGGTTCAACCTGTTCGAGGTGTTCGACCTGGATCTGGGCCGCTACCCGGACCTCGACCCCGACACCGTCGGCGACATCCTCGCCGAGGTCGAGCGGCTGGCCACCGGTCCGGTCGCCGAGTCCTTCGTGGAGTCCGACCGCACCCCGCCGGTCTACGACCCGGCCACCCACTCGGTGACGATGCCCGAGGGCTTCCGCCGCTCGTACCGCGCGTACATGGACGCCGAGTGGTGGCGCCTCGACCTGCCCGTCGGCCTCGGCGGCACGGCGGCGCCCCGGATGCTGTGGTGGGCCCTCGTCGAGATGGTCCAGGGTGCCCAGGCCCCCGTCTTCATGTACGGCGGCGGCCCGGCCTTCGCCGGCCTGCTCTACAACCTCGGCACCCCGGAGCAGCGCCGGATGGGCGAGGTGATGCTGGAGAAGCGCTGGGCCGGCACGATGGTGCTCACCGAACCCGACGCGGGCTCCGACGTCGGCGCGGGCCGGACCAGGGCCCTCCCGCAGCCCGACGGCACCTGGCACGTCGAGGGCGTCAAACGGTTCATCACCTCCGGCGAACACGACCTGGAGGACAACATCGTGCACTTCGTCCTGGCCCGCCCGGACGGGGCCGGCCCGGGCACGAAGGGCCTCTCCCTGTTCGTGGTGCCGAAGTTCCGCTTCGACCCGGCCACGGGCGAACTCGGCGAGCGCAACGGCGTGTACGCGACGAACGTCGAGAAGAAGATGGGAATCCGGGTGTCCACGACCTGCGAGCTGCGGTTCGGCGAGCACGAACCGGCCGTGGGCTGGCTGCTCGGCGAGGTGCACGAGGGCATCGCCCAGATGTTCAAGGTGATCGAGTCCGCCCGCATGCAGGTCGGCGTGAAGGCCATCGCGACCCTGTCGACCGGCTACCTCAACGCCCTGGACTACGCCCGTTCCCGGGTGCAGGGGCCGGACCTGACCCGGGCGGCCGACAAGTCCGCGCCCCGGGTGACGATCGACCGGCACCCGGACGTGCGCCGGATGCTGATGCTGCAGAAGGCGTACGCCGAGGGGCTGCGCGCCGTCTACCTCTACACGGCCGGCTGGCTGGACCGGCCCGGCGACCCCGAACTCGCGGCCGGCCTGAACGACCTGCTGCTGCCGGTCGTGAAGGGCGTCGGCTCCGAGCGGTCCTACGAGATGCTGGCCCTGTCGTTGCAGACCCTCGGCGGCTCGGGGTTCCTCCAGGACTACCCGATCGAACAGTACGTCCGCGACACGAAGATCGACTCGCTGTACGAGGGCACCACCGGCATCCAGGGCCAGGACTTCTTCTTCCGCAAGATAGCCCGCGACAGCGGCGAGGCGTTCGCCGTGCTCACCGGGGAGATCGAGGAGTTCCTGGCAGGGCTCACGGGGTTCCCGACGGAGCGCGACGCGCTGGCCGCGGCGCTGGCGGACGTGCGCGGCATGGTGGACACGATGCTCGGCTGGCGGGACAAGGCCGGCGGCGACGCGAGCGAGGTGTACCGGATCGGCCAGAACACCACCCGACTCCTGATCAGCGTGGGGGACCTGGTGATCGGGTGGCTGCTGATCCGGCAGGCCCAGGTGGCGTCGGCGGCGCTGGCCACCGGGTCGGGGCAGGCCGACGCCGACTTCTATGCCGGCAAGCTGGCCGTCGCCCGGTTCTTCGCGACGACGGTCCTCCCGGAGCTGGGCGTCCGCCGCGCGGTGCTGGACGGCACGGACAACGCCCTGATGGACATCCCGGACGGCGCGTTCTGAGCATCCTGGCCGGCGCGGCGGGGCCGCGCCGGCCAGGTGGCTCCCTGGAGGTGCCGGAATCCTTCCCGGTGGGCGGAAAGTGGCTCCTTCCGGGCCGGTCCCGATGCGCAGACTCGTGGGCACCACTTCCCCTCGAGTGTTCGGAGCTGCCATGAGACGTCACAGGATCCTCGCGGTGGGCCTGGCCGCCCTGCTCCTCGGCGCGCTGTCCGGCGCCGGCCAGGCCGAGGCCACCCCGGTGGCCACCCAAGCCGCGCCCCAGGCCGGCGCACTGGCCGCGCCCGGTGGCGGCGCGCCCTACATCTACCCGGTCCTCGGCGGCAAGGACCCCGTGACCGTGATGCACCAGACCGGGGTGAAGGCGTTCACGCTCGCGTTCATCCTGGCGAGCAACGGGTGCAACCCGGTGTGGGACCAGGCCGGCGCGCTGTCCAACTCCGCGGTGAAGAACCGGATCGCCGCGATCCGGGGCGCGGGCGGCGACGTGGTCATCTCCTTCGGCGGCTACTCGGGCAACAAGCTCGGCAACGCGTGTTCGAGCGCGTCGGCGCTGGCGGGGGCGTACCAGAAGGTGATCGACGCCTACCAGCTCAAGACCATCGACATCGACCTGGAGGCCGGCGAGGTGTCCCAGGCGGCGAAGGTGCTCGGCGCACTGAAGATCACCAAACAGAAGAACCCGAACATCCAGATCGTCATGACCCTGGGTACCGGCGTCAACGGCCTCGAAGGCGCCGAGGCGAAGATCCCCGGCCAGGCGGTGTCCCTCGGCGCGACGGTGCACGTGTGGACGATCATGCCGTTCGACTTCGGCGGCCAGAGCGGCAGCGACATGGGCAAGCTCAGCCTGCAGGCCAGTGAGGGTCTGCACAGGCAGCTCAAGGCGGCCTACAAGACGAAGAGCGACGCGGAGATCTACGCCATGCAGGGCATCTCCTCGATGAACGGCAAGACCGACGAGGGCGAGACCGTGACCGTGGCCAACTTCCGCACGATGCTCGGGTACGCCAACTCCCACCACCTCGCCCGCTACACCTTCTGGGAGCTCAACCGGGACGGCAAGCTCGACTACACGAAGGTGATCGCCCAGTTCACCGGCTGACCGAGGCCCTGGCCGGGACCAGAGGCCCCGGCCAGGGCTCCTGGTCCCGGCCCCGGCTCGGCCCCGGCGGACCCGTCCCGGGCCCCGAGGAGTCGGTGCCCCCGTGCCCTCGCGGCCCTGTCCGGCACCGTGATCGACTCGCTATGATTCCGGATCATGTTCGACGATTTCGGGCCGCTGGCCGACCGCGACCACGGGCTGGGTTGGATGGGCGAGGACCCGGCCGGGGCCGTCCGGACCGCGATCGGCACCATGCTGGCCAGCCAGAACGAGACCGCCGCGCTGATGTGGCTCCGCCTGGTCGGCGAGCCGTACCTGCTGACCGGTGGCCGGCGGGTGCCCGAGGACCCCGACCGGGTGGTGCCGACCCGCGCGGGCCTGGCGGTGGGCTTCGAACTGTGCGTGGCGAGCGCCGACGCGGTGGGCGAGCTGCGCGGCGTGTTCTCCTGGGTGGCGACGGGCCTGGACGACGGCCTCGGTGGCGCGCCGCGCCGGGACCGCACCTACCTGGACCTCGACGAGGAACTGCCCCGCGCGTCCGAACTCCTCGAGGAACGCGTCTACGAGCTGGACGACGAGTAGCCCCGCCTGTCGCGCTACCGGCCCTCGGCCCTCGGTGCGCGGCGGTGGTCGGCGGTGCTCAGGTCTCCGAGGTGACCCGGGCCAGGACCACGCCCCCGACGATCAGGGACAGCGCCGCGAGCCGGGCGGCGCTCACCGGATCGCGGTGCACCACGATGCCGAGCACGATCGTGCCGACCGCGCCGATCCCGGTGAACACCGCGTACGCCGTCCCCACCGGCAGCCCGTTCATCGCCCGCGACAGCAGGTACACCGACGCCGCGCCCAGGACGAAGCACACCAGGGTCGGCCACGGCCGGCTGAAGTTCTCCGTCGGCTTGACGCTCTGCGCCCACACCACCTCCACGAGGCCGGCGAGGACGAGGACCACCCAGCTCACGGCGCGGACGTGAACCGGGCGACCAGTTCGTCCACCTGAGCCAGGGCGGCGGCGTGCGAGGCCTCCTGATCCGGGCGGAGGTCGGCGAGCACGGGGTCGACGAGGGCGTTGGTCAGCTCCGTGGTCACGAACGTGACGTCGGTGACCGCGTAGTGCCCGGCGAAGAAGTCGCGCAGGTAGCGCTCCTGGTGGTCGAACGGCGCCCGCGGCGCCCCGGGCTGGTACGACCCGCCCCGCGCGCTCGCCACCACGAACGACCGCCCGGACAGGTCCATCCGGGGGAACGTCACCTGGTCGAGCCACGCCTTGAGCGCCGCGGGGACCGAGTAGTTGTACATCGGCGCGCCGATCAGGACCACGTCGGCGGCGACCAGCTCGTCGAGCAGCGGGGCGACGGTGGCCCACGCCGCGCGGCGGGCGGGGGTGGTGACGGCTTCGGCGTACCGGTCGATGTCCGTGATCCGGTGGGTGAGGAGGTGGTCGCAGATCTCGGTCCAGGCCTCGCCGATCGGGGGCACGGGGCTGGCGACGAGGTCGCGGTGGGTGTAGGTCGACGCGGGGTTGGCGGCGCGCCAGGCAGTGGCGAACAGGCCGGTCAGGGTGCGCGAGAACGACCGGCTCCTGGCGCTGGAGTCGAGGTGCAGCAGGTGGGTCATCGGAAGCCTCCGGGGTAAGTGGACACCGTGTCCGGTTATCACCGTAGCCATAAGTGGACGGGGCGTCCAGTTGTAGTAGGGTGATGCGCGTGACCACCGACGTGCCCGGTCGGCCGGAGCCAGCCAGAGAGCGGGCCGACGCCGCCCGCAACCGCGCCCGGGTGCTCGCCGCCGCCGAGGAGCTGTTCGCCACGAAGGGCCCGGCGGCGGTCACGATGGAGGACATCGCCCGCGCGGCCGGCGTCGGCCGCGGCACCCTCTACCGGCGCTACCCCGACCGGGCCGCGATCGCCGTCGCGCTCCTCGACGAGCACGAGCGCGCCCTCCAGGAGCTCCTGCTGGGCGGCGAACCCCCGCTCGGCCCCGGCGCGCCCCCGGCGGCCCGACTCGCGGCCTTCTACGCCGCCATGACCGCCCTGCTGGAACGGCACCACCACCTGGTGCTCGGCGCGGAGACCGGCCACTCCCGCTTCGCCACCGGGGCGTACGGCTTCTGGCGCGCCCACGTCCGTTCCCTGGTGGCGGCGGCCGGGGTCGCCGGTCCCGACGCGCTCACGGACGCGCTGCTGGCGCCCCTGGCTCCGGAGGTGTTCGACTACCAGCGCGCACGGGGCATCGGGGTCGCGGAGATCACGGCGGCTCTGACCCGTCTGGCGCACGGGGTCCTCACGGAACCGTGACGCCCGGGGGGAATTCGTTCGGCGGCCGGACGGGTGCCGCGTAGCCTGTCGGCATGAACCTGTCGCGCCCCGTCATGATGCCCCGCTCCCGGGGCCGCTGACGCGCGCGCGAGGCCCTGGTTTCCCAGGGCCGCGTCCGGAGCCCTGGGCCGTCGTCCCGGAGGTTACCGATGACCACGATCTTCCTCACCACGACCATCCCCTACGTCAACGCCGCCCCGCACCTCGGCTTCGCCCTCGAGGCGGTGCAGGCCGACGTCCTCGCCCGGCACCACCGCCGCCGGGGCGACGACGTCCGGCTGCTCACCGGCACCGACGACAACTCACTGAAGAACGTGCTCGCCGCCGAGGCTTCGGGGGTACCGGTCCGCCAGCTCGTCGACCGCAACGCCGCGGCGTTCGAGGCGTTGCGTACCCCGCTGGACCTGTCCTTCGACGACTTCCTCCGCACGAGCGCCGACCCCCGGCACCCGGCCGGCGTCGAGCGGCTGTGGCGGGACTGCGCCCACGACCTGTACCGCTCCCGCTACGAGGGCCTGTACTGCGTCGGCTGCGAACACTACGTCGTCGACAGCTGCCCGGAGCACCCCGATCCGCCCCAGCTGATCGCCGAGGACAACTGGTTCTTCCGCCTGTCCCGGTACGCCGACCCGGTCCGCGACGCCATCACCTCCGGCCGGCTGCGGATCGAACCCGCCGCGCGCCGCAACGAGGTGCTCGCCTTCCTCGACGGTGGACTGCGCGACCTGTCCGTCTCCCGTTCCACAGACCGGGCCCGGGGCTGGGGGATCCCGGTCCCCGGCGACCCCGACCAGGTCGTCTACGTCTGGTGGGACGCGCTCGGCAACTACGTTTCCAGTCTCGACTACGGCACGGGCGGCGCGGCGTACGAGCGGTGGTGGGCCGGCGCGGACCGAAGGGTACACCTGGTGGGCAAGGGCGTGCTGCGGTTCCACGCCGTCTACTGGCCGGCGTTGCTGTTGTCGGCGGGGCTCCCGCTGCCCACCGAGATCCTCGTGCACGACTACCTGACGGTCGACGGCCACAAGATCAGCAAGTCGTCGGGCGTGGGGGTCGACCCGGTGGCCCTCGCGTCCCGGTACGGCACGGACGCCGTGCGCTGGTGGCTGCTGCGCGAGGTGCCCCGGGTCGGCGACGCGGACTTCACCGAGGCCCGCCTCATCGCCCGCGCGAACGGCGACCTGGCCGGCGGCGTCGGCAACCTCGTCCACCGCGTCACCACCCTGGCCCGCCGCCACGGCCTGACCTGGCCCGGGGCAGCGGGCCCGGGCCCGTCCGACGCCGGTGGGGTCGGGGCGGGCGCGCCGGACCCGGGTGCGTCGGGGGCCGGTGGGCTCGGGGTCGGCGCGGCGGGTCCGGGCGGGTCGGTGCCCGATGGGGTCGGGGATCCGGCCGCGCTGCTCCGCGCTTGTCGGGACGCGCCGGGCCTGGTCGACGCCGCGTTGGGGCTGGCGGACTTCCGCCGGGCCGTCGGGGCGGTGTGGACGATCGTCGAGGAGGCCAACCGCTACCTGGAGCAGACCAGACCCTGGGAGCTGGCCCGGGCCGGGGTCCCGGTCGGCGGCATCCTCGCGGTGCTCCTGGACGCGTGCCGGGTACTCGGCGCGGAGCTGGCCCCCTTCGTGCCGGCGACGGCCGCCCGGGTCCTGGAGAGCTGCGCGCCCGTCGACGGCCGGCTCCCGGCCCCGCGCCCGGTGTACCCCCGACTCGAGCCCTGACCGGCCGCCCGCGGTGCCGGCCGGCGGCCCCGTGCCTCCCGCCCAGCGTCGTGGCGTGCGACTCGTGCCTCCCGTCCGGCGCCGTGGCGCTCGGAGCCGTGCCGCCCGCCCGATCGCGGCCCCGGCAGGGATGATGGACCCCGTGACGGACGACGCGGACATCTCGACGGCGGAGCAGGCGGCCAACGACGCCAGGGTGCTGGGCTTCGGCCGTTTGCTCGGCGCGGCCAACCGGCTGGAGTACATCCTCGGCCGGGCCATCGAGGAGGAGTGCGGGATCAGCCACCTGATGTTCGAGGTGCTGCTGATCCTGGGCCGGGCCGGCGCCCCGGGCATGACGATGCGGGCCGTCGCCCAGGAGCAGGTGCTCACCACGGGCGGCGCGACCCGGTTGGTGGACCGGATGGTCGACGCCGGGCTCGTGGTGCGGGCCGCCGACCCGGGCGACCGCCGCGTGCAGGTCGTCCGGCTGACCCCGCTGGGCGAGGAGACGACGGTGCGCGCGGCCCGGTCGCACGTGGAGAACATCCGGCGGTACTTCCTCGAGCCGTTGCCGGCCGACCACCGCGACCAGTTCGTCGAGGACCTGCGGATCCTCAGTTTCGCCGCGCGCGACGCGCTGCCCCGCCTACGCTGAGTCCGCCCCCGGGGGACGCCCTGCGGGGCGGTGTGCGTCACATCCGGAATGCCTGACGCGTCAGATACTGTTGTGTCAGGCAGACCGCTCCGGATTCAGCACCGAAAGGCACGTCCCATGAAGCTCGTGTACGTCTTCGACGCCTACTGCGGCTGGTCGTACGGGTTCGCGCCCACCATGGCCGAGGTCACCCGACGCCACCCGGGACTCCCGGTCGAGGTCGTGTCCGGTGGCCTGTTCACCGGCGCGCGGCGGGTGCCCATCCGCCAGTTCGGCTATGTCCAGGAGGCGAACGCGAAGATCGGCGACCTGACCGGCGTACCCTTCGGAAAAGGGTATGAAAGCCTCATCGCCGACGGAAGTTTCGTGATGGACTCCGAGGCGGCGGCCCGTGGCATGGCCGCCCTCCGCGCGCTCGCCCTGGACCGGGCCGTCGAACTCGCCGACGCCCTGCAGACCGCCTTCTACGTCGACGGCCTCAGCCTCTCCGACCCCGGGACCTACCGGGTGCTCGCCGCCCGGCACGGCCTGGACGCCGACGCGCTCGTCGCCGCCTTCGAGGGCCCGGCGGCCCGGGCCGCCGCGGCCACCGACTTCCGCCGCTCCCGGGAACTGGGGGTCGAGGGCTTCCCGACCCTGCTCGCCGTCGACGGCGACCGCGCCACGGTCCTCGCGGTCGGGCACGCCGACGCCGACGCCGTCGACCGCCGCCTCCGATGACCACCCGGACCGACGGCGCGGCCTCCGACCACCACGACAGACAGGACACACCATGGCACCGCTGACCTTCACCGTGATCGACCTGGACTTCCCGGTCGCCAGTTTGAACAAGACCGCGACCCTCGTCACCGGCGAGCACGAAGCCATGCTGGTCGACGCCGGTTTCACCCGCGCGGACGGCCACCGCCTGGTCGCCGCGATCCTCGACTCCGGCAAGACCCTGACCACGGTGTTCGTCAGCCACGGCGACCCCGACTACTACTGGGGCCTGGAGGTCGTCGCCGACGCGTTCCCCGACGCGCGGATCCTCGCCACCCCGCTGGTCATCGAGCACATCACCGCCAGCTACGAGGCCAAGCTCGCCGCCTGGGAGCCGGTCGGCGTCAACCGACCGACCCGGCTGGTCGTGCTGGCCCCGCTGACCACGGACATCGTGTTCGAGGGGTACACGTTCGCGCTGCGCGGCGGGCACCCCACCCTGCCGGACCGGCACTACCTGTGGCAGGCCGAGCACCGCGCGATCATCGGCGGGGTGCTGGTGTTCCAGGCCGAGCACGTCTGGGTCGCCGACACCGCGAAACCGGAGCAGCGCGCGGCGTGGATCGCGCTCCTGGACGAGATGGCGGCCCTCGACCCGGCGCTGGTCGTCCCGGGACACCGCCTTCCGGGTACCGCCACCGACGTCACCGCCCTGGCCCACACCAAGGGGTACCTGGAGGCGTTCGACGACGAGCTGTCGGTGGCCGGGACGGGGGCCGAGCTGACGGCGGCGATGGTCCGGCGGTACCCGCACGCCGGGATGCTGATCGCCGCGCAGATCGGCGCGAAGGTCGCCAAGGGGGAGATGACATGGGGCTGACCCCGGAGTCCCCGGCCGACGTCGTGCGGCGGCAGTACCTGGCGTCGGCGGCCGGGGACCTCGACGCGCTGCGGGCCACGCTCGCCCCGGACGTCGAGTGGACCGAGATGGCCGGCTTCCCGCTCGCCGGGACGTACCGCACCCCGGTCGGTGTCACCACCCACGTGATGGAGGCGCTCGGCGCGGACTGGGACGACTGGGCGGCCCACGACGACACGTACGTCGTCGACGGGGAGAACGTGGTGGTCCTCGCGCGCTACACGGCGAAGAACAGGGTGACCGGCAAGGCGCTCGCGGCGCGGGTGGCGCACCACTTCGTCGTCCGGGGCGGGCTGATCGTGCGCTTCGAACAGTTCGTGGACACGGCACTCGTCCGCGACGCGATGACCCCGTGACCCGGTTCGGCCTCGCGAGGCGATGACTCCCGGGCCGGGTTGCGCGTCGGGAGGCGATGACCGGGCGGCGGGTCGGCCGGGGCTATCCTGCGTCGGTGACGGAACAGGTCGTGGACATCTACACCGACGGCGCGTGCGTGCCCAACCCGGGGCCGGGCGGCTGGGGCGCGCTGCTCCGGTACGGGGGGCACGAGAAGGAGCTGTGCGGCGGCGAGGCCACGGAGACCACCAACAACCGGATGGAGCTGATGGCCCCGATCCGCGCGTTGGAGAGCCTGAGGCGGCCGGTGACGGTCCGACTGTTCACGGACAGCACGTACGTGCGCAACGGGATCACCGGCTGGGTGGCGAAGTGGAAGCGCAACGGCTGGCAGACCAGCGCCCGCCAGCCGGTGAAGAACGTCGACCTGTGGCAGCGCCTGGACGCCGCCGTGGCCGTGCACCAGGTGGAGTGGCACTGGGTCAAGGGCCACGCCGGGCACCCGGAGAACGAGCGCGCCGACCGGCTCGCCAACCAGGGGCTGGAGGAGACGCTGCGCGCGGCGGGCATCGACCCGCACTCGGCGGCGGTCCGGATCCGCCGCCCGGCGGCCCCGGTGACCGGGCCCCCGGCCCTGTTCTGACAGAACCGGGCGGCACGCCGCCGCCGACGCGTGCCGGGTCGGCCCCTCCGTAACCGGCTGATGGGTTTCCGCTCTTCAGCGGATGGTCGTGATCCGGTCCAGGAAGTGCGAGGTGGCGCCGCGCCGCACGGGGCGGGCGGACCGGCGGGGCAGGATGGGCCAGCGGGCCGCGGCGGCGGTGGCGAGGTGGCCGTTCCAGTCCAGGGCCGTGGAGCGGTGCAGGTAGTGCCGCAGCAGCCCTGCGGCGGCGCGGGCGTCGTCGAGCGCGCGGTGCTGGTCGGTCAGGAGCACCCCGGCGGCGGCGCAGCAGCCGGCCAGCGACCGCGACGACGTGGCGAGGAACTGCCCGGCCAGCTCCATCGTGCACAGGCCCGGGGCCTCGTCGAACGGCAGCCGGATGCCGAGCCGGTCGAACTCGGCCCGCACGAAAGCGCGGTCGTAGGGCAGGCTGTGCGCGACGAACACCCGGCCGGCCAGCAGCTCGGCGACCCTGGGCGCCAGGTCGCGGAACGTCGGCGCGTACTGCACGTCCGACGCCCTGATCCCGTGGATCTCCTGGGTGCCGAGGTCGCGTTCGGGGTTGACCAGGCTGTCCCACTCGTCGACGATCTGGCCGCCGGGGCCGACGTGCACGACCGCGATCTCGGTGATCCGGTCCTGGCGGCCGGGGAGCGGTCCGGTGGTCTCGACGTCCACCACGGCAAAGCCGGTCACGACACCTCCAACGGGGTTTGACTCCACCGTAGGAGTTCGGGGGGTGACCGCGCCCTCCCCCGAAGTGTTGACGCGGTGTCACCGTTCGGACACTGTGGACGGCTATCGGCGGTCCGGGAACTCGGTGCCGACCAGGCGGAGCAGGGGGGCCGCCTTGACCGCCGTCTCCTCGAACTCCTCCTCCGGATCCGACAGCGCGACGATCGCGCCGCCCACGCCGTACCGGGTCCGGTCGCCGCGGACGACAGCGGTGCGGATCGCGATGCTCAGGTCGGCGGCCCCGGTCAGCGACAGGTACCCGATGGCCCCGGCGTACACCCCGCGCGGCCCGCCCTCCAGGGCGTCGATGATCCGCATCGTCCGCTCCTTGGGCGCGCCGGTCATCGACCCGCCGGGAAACGCCGCCCGGACACAGTCCACGGCGGACGCGTCGGCCCTGCGGCGGGCCACGATCGTGCTGACCAACTGGTGCACCGTCGCGTAGCTCTCCACGTCGAACAGTTTCGGCACCCGGACCGACCCGACGACGGCGCACCGGCCGAGGTCGTTGCGGACCAGGTCGACGATCATCAGGTTCTCGGAGCGGTCCTTCTCGCTGGTGGCGAGGTCCTTGCGGAGCAGCTCGTCCTCCTCGGCGGACGCGCCCCGGGGCCGGGTGCCCTTGATCGGGCGGGACTCCAGGGACCCGTCGGCGCCGATCCGGAGGAACCGTTCCGGGGAGGTGCTCAGCACGGACAGGTCCCCGAAGTCGAGGAGCGCGCCGAACGGGGCCGGGCTGAACCGGCGCATCAGCCGGTAGCCGAGCCACGGGTCGACCGGCACCCGGGCCTCGACCATCGTGGTCAGGCACACCTCGTAGGTCTCCCCGGCGGCGATGTCGGCCTGGCAGCTGGCGATCAGGTCGAGGTACTCGTCCCGGTTGTGCCGGGGGTACACGAGCTGCGGGAACGGCGGGTCGGGGGTGAGCGGGTGCCAGCCGGCGAGGCCAGCCAGCCGGTCGGCCGTGGCCCGCAGCCAGTCGCGGGCCGGCTCCTCGTCGTCGGCCGCGAGGGCCAGCAGGTAGGTGACCTGTTCGACGTGGTCGAAGACCAGCGCCCGGTCGGCGAACACCATGGCGGCGTCGGGGTACGGCGAGCGGTGCGCGCGGTCGCCGCCGGACTGGGCCTTGAGCTCGTAGCCCAGGTAGCCGACCCAGCCCAGCGCGAAGTCGAACGGCAGCGCCGGCACGTCGACCGCGAGCCCCGCGAGGTCCCGGTCGAGCCAGTCCCAGAAACCAACCCCCACTTTCCGGGTACCCGCGGAGCCGGTCACGGTCACCGTCCCGTCCCACACGTCGGCCGTCACGACCCGGGCGAGCGGCCCGGTGGCGTCGCCCATCACCGAGAACCGGCCGGTGCCGTCGCCCGGCCGGCTCGCGTCCAGCCAGAAGGAGTGTCCGGCGGCCCGGAACAGCTGGTCGTAGACGACCTCGTCGTTCCACCGGGTCGGACACGCCTCGACCAGGACCTTCAGCTTCGTGGTCGGCGCGGGGCGGGGCGTCCCGAGCCGATCACGCCGGGCGGCCCGGCCCGGCGTGACGTCGTGGGCGCGCTGCCACTCGGCCGTCAGCCGGGTGAAGTTCGCCAGCAGCTGGTGGCCGTGCTCCGTGCAGATCGACTCGGGGTGGAACTGCACGCCCCACTGGGGGCGGGTCCGGTGCCGCAGGCCCATCAGTACCCCGTCACGGGTGTGCGCCGTGGCCACCAACGACGCCGGCAGGTCGGTGACCGCCAGGGAGTGGTAGCGGACGGCTTCGAAGGGGTTGGGCAGGCCGGCGAACAGGCCGGCGCCGTCGTGCAGCACCTCCGACACCCGGCCGTGCCGCGGCTCCGGGGCCCGGTCCACGCACGCGCCGGACAGGTGCGCGATGGCCTGGTGGCCGAGGCACACGCCGAGCAGTGGGATGTCGCAGTGTTCGACCAGGTCCCGGGACAGGCCGAGGTCCGCGGCGCGCCGGGGCGTGCCCGGGCCGGGGGAGATCACCACGTTGTCGAACCCGCGGAGCCGCTCGGGTCGCCAGTGGGGATCGTCGTTGCGGACGACCTCCGGCTCGTGCCCGGTGACCTCGGCCAGGTGGTGGAAGAGGTTGTAGGTGAACGAGTCGTGGTTGTCGACCAGCAGGGTGCGCATCGGTCCTCCTGGGTACGGGAACGGGCGACGGCGACGACTATATGCGAACGGCCCTGGAGAATGCTCCGTCGCGAAAGGGTGCGAGGGAACTCTGCATTGCATGAAATCCGGTTCGCATATAGAGCAGCTATATTCTCAATATCGGGCTATGAGGCCTTTGAACTGCGAAAACATCGGTCGGTAATGGGATGGTGGACCGTCGCATTTGCTGTGATGCGCATCACTTTCACAATTCCTGATTGTCACTTGTGGAGGCCGTCGGGAGCTTATAGCTTTCAGGGCCAGTAGAGCGCGCTCCCTATTTCGGAGGCGAGAATCCCATGACTCCCGACTGGGTCGACCATGCCCTCCTCGCCGGTCCCGACGACGAGGTGTGCCTGTGGTTCGCCGGTCCCGTCCGGCGGTCGGCGCTGCGCGCGGCCGTCGCCGAACGGCACGCGGCACTCTCCGCCGCGGGCCTGCGCCCCGGGGGCACCCTGGCGCTCCGGCTGCCCCCCTCACCGGCCTATGTGGAATGCCTGTTGGCCGCCTGGCGAGTCGGCGCGCAGGTGCTGCTCCTCGACCACCGGCTCACGCCGCACGAGGTCGACGACGCGCTCGCCCGGCTGGAGCCGCAACTGCTGGTCAGGCCCCTGGTCGAACCGGACCGGGCACTGCGCGGCCACCACGACGCCGTCGCGGTGGCCGAGACCCTCGCGGGTCGGCCGACGGCATCGGAACACGCGCTCGTGCAGCTCAGCTCCGGGTCGACCGGCCCGTCGAAGGTGATCGGCCGCTCCGCTGTCGACCTGGTCGCCGAGCTCGAGCGGTACGCCGCGATCGACGGCATGCCCGCGCGCGGCGATCGGATCGTGGTGCTCAACTCGCTCGCGCACACGTTCGGGCTGGTCGGGGCGCTGCTGCACGGCCTGCACGTCGGCGCCCGGGTGGTGGTCCCGGAGCGGACGACCGTGGACGGCATCCTCGACACCCTGGCCGCCGGGTCCGAGCCCACGACCCTGTTCTGCGTGCCGTTCCACCTCGAACTCCTGGCCCGGGTCGCCGCGCCGCCCGTCCTGCCGCTGGTCCGGGCGATCACCGGTGGCGAGCTGATCCGGCCGGGCCTGGCCGAGGCGTTCACGTCCGCGTACGGCGTGCCGCTCGGCGAGTGCTACGGCATGACCGAGCTGGGCGTGATCGCGATGGACACCGCCGGCACGCTGCGGCCCTCGGTCGGGCCGCCCGCGCCCGGGGTCGAGGTCCGGGTGGACGACGGGGAACTGCTGGTCCGGGCACCGGCGAACCCCTACCTGGGACCGGCGGACCCGGAGCGGTGGTCCGCCGGCTGGCTGCGCACCCGCGACGCGGCGACCGTGGTGGACGGCCGGGTGACCGTGCTCGGCCGGCTCGACTCGCAGGTGTCCGTCGGCGGCCTGAAGGTCGACCTGTCCGAGGTGGAGCACACCGTGGCAGCCCTGCCGGGCGTCACCGAGGCAGTCGTCGTGCACGACCGGGGGATCGAGGCGTTCGTGGCCCTCGCCGAGGGGGTGCCGGCCGGAGACGTCGAACGCGACCTGGCGGCCCGGCTCGCCCCGTTCAAGCGGCCCCGGCGGGTGCACGTGCTGGCGGCGTTGCCCCGGACCTCCAGCGGCAAGTGCAGCCGGGACCCGGCCGCGCTGCGGGCCGCGACACAGCGATGACCCGGCAACCCGGCCGGACAGAACCGAAGGAGTCACCGATGATCGACGAACTGCGCGCGTTCTCGCTGAACGCGATGACGATGATGAACTACGACGTCAGCGACGTCACCGACGACACCCCGCTCGGCCCGGCCGGCATCGACCTGGAGTCCCTGGGGATCGCGGAGCTCGGCCTGCGGCTCCAGGACCAGTACGGCGTGGTCCTCGCCGACGAGGAGCTGGAGAAGATGGCGTACCTGACCTTCGGCGACTTCCTCGCCGACGTCGCCGTCCGGGTCGAGCTGGCCCGCGCGGGCGGTCAGGCGGCGTGATGCTCGACCGCGACGCCGTCCTGGCCATGCTCGCCAGCTACGGGGAACGCCCCCTCGACACCGTGGACGACCGGATCGACTCCCTCGACCTGGCGTGGCTGCTGTACGAGATCGAGCGGCGGTTCGCCGTCCCGGTCCGGCTCGGCGACGCCGACCTGGCCAGGATCGCGACCGTGGACGACGCGGTGACGGTCCTCGGCCCGGTGGTCGGCGGGGCGGCGGCGGTGACCGGTGGTTGACGACACCCCCGGCGGGACGGCCGCGCGGGCCGCCGGGCAGGGGGACCGGGCGGCGGCATCGGGCCTCGCGCACCTCGAGCGCCGTGTCCTCGGCCCGGGCGGCCGGCTGGCCACGACGGGGGCGGCCGGCCGCCAGGGGACCCGGACCGTCGGGATCACCGGGCTCGCCGTCGCCTCCGCCTTCGGGCGGGGGATGACGGCCCTCGCCGACGGCGTGTTCGCCGGGGTGCCGGCGTTCGCACCGGTCACCCGGTTCGGCGTGGACAAGTACCGGATCGGGGTCGCCGCCCAGCTGCCGGGGGCCGGCCCGCTGCTCGACGAGCTGGTCGCGGTCATCGACGACGCGTGCGCGGAGGCTGGCGTTGACCGGGCCGGCACCCCGTTGCTCGTCGGCCTGCACCGCGAACCCGGCCTGGCCCGGTTGCCCCGCTGGGGGCGACAGCCGGCCGACAGTTCCGCTGGCCTGGCCGCGGCGCTCGCGGAGACGTGCGGGCTGGCGGGGGCGCCGCGGGCGTACACGACGGCGTGCGTGTCCGCGAGCACCGCGCTGATCGACGCCGCGGCGATGCTGCGGACCGGGCGGGCCGACCGGGTCGTGGTGGCCGCGGGTTCGCTGGTCACCGAGGACGACTTCGCGATGTTCGACGCCGGCCGCGCGCTCGCCGCCGACGGGGTCGTCCGGCCGTTCAGCGCCGGACGCAAGGGGCTGCTCCTCGGCGACGGGGTCGCTGCGGTCGTCCTGGAGGCGGACCACGAGAGTCCACTGGCGACACTCGTCGGCTGGGGCCGGGCCGGGGACGGCTACCACGTCTGCCAGCCGCACCCCGACGGCACCGGCATGGCCCGCGCCATCACGACGGCGCTGCACCGGGCGGGACTCGCCCCGGCGGAGGTGGGGTACGTGAACGCGCACGGCACCGGTACCCCCCACAACGACGCGGCCGAGGCGGCGGCGCTGCACCGGGCCCTCGGCCCGGACGTGGCACGGATCCCGGTCAGTTCCACCAAGGCGCTGCACGGGCACGTGCTGGAGGCCTCCGGGCTGCTCGAACTCGCCGTCACCGTCGCGGCCCTGCGCGCCGGCCGGCTGCCGGTCAACACCGGCCACCTCGGCCCGGACTGCGACCTCGACCTGGTCCTGACCCCGCGCGCGACCGACGCCCGGTACGCCCTGAGCCTCAACGCCGCGTTCGGCGGCGCCAACACCGCCCTGGTGGTGCGGGTATGAAGGTGCTCGCCCGCGCGGAGTGGCCCGGCGCCGGCGAACCCCCGGCGCTGGCCCGGTTCGTCGTGTCCTCGTTCAGCCCGCTGGTCGCGGAGGCCGCCCGGCTGTGCCTGACCGACCACTTCGGACAGGCGCCCGTCCCGCCGGACGTCGGCGAGCGCACCGCCATCGTCCTGGTCAGCGCCGCCGGCGACGTCGTCAGCGGCCGGGAGGTCGCGGACCTCGTCGACTCCGGCGGCAACGTGTCGCCGCTGCTGTTCTTCCAGTCCGTCCCCAACGCCGTCCTCGGGCACGTCGCGACCCGCTGGGGCCTGACCGGGCCGGTGGTGTGCACCAGCCCCGCCGGCGATCCGACGGCCGACGCGATGGACCTGGTGGACCTGATGTTCGCCGCCGACGACGCGGACCTGGCCCTCGTCCTGCTGGTGGAACAGTCCACCGTCGCCGGGGCGCCGGACCGGGCCGCCGCCCTGCTCGTCGCCCCTGGAGGCCACCCGTGACCAGCATCCGCGCCCGGCTCGCCGGGGACCCCGACCTGGGGGCCGGAAACACCCTCGAGACCCTCATCCGGTACGGCGTGCGCCCCGACGAGCCGACCATCGCCTTCGACACCGACGTCGACGGGTACCCGGCCGGGCGCCTGCTCACCCTCGGCGAACTGGACCGCGCGGTCGCCGCCCGGGCCCACTGGCTGCACGAGGCCGGCGTCAGGCCCCGCGATCCCGTGGCCGTCATCGCGGCCACGGCGGCGGACAACGTGCTCACCTTCCTGGCGCTGGCCCGGCTCGGCGCGATCGCCGCGCTGGTCAACGCCCGCCTCACGCCGGAGGTGGCGGCCGGATACATCGACCGGCTCGGGGCCACGGCGCTGCTCGGCCCACGTTCCCTGCTGGGTCACACGCCCGCTCCGCGCGGCGGCCACGGGTCGTCCGCTCCGCGCGGCGGCGGGGAACAGGGAGTGCGGTGGCTCGGGGAGAACGCGCCCGCCGGCGATCCGGACCAGGCACCGTCGCACTACCGGCACCACGGCTCCGACCCGGTCGCCATCACGCACTCCTCCGGGACCACCGGCGTGCCCAAGGCCGTCACCGGCACCCACGACAGCCTGTTCGCCGCCATCCGGCACCGGCTGACGGCGCCCAGGGCCCAGGGCCTCGACCGCTGGCTGAGTGCCCTGCCCGCCGCGCACAACTCCACCCTGACGATCCTCAACCTCGCCCTGTGCAACCGCACGGAACTCCTCGCACTGTCTACTCAGGATGGTATGGCCGCCCTGACGGCGATCGAGGAGTTCCGGCCCGGCACGGTGCTCGGATTCGCCGGCACCTGGTCGCAACTCGCCGGCGTCGACCTCGCCACCAGGGACCTCGACTCCGTCCGGGTGTGGTGGAACACCGGGGACAGCGCGCACGAGGCGCACATCCGGCACCTGACCGCCACCGGCCGGCACCAGGTGCCCGGCGTCGACGGCCCGACCTGGCGGTCGGGTTCGGTGTTCGTGGACAACCTCGGCTCCTCCGAACTCGGCCACTCCGTCTTCTCGATCACCCACCGCCCCGACACGTCCCGCTACGGCCGGTGCGTGGGCCGCCCGGACCCGTACGCCGAGGCGGCGGTCCTGGACCCGACCGGCACGCCGGTGCCCGACGGCGAACCCGGCATGCTCGCCGTGCGCACCCCGTCGATGTCCCCGGGCTACTGGAACGACTCCGCGGCCACGTACCGCTCCCGGGTCGGCGGCTGGCTGCTGACCGGCGACGTCGTGTACCGCGACCCCGACGGCTGGTACTACCACCTCGACCGGGTCCCCGACGCGATCACCCTCGCCGACGGCACCCGGGTCTACACGGTCCTCACCGAGGAACGGATCCTCGCCGGCTGCCCGGAGGTGACCGACTGCACGGTGGCCCCGACCCCGGACGCCGGCATCCAGATCCTCGTCCACC
The DNA here is from genome assembly GCF_015751905.1 of Longispora fulva. Taxonomy (NCBI): domain Bacteria; kingdom Bacillati; phylum Actinomycetota; class Actinomycetes; order Micromonosporales; family Micromonosporaceae; genus Longispora; species Longispora fulva. The sequence goes on from NZ_JADOUF010000001.1 coordinate 8,250,232, forward strand.
TCACCGCGAATCCGGGCCGGGCCGGGACGCCCGGCCAGACGCTCCCCGTCGAGGCCGGCAGTGACCTGCTGGAGGTCGTGCGGGCCGTGCTCGATCCGGTCGTGGCCGCGGCCGTGCGGCGGGTCGTCGTGGCCGCCGCCGGACAGATCCCCCTCGGAGCCACCGGCAAGGTCCGCAAGATCGCCCTACGCACCGGCGACGCCCCGGACGCCGCCGCGCGCGTGGTGCTCACGAGCCCGGGGGAGTTGTCGTGAACCGGTCCGCCACGGTCACCGGGATCGGACTGGTCACCCCGCTCGGTACCACGGTCGAGGGGTTCTGGAAGGGTCTGTGCGCCGGCCCGTCCGGGCTCGGCCCGCCCGACGGCCGCGGCGGCCCCCTGCTGGAGGTCGCCGGCCTGGCCCCGGCCGTCGAACCGCTCGACCTGCTGCCGCCCAAGGGCGCGGTCTCCGTCGACCGGTTCGTCCTGCTGGCCGTCGCCGCCGCCGACGCGGCGCTCGCCGACGCCGGCATCGTCGTCGGCCGCGACGTCGCCCCCGACCGGGTCGCCGTGCTCGTGTCCAGCGCCGGCGGCGGCATGGCCACCTATGAGGCACAGGTCCTCGGCTTCGCGGCGCGCGGCCGGGTGGCCGTGAGCCCGTACCTGTTGCCGGGCATGATGATGAACCAGGCCGCCGCGCGGATCGCCATCCGGTTCGGCGTCGGCGGTCCCAGCACCGCCATCTCCTCCGCCTGCGCCGGCGGCGGGCAGGCCGTGGGCGAGGCGCTCCGCCTGCTCCGGGCCGGCGAGGCGGACGTGGTGCTCTGCGGCGGCACGGAGGCCCCGTTCGCGGCGACCACCGTCGCCGGGTTCGCCAACGCCGGCACCCTCGCGCACGGCTGGGCCGACCCGGCGGCCGCGAGCCGGCCGTTCGACGCCCGCCGCAACGGGCTCGTCCTCAGCGAGGGCGCGGGCATGCTCGTCCTGGAACGCGCGGCGCACGCCGACTCCCGCCGGGCGGCCGGCTACGCCGACGTCCTCGGCTGGGGAGCCACCACCGACGCGCACCACCCGACGATGCCCCGCCCGGACGGCGCGGGCGCCGCGGCGTGCATGCGCCGGGCCCTTGCCGACGCCGGACTGCCGCCCGAAGCCGTCGGCTACCTCAACGCGCACGCGACCGGTACCCGACTCGGGGACCTCGCCGAGGCCCGCGCCGTCCGCGAGGTGTTCGGCGCCGCCGGCCCGGCGGTCAGCTCGACCAAGGGCGTCACCGGCCACCTGCTCGGCGCGGCCGGCGCCGTCGAGGCCGCGGCCACGGCCCTGGCCCTGGGCAGGGGGCTCCTGCCGCCCACCCGCAACCTCGACGACCCCGACCCGGGATGCGCCCTCGACCACGTCCTGGACGTGCCGAGGGCCGCGGAGGTCGCGGTGGCCATGTCCAACTCGTTCGCGTTCGGCGGACACAACGTGAGCCTGGTCCTGGGGCTGCCCGGGACCCGGGAGGGGCGCCATGCGCACTGACGACATTCCCTACCAGCAGTTCTGGTGGCTGCACGACGCGCGCTGGTACCAGGGCGTCGCCCGCAGGTACGGCCAGCAGGCCGCCAACGAGATCAACGCCGAGGCGCTGCGGTTCGTGTCCCGGCGGGTCGCGGCGTGGTGCGCCCGCCGGTACGGGATCGCGCTCACCGACCAGTCGATGGCACAGTTCCTGACGGAGTTCGCGCGGATCCCGCAGACCATGTGGGCCGACGGTGCGATCACGGTCGAGGAGATCCCGCGCGGCGAGAACGCCTGGGAGTCCGTGCTCACCAACAGCTTCGTGCTCAGGATGCTGCGCGCGGCACGCTCCCTCGACGGGTACGAGTGCCCCTGCCTCGAGATGCGCGCCGGCTGGTGGGAGGCCCTGGGCCTGACGGTCCGCGACAGGGTCGTCGACTGCGCCCGCACGGGCGGCGACGCGTGCCGCTTCCACGCGGAGGTCGACCGTCCCGGCACCGCGACGGGCGGCGACGCGGGTCGCCTCCACCCGCCCGGCACCGCGACAGCACCGGCGGAGGTGACACATGCCTGAACGGGGAACCACAGTGGACCTGTGGGTTGACCCGGTGTGCCCGTGGGCGTGGCGGGCCGCGCGGTGGCTGCTGGAGGTGGAACGGGTGCGGGACGTGACCGTGCGGTTCCGGGTGATGAGCCTGTCCGTGCTCAACCAGGGCCGCGTCGACCTCGACGCCCGGTACCGGCTGCTGCTCAACCGGGGGTGGGGCCCCGCGAGGGTCTGCGCCGTGGCCGAGGGGAAGGGCGCGCTGCGGCCGTTGTACCTGGCCATGGCCGAGCGGATCCACGAAGCCCGCGCCGGCCTCGGCGAACCGATGCTCCGCGCGTCCCTCGCCACGGCCGGCCTGCCGGAGGACTGGGCGGCGCACGCCGCCGACGACACGCTCGACACGGCGCTGCGCACCAGCCACGAGGAGGTCACGGGACTGGTGGGCGGGGAACTCGGTACCCCCGTGGTCCGGGTTTCGGGGTTGCCGGCCTTCTTCGGGCCGGTCGTGTCACCCGCCCCCACCGGCGAGGACGCCGGGCGACTCTGGGACGGCACCCTGCTCGTGGCGGGCACGCCGGGATTCTTCGAGATGAAACGATCACGTGAGGTGGGTACCCGATGACACGCTCCTACGCCCTGGGCCACGCCGACGAGGAACTCGCCCGCCTCGAACACCAGGCGGCGATGCTCGCCCCGGCCACCGGCCTGATCCTCCGCCAGGCCGGCATCGCCCCCGGCATGCGCGTCCTCGACCTCGGCACCGGGACCGGCGACGTCGCCCGCCTGGTGGCCGACCTGGTCGGCCCGACCGGCGCCGTCGTCGGCCTCGACCGGTCCCCGGACGCGCTCGTCGCGGCGGAACGACTCAGCGCGGACGTCCCCAACATATCCTTTGTGGAGGGTGACGTGGCGATGTGGCGGGACGGCGAGTTCGACGCCGTCGTCGGCCGGCTGGTGCTCGTGCACACCACCGACCCGACCGCCGTGCTGCGCCACCACGCCGGCGCACTGCGGCCCGGCGGGGTGGCGGTGGCCATGGAGTTCGACATGACCGGGGCGCGCACCGTGCCGCCCACGCCCGTCGCGGCGCAGGCCCGGGACTGGATCTGCGGGGCCATCGAGCGGGCCGGGATGGATCCCGGGTTGGGGGCGCGGCTGGGCGCGGTGTTCGGTGGTGCGGGGCTGGGGGAGCCGACGATGGTGGGGGTGCAGGGATACCACCCGGCGGGGGACGTGAACGGGCCGTTGGTGCTGGCGGGGGTGTTGCGGGCGATGCTGCCCTTGGTGGTGGCCACCGGGACGGCCACGGCGGAGCAGGTGGACGTGGGGACGGTGCGGGAGCGGGTGGAGCGGGAGTTGGCGGAGGCCGGGGCGGTGTTCGTGCCGCCGACGCTGGTGGGAGCCTGGGCCCGACGGCGGTGAGCGCGCTGGGTGTGTCTGGCGGACGGCCGCTGGAGTCGTGGATCCCGACGGGAGCGTGGCTGGGGCTGGAATGCCACGGGCCCGCCGGCCAGCTGCCAGGAAGAGCAGGCTGGTGTTGTGCGACGTGACGGCGCGTACCCTCCAAAAAGGTCTTGATCTGCTGGGGGTCGACGCGCCGGAACGGATGTGGACGGATGGCACTGGTACGCGACGAGGCGTTGGAGCGGTCCTCCGTCGTCGCCAACTGCGCGATGAACCGCGAGCGTGGCCTGTCCGGCTCCAACGGCTACGCCCGGGAACTCGGCCTCGACCCGCTTGCCGAACTCCTCGGTCGCCTGGCGCGCACCACCGGCCCGGTCCGGTGGCTCGACCTGTGCTGCGGATCCGGCCGGGCGCTGTTCCAGGCCGCCGAGCGGTTGGCGGCCACGGGCCTGGCCGATCGGGTCCGGATCGTGGGCGTGGACCTGGTCGACCACTTCGTGCCCGGGTCGGGCGTGGACCTGGTCACCGCATCGGTCACCGGGTGGGCCCCGCCGGCAGGGCAGGTGTTCGACCTGGTCACGTGCGTGCACGGGCTGCACTACGTGGGCGACAAGCTCCTCGCCCTGCGCCGGGCAGCGTCCTGGCTGGCGGCGGACGGCGTGTTCGCCGCGAGTTTCGACGCGACCAGCGTCCGGGACGAGGCGGGGGCACCGGTCGGGCGCCGGCTCACGGCGGCCCTCCGGTCGGCAGGGTTCGGGTACGACACCCGCAACCGGAGGATCACCCGTCGGGGCAGGGCCGACGTCACGCTGCCGTTCGCTTACCTGGGCGCGGACGACGCGGCCGGGCCCAACTACACGGGCCAGCCCGCCGTGCACTCCCACTACGTGTCGACGGCCACCGGAAGCGGGCCGTCAGCCAGCCGGACGGCGACGGCTCTGAATCCTCAGGCGGCGCTGCCAGATCAGCCGGCGCAGGTGCCTGGGCGATAGTTCCCCGTGGGCGGGGCCGGGCTGTCGACTGCCGGTCGGCGCGTTCTCGTCCAGCCGGGGTGGACGGGGCGCCTCGGACAGGAGGCCGGCCCGGACCTGGCCGGTGAGCGCGACCTGCCGGTGGTAGTCCCGCAGGATCTGGACCTCGCCGCCCGGCCACAGGTCCTCCGTGGCGCACTGCCCGGCGTGCCACCAATCGCCGAGCCGGTAGACGTCCACGGCCCACTGTCGCAGCAGTGCCGGCGGCCCGGCGAACACGATCAGTCCGCCGATCCGGTCGCAGCGTCTGCCGGTCTCCGGGGCGGGCGCGCGCCACGGACGTTCCTCGTGCCGACGGTGCTCCCACCAGCCGGCCTGGGCCCGGACCTCGGCCATCGCGGTGTCCAGGCCGTGGGTCCGCCAACCGACAGTGCCGTCCGAGGACCTGGTCAGGGGAAGCTGGCGGCGCAGTCGCCGGGCGGCCTGCGGGGACAACGGGGTCAGGGTGGACGCCATCAACGCGATCGGATCGGACGGCTCGGCATCGAAGGGGTTCGGGTCGAGAAACGGCCGGTCGATCAGGACCAGGGTGTTCGGCCGGGGCTGGAATGCCAGGCCCCACAGCAGTCTGCCAAGCAGTCTGGCACCGTGCAGGTCGGACAACACGTGCCAGCACTCGTGGTGCAGGTTGGTGGCGAACCGCGCCGGGCCGCCCGGCCGCAGGCCCAGCACGGTGTACTCCCTGCCGTCCAGCCACATCCGGCGGCGGTGCAGCTTGAGCCGGGCGCCGGTGTCCGCAGCCGTCGCCGGTCGTTGGCGCCGGGCCGTCACGCGCACCACCGGACGCCGGTCACAGGCGCGGGTCCGTGGGTTCGGACTCCAGGGCGAGGATCGCGAACACCAGCTCGTGCACCCGCCACAACGGCGCGTTGTCCGCGACGGCGTCGAGCGCCGCCAGGCCCAGCCCGTGTTCCCGCAGCGCCAGGTTGCGCTTGCGGTTGAGTCCGCGGTCCCGCAGCCGGTCGAGGTGTTCCGGCGCGGTGTAGTCCGGCCCGTAGATGATCCGCAGGTACTCCCGGCCCCGGCACTTGACGCCCGGCTGCACGAGCCGGCCCCGGGCGCGGTGCAGCAGCCCGGCGTGCGGCTTGATCACCATGCCCTCGCCGCCCGCGCCGGTCAGCTCCAGCCACCAGTCGGTGGCGTCGGCCTCGGACGCGGGGTCGGCCAGGTCGACCACGCGGCGGCCGGTGGCGCGGAAGGTGACCGGGTCGGCGGCCACGAGTCGGTCGCAGACGGCGAGGTGCCAGTCGTGATCGCGGGCCGCGTGCGAGGCGCCCTCGGAGGCAAGGAGCATGAACGGGGCGAGCTGCAGGCCGTCGAGGCCGTCCACCGGCCAGCAGTACTGGCGGTAGGCGTGCACGAAGTCCTCGGCGCGGTGCGACCGCTCCCAGGTCTTGTCCCGCAGCGCCGCGATGTCCAGGCCGCGCTGGTACGCCGCCTCCACGGCCCACGTCGCCGAGGTCAGGGCGGATCGGGCCGCCGCGCCGACGGAGGCGTACTGGGACCGGATCAGGGGGCCGGCCTTGGCCGACCAGGGCAGCAGTTCGCAGTCGAGGAGCAGCCAGTCGGTGGCCAGTTCGTCGAAGAGGGGGGCCGCCGCCGCGCGTACCCGGTCGAGCAGGGCCTCGGTCTGGGAGGGGTCGGTGAGGAACGGTCGGCCGGTGCGGGTGTGGATCGCGCCGGAGGATCCGTCGGGCACGCCGAACCGGGCCAGCGCCGCCGCCTGGTCGCGGCAGACGAGCACGACGGCCCGGGAGCCCATGTGCTTCTCCTCGCACACGACCCGGTCCACGCCGGCGGCCCGGTAGTCGGCGAACGCCTCGGTCGGGTACTCCAGGTACCCGTCGACCTTCGACGTGGACGACGGGGACATCGTCGGCGGCAGCCACAGCAGGTAGCGCGGGTCGATCGCGAACCGGCTCATCACCTCCAGGGCCGCCGCGGCGTTCTCGGCCTCGACGAGGACCGTGCCGTAGTCGGTGCGCAGGTGCCGGCGGCCGGTGATGTCGGCGAGGTTGAGGGCGGCGTCGTCGCGCGCCGGGGCGTCGAGCGGCTTGACCGGCTCGTAGTGCACCCGTTCCGCCGCCACGGAGACCACCGCTTTCTCCGGGTACCGCAGCGCGGTCAGCGAGCCGCCGAACACGGCACCGGTGTCCAGGCAGATCGTGTTGTTGAGCCACTCGGCCCTCGGCGTCGGGACGTGGCCGTAGACGACGGTCGCGTCGCCCCGGTACTCGTCGGCCCACGGGTGGCGGACCGGCAGGCCGTACTCGTCGGTCTCGCCCGTGGACTCGCCGTACAGGCAGAAGTCGCGCACCCGGGCGGATGCCCGGCCCTGGTACTCCTCCTTGAGCCCGGCGTGCGCCACGACCAGCCGGCCGCCGTCCAGCCGGAGGTGGCTGACCAGCCCGTCGATCCACCGGGCCGCCTCCTCGACCCAGGCAGGGTCCTCGCGGGAGAGCTGCTCGAGGGTCTCGGCCAGGCCGTGGGAGACGGTGACCTTGCGGCCGCGCAGCTGGCGCAGCAGCTTCTGCTCGTGGTTGCCGGGCACGCACAGCGCGGTGCCGGCGGCGGTCATGCCCATCACGAGGCGCAGCACCCCGGGGGAGTCGGGTCCCCGGTCGACGAGGTCTCCGACGAAGACGGCCAGCCGGCCCTCGGGGTGGGTGGCGTTCACCGGCCGGCCGGCGGGGTCGCGGAGCAGCGTCCAGCCGAGCTTCGTCAGCAGGGTCTCCAGCTCCGACCGGCAGCCGTGCACGTCGCCGATGATGTCGAACGGGCCGGTGACGTCGCGGCGGTCGTTCCACGCCTTCTCGTAGGAGATGGCGACGTCGGCGGGGTCGCGCACCACGTGCACCTTGCGGAAGCCCTCCCGGCCGAGGTCGCGCAGCGAACGGCGCAGGTCCTGGGCCTGACGCTGCAGCACCTTGCGGCCGAAGTCGCGGTCGGCGCGGGCCTGGGTCCGCTCCCACGCCACGGACTCCGGCGTGTCCAGGACGATCGCCACCGGCAGCACGTCGAACTGCCGGGCGAGCTTCACCAGTTCCGCGCGGGCGTGCCGCTGCACGTTCGTGGCGTCCACGACGACCCGGCGGCCGGCGCGCAGCCGGATGCCGGCGACATGGTGCAGCGCGGCGAACGCGTCCTTCGTCGCGGACTGGTCGTTCTCGTCGTCGGCGACCAGGCCCCGGAACGCGTCCGAGGACAGCACCTCCGTCGGCAGGAAGTGCTCGCGGGCGAAGGTGGACTTGCCGGAGCCGGAGATGCCGACCAGGGCGATGAGCGACAGCTCGGGAATGTCGAGGTTCATGCGCCGGCCTCTCCGGTCAGTGCGGTCGTGGTGTCCTGGTGGAAGATGGCGAGCTGGGTGGGGGAGCCGACCTGCGGGTCGTCCTCGCCGACCGGCCGGAGTTCGGCGGTGTAGCCGTACGCCGCGCAGACCCGGGCGGTCCAGGCGGCGAACTCCGCCCGGGTCCACTCGAACCGGTGGTCGTCGTGCCGGTGCCCGTCGAGGGACTCGTAGCGCACGTTGTACTCCACGTTCGGCGTCGTCACGATCACCGTGCGCGGGGCGGCGTGCCCGAACACGGCCCGCTCCAGGGCCGGCAGCCGGACCTCGTCGACGTGTTCGACGACCTCCATCAACACGGCGGCGTCAAAACCCTTCAACCGGTCATCGTGGTACGTCAGCGCCGACTGGATCAGCGTGATCCGGGCCCGCTGCCGGTCGGGCATCCGGTCGAACCGCAGCCGCCGCTCGGCGAGGGCGAGGCTCACGCTGGACACGTCGGCGCCGACGATCTCGGCGTACCGGCGGTCGGCCAGCAGGTCCTCCAGCAGCGCGCCCGGCCCGCAGCCCAGGTCGAGCACCCGGGAGGCGCCGGACCCGGCGAGCGCGGCCAGCACGGCCTCCTTGCGCAGCGTGACCAGCGGCTTCTTCCGCTCGACCTCCTCGGGGTGCCCGTCGTCGGCCTCCTCAGCGACGCCATCGGCCGCCTGGAGCCGTTCGAGGGCGCTCTGCGCCAGGCTCCGCCGGCCGGCCAGGTACCGGCGCGCGATCAGCTCCCGCTCCGGGTGCCCGCCGAGCCAGCCGTCCCCGGCGCGCAGCAGCTTGTCGACCTCGTCCTCGGCCACCCAGTAGTGCTTGGCGTCGTCGAGGACCGGCAGCAGGACGTAGAGGTGGTTGAGCGCCTCGGCCAGCCGCAGGGTGCCGGTGAGCCGCAGCCGGACGTACCGGGAGTCGCCCCAGTCGGGGAACGCCGGATCCAGCGGCACCGGGACGGCGTCCACGGTCCAGCCCAGCGGGGCGAACAGCCGTCCGACGACGTCGGCGCCGCCCCGGCACGGCAGCGCCGGCACCTCGATCTCCAACGGGATCGCCGTGTCGACCAGGTCCGCGCGGTCCCGGCTCGCGCCCTTGAGCGCCGACCGGAACACCCGGCCCATGGCCACGGTCAGCAGGCTGGAGGCGGCGTAGGGCCGGTCGTTGACGTACCGGCCCAGCGAGAAGCCGTCCGGGGACTTCTGGCCCTTCGACGGTCGGGCGAGTTCCACCGGGTCCACGTCGAGGAGGAGCGCGGCCGTGCACCGGTCGGCGGTCGCCTCGGGGTAGAAGACGTACGCCGTCCCGCCGGTCGTCGCGAAGGACTGCACCCGGTCGGGATGCTTGACCAGCAGGTACCCGAGGTCGGTCGCCGGGGTGTGGGTGGTGGAGATCGTCAGCAGCACCCGTCGATCATCCCAGCCCGTGACCACTGGTTTTCCGGGCCGGCGGGACACCGGCCCCGGCCGGCTAGCGGGGTGGCAGGTAGCAGGGGGAGAAGATCAGGAGGCGCAGGATGTGGTCGTACCCGGTGACGGAGATCTTGTAGCCGTCGGTCGGGTTGCGTGCGGTCAGCGACCAGTCGCCGCTGGGGAGTTTGTTGAGGGGTTCGGTGAACTCGTAGCCCTGGGCTTTCCAGGTGTCGTGGAGGGTCTGGAAGACCGTGTGCTGGTCGCGGTCGGCGGCGAAGGGCAGGTCGTAGGTGCCCTGGATGTAGTAGCGGTCGTCGGTCGCCGTCTCGCCGCCCCTCCCCTCGCACGGGGCCGGGCCCAGGCCGACCTGCTTGCCGTGTTCCTGCTGGCCGGTGACGGTGGCCGCGACACCGCGGAAGTACGTCTGGACCTGCTGGCTGGCGTCGGAGCTGCTGCGGGTCAGCAACGGTGCCTCCTTGTCGGTGCCGCCGCCGCAGCCGGCGAGCAGAACGAGAGCGATCGCGACTGTCGCGGACAGTCGCGCGGGGCCGGGAAGTCTCATGGTCTGGCCTTCGCGGTGAGCTTGACGTGGTCGTAGTCGCCGGCGATGACAGCCGCCTGGTTGCGGAGGCTGTCGCTGCCCTGGCTCCAGTACCCGCTGTGGCCGCTGGTGTCGACCCGGTACACGTTGCCGCCGAACTGCGGCTCGCTGGGCGGGACCAGGTGGGCCAGCCCGCCGACAACGGTGACCTTGTCGTCGGCCGCCGCGCCGGCGTACACGTGCCGCGGGTCGATGTGCAGGTCCCGGGCGTTGGTGACGTCCATCCCGGGGCTGCCGGCCGTCACGATGTCGTCGACCGCCAGGTGCCCGACCTGGGTGGCCTGCCCGATCACGGTCGAGCCGTAGCTGTGCCCGACGGCCGTGAGGTGGGCGGTCGGGCCGTCGTGGGTGGCGCGCAGCCCCGACACGAACCGGTCGAGGGCCGCTCCGCCGACCTCCGCCCGGTGCGAGCCCGCGGCGGTCTGGTCCACCTCCGGCGCGTCGTAGCCGAGCCAGGCCACCACGGCGACACCGCCGGGGCCGCCGCCGGCCGGGGTCGCGGCCTCCTGCAGCCGCGCGGACCGGTCGATGTTGCCCAGCATGCCGCTCGTCAGGGAGGTACCGACCCCGGGCACGAAGACGGCCGTGTGCGCGGCCGTGTCGGGGTTGCCCACCGACACGAGGAGCCTGCCGTCGCCGGTGGTGTCCAGGCCGAGCAGGAGGACCGGCGGCTCGGCGGCCTCGTTGATCCTGCCGTACACCCGGTCCAGGGTCGCGAGCTTGGGCTCCAGGCCGGTGATCTCGCCCTGCAGGGCCGCCAGTTCGCGACCGGAGGCCCAGGTGGTGTCGTAGGCCGAGGGGTAGAGCGAGTGCAGGGTTCCGTCGCGTTCGGCGGCGTGGACGAGCTCCAGGCGGGCCCGGAGCTCCGCCAACCGGGCGGCCATCGCGGCGCGCTCCTGGGCCAGGCTGATCCGGTTCGCCTGGTCGCGGTCGAGGGCCGGCACGCCGTCGAGCCAGCCGACCAGTTCCGGGTACGCGGCGATCGCGTACCCCCGTTGCTCCGGGCTGAGGCCCGACCACCAGGCGCGGACGGCCGCCGGGTCCCTGCCCCGCTGCCCCGCGACCACCGACCGGTCGACGAGCGCGGCCGGGAGCCGCCGGGGCAGCGTGCCGTCCGCTCCGGGGGTGTTGGCGGCGAGGCGCGCGGCCGTCGCGTCGTCGAGGGTACGGGCCTGGGTGGTGATCTCCGCCAGGCTCTGCAGCAGCGTCCGGGCCGACATGAGGGGACCCTGCCGCGGGTGGGTGGCGGCGTCCGGCGGGGTGATCCGACCGGTCGCCCGGTCGACGACGTAGCCGTTGTCCTCAGCCTCGGCGATCACCTGCATCGCCCGGCGGCGCAGTGCCGTCATGCCGTGGGCGTAGGCGTCCAGCGCCAGGCTGATCTGCCGGACCCCGGTCTCGGCCGCCCCGAGGTCGTCGCCGAGCGCGGACAGTGCGCCGCCCGCCGCCGACGCCGCCGGGCCGGCGGTCCAGGCGTCCGGCAGTCTCCGGGACGCCCGGGAGTGCTCCTGTGCGGCGTCCGCGAGCCGCCCGGCCACGGCGGCCCACCCGCCCGGCAGCTGGTGCACCTCCTCGGGAACGAGGGCCAGCAGGTCCGGAATCGTCAACTCGCTCATCCGGATCAGCCGTCCGCGTCGGACGACAGCCGCTGGCGGATCACCCGCGCGTGCGCGGCCGCGGCCTGGTCGGTGGCGGCGTAGGAGTTGGCGGCGGCGGTCAGCCCCGTGCCCGCACCCGTCAGCCGCGTGGCCAGGACGGCCAGCGCCGTGTACCAGCGGGACTCCGCCGTGCGGGCCGCCGCGGCCGTCGCCGACCCGGTACCGTGGCCGCCCGGCGGGGCTAGATGGTGGTTGCCCGCGCCGTGCGCGTTGCCGACCGTGCCGCCCACCGCGCCGACCTGCCCACCGAGAGTGCGCAACGCCGGAGGGTCGACGCCGGTCCTGTCCATGCCAGTGTTCTGTTCCCGCACGATGGCCGCCCGTCCCGGACCTACTCGTCGTCAGCGCCTGGGACGAGCCTGTCGGATCGGACGAACGAAGACAACACTCCTGTCGAATCGCTGACGGCACACTTGGCTCGATTCGGGCACTCCTCCTACACTCGGTGACGCCAACTTCACCCGCACTGGTGAATGGATGGCACGGGGAGGTGGCGACGTCCGATGGCGGGAACCGAGGACATCCGGCTGGACCCGGCCGCGGCCGGCGCGGTGCTGCGACGGTTGGGCGGACTGCCCGGCGTGATCTCCGCCGTCATGGCGGTCGACGACGCGTCCGGGCGCCGGCGGCACCGGTTCGACCACGCCGCCCACCACTTCGTCGGCGCGTCCGGGCTGGCGTCGGCGCTGCGCCTCGCGACCCGGACGTCGACAGGGGTGCGCGACGCCCGGTCCGTGGTGGAGGCTCTCGACCGCGACCTCGGCCGGCTCCTCGCGCGGACCATGATGGCCCTGGGCGCCACGACCGGCGCGGACGCCACGGCGTCCGACCTGGTCGACCGCACCGGTCAGGCATGGTGAACCGGTGGCGGAGGACAACGGTCCCAGCCCGGACCACAGGGCACTCTTCGCGCAGCTGGCCACAATGATCCGCGCCGACGACCCGCAGCACCTGCACGACAACGCCGACGCCTGGCTGGCCGCCTCCCAGGGGCTGTACGAACGGGCCGGGACCCTGCGCAAGGAGGCCGAGTCGCTCGCCGCGGCGTGGCCGGACCGCACCGGAGCGGCCGTCGTCGCCGCGTTGCGCGCGCACGCCTTCGACCTCGAACGCGAGGCCGGCAAGTACGAGCACAACCACCAGACCATGACGAGTGCCGCCGGGGCGCTGGCCGAGGCGCAGGCGCGGCTCGACCGGGTGGTGGCCGGGCCGCCGCTCACCGATCAGGACCGGGTGGCCGCGGCGGAGGAGATCCTCGCGGACCTGGACGGGGAGTACCAGACGAGCCATGCCCGGATCGTGAGCCCGACGGTGTGGGCCGACGTGCAGGCCGAGCGCAGGTGGGTGGACACGGGCGGCTCCGGGGCCGCGCCGAGGGCCGGTGGGTCCGCCCCGGAGTTGGGCCCTGCTCCGGGCCCGGGGGCGGGGGGCCAGGCCGGGACCGGAACCCGCGATGAGGTTGGGACGGGGGCTGGCGAGCCTGCCGGGACGGGAACACCTCCGGGTGCGGCGTCCGCAGGTGGTGGGTCGGCCGCTGGACTGGCCGGCGGTGGCACCGGCGGTTTCGGCCGCGCTCCGGTGCCGGGTGCGCCTTCGACCGGCCTGTGGCTCGAGGCGGGACTCCCGAACGGTGCGGCACCCGGATCCGCAGCACCGGCCGGCTCCGCCTGGTCCGCATGGTCCGCCGGCTCCGCGTGGTCCGCCGGGCCCGCCGGCTCCGCGGGATCCGCGGCGTCTGCCGGGTTCGCCGGATCGGTCCCGGGTGGAGCCGCCGGGGTCGCCCCACCGCCCTCCGACATCCGGCGCGCGGAGTCCTCCGGCACCGGCGGTCCGACCCCGGGAGCGCCCGGTCCGGGGTCCCGCCGGCACGGCGGTTCCCGCAGGGCACCGGCCCTGCCCGGGGCGGACTGGCTCGACACCGAGGACGCGGCCCCCGGGGTCCTGGGCGGCCGACGCCGCGCGGGGGAGGAGGACGACCCCCGGGCGCACGCCTGGGAGACCGACGACGACGGGTTCGCGCCGCCCGGCGACGCGGCCGACGACGATTTTCCGGGTACCGCGTCCGCCCCGCCCGCCACCGACCCCTTCGACGAGTCCTGGCAGGTCGTCGAGTCCGACGACGTCCCCGATGAGCCGCCGGCCGGATCCCGGGACTGGCGGGCGGGGCTGACCGAGAAGGAGCTGCGGGCATGGTCACGGGTCTCCGGCGTGGAACTGGCACCGGGTGCCGGCTGTGACTGACCGCGCGGTGCGCTGGCTCGGCCGGTCCGGGACCGTCGTCCTCCTCGGCCTCGCGCTGACCGCCACCGCCGCCGGCCCGGCCCGGGCGGACGCGATCCGCGACCGGCAGTGGCATCTCGCGGCGCTGCACGCCAGTGAGGCGCACGCCGTCAACCAGGGCGAGGGGGTCACGGTCGCCGTCGTCGACTCCGGCGTCGCCGCCGGTCACCCGGACCTCGAGGGGAACGTGCTCCCCGGCGTCGACCTGACCGGTACGACGCCGGACGGCCGCACGGACACCCACGGCCACGGCACCTCGATGGCCTCCGACATCGCCGCGCACGGTCACGGCCCCGACGGCCGGGACGGGGTGCTCGGGCTCGCGCCCCGGGCCAGCATCCTCCCCGTCCGGGTCAGCACCGACGGGCGCGGTGGCGACGTCGGCGCCGGAATCCGGTGGGCCGCCGACCACGGGGCACGGATCATCAACGTGTCCAGCGTGTCCCCGGACCTGTCCACGGTCCGTGAGGCGACCAGCTACGCCCTGGACAAGGGCGCGGTCCTCGTGGCCGGCACCGGCAACGACGGCACGTCGGGCGTCGGCGCCCCGGCGATGTACCCGGGCGTGGTCGCGGTCGGCGGACTGGACCGCACCGGCGCCCTGTGGGCCAGGTCGAGCCGGGGCCCGGAGACCGTGATCACGGCCCCGGCGGTGGACATCGTGTCGACGGACCCCGGCGGCCGGTACGCGATCGCCAACGGCACGAGTGACGCGACGGCCCTGGTGTCGGCGACGGTGGCGCTGATCTGGTCGCGGTACCCGCAGCTCGACGCCCACAATGTGATCCACCGGCTGGTGGCCACCGCTGACCACCGGGGCGAGTCCGGCCGCAACGGCTCCTACGGGTTCGGCGCCGTCAACCCGTACCGGGCGTTGACGGAGTCCGTGCAGGCGGTCGCGGTCAGCCCGTTGGCTGCGCCGACCTCGGCCCCGCTGACCGGGGCCCCACCCGTCGAGGCGGTCACCGCCGCGCGGCCCGCCGGAGGCCCGGTCCGCGTGCTGGCAGCCCTGGCCGGCGGCGGTGCGCTGCTCCTCGCGCTGGGGACGGTCGTGGCCGTCCGTCGCCGCCGGCGCTGACCACGCACACCTCTGTACATCGCATTTCCCCTGAAAAAGCACTTTTGCGGGGGTACGCTGCGACTGCCGGGGGCCGTGACCATGGCGGAGGGAGCTGGCTGATGACGGTGCCCGTCGCGGGTCCCGGTCAGCGGTGGACCTCCCGCTGGTGGAGCGACTGGCGGCTCGGCCCTCTCGCGGTCGGCGTCCTCGCCCTCACCTCGTGGTACCTGACCGACAGCGCGGGCCTGCCGGTGCAGAGCCGGGTGGGCTGGCTGGCGCTGCTCGTCCTGCACGGGTGGGCCCTGGCCCTCGCGCCGGGGATCGCCCGTCGGGCCGTGGCACCCGGTCATCGCCGGTTGTGGTGGGCGGCGACCGTGGCCCTGGCCTGCTTCCTGCTCGGCGACGTGGTCCAGCTCGTCGCGATCGCGACCGGCCCGATGACGACCGAGACCGTGACCGGGGTACCGGGGCAGGCGGCCCTGGTGACCGCGGGAGTCGTGCTCTTCCTGGCCGGGATGGTGGCCACCCCGCTCGGCTTCTCCACGCCCGGGGAGCGGCTGCGGTTCTGGTTCGACCTGGGCACGGTGATGGCCGCGGGGCTCGCCTGGGGGTTCTACCTCGCCGCCCGGCCTACCCTGGACGCGCGCTCGGCGACCGGACTCGTCGGGACGCCGGTGTTGTTCCTGCTCGAACTGTTCGCGATCACCCGACTCGCCTTCAGCCGGGTGCCACCGTTCACCCGGGCCGCTGGGACGCTGTCGGTGTCCGCGGCGGTGCTGGAGACCGTGATCCAGGGCGCCTCCGACGTGTACTGGTGGGAGAACGGCCGACTGCACCTGCTCCTGGCCGTGACCGTGATCGCCAACGCGCTGGTGACGGCGGGGGTCGTGGTCCAGTACCACGAGCTGTCGGTCGTCGTGGACCGCCGGGGCCGGCCACCCCGCCGGCGGTTCAGCCTGCTGCCCTACGCCGCCGTCGCCAGCGTGTACGTCGTCCTGGTGCTGACTCTGGCGGACAACGGCCTGGACGTGCGCGCCTGGGCGGCCGTCGCCGGCGCGTTCCTGTGCACCCTGCTGGTGGTCGTGCGCCAGGTCCTGGCTTTCCGGGACAACGAGCGCCTGGTCGACGAGCTCAGCGCCGAGGTCGGACGACGCCAGCGGCTGGCCGCCGAGCTGCACCACCAGGCCTTCCACGACCGGTTGACGGGCCTGGGTAACCGGGCACTGTTCACCGAGTACCTGGAGGAGATCGTCGCCGGGGACGGTCGGGCTGGCGAGACCGCGGTGATCATCATCGACCTGGACGACTTCAAACCGGTCAACGACCGGTTCGGCCACCGCGCCGGTGACGAGCTGCTGGTCGCGATCGCCGCCCGGCTGCGGGGCTGCGTCCGCGACACCGATGTGCTGGCGCGCCTCGGCGGGGACGAGTTCGGGGTCGTGGTCACCCACCCGGACCACACGGTGGTCACCGCCATCGCCGAGCGGATCGTGGCCGCGGTCGCCGACCCGTTCCAGGTCGCCGGTCAGCGGGTCGTGGTGGGCGCGAGCGTCGGCGCCGCGATCGACCGCGCCGGGCGGCGGACCGCCGACGCGCTGCTGCACGCGGCCGACTCGGCGATGTACGCGGCGAAGAAGGGCGGCAAGAACTCCGCCCGGGTGGTCACCCTCGACGAGCCGGACCCGCCGCGGGCGTGACGACAGGGGCGGGGTGCCCGGACCCGCCGCGGGTGAGGCGGGTCCGGCCCGTCGGTGATGTGGCTAGCCGATGTCGATCAGGACCTTGCCGACGACCCCGGCCTGCACGGCGTCGTGCGCGTCGCCGGTCCGCTCCAGCGGGAACCGGCGCAGCGGCAGCCCGGCCTCCTCGCCCACCGCCAGGACTCCGGCGGCCGCGGCGTCGGAGAGGTCGGCCACGGCGAGATCCTTGTCGGCCGCCGGCATGGTCAGCACCAGCACGAACTGGTAGCGCACGTTGCGCCCGACCACCAGCCGGGTCGGGATCGTCAACTTGCCGTCGCTCTCGGTGCCGTACGCGGCGACCGTGCCGTTCGGGGCGAGGACCTCCAGGTCGGTGTCGACGTTCATGCTCGGCGCCAGTTCGACGATGAGGTCCACCCCGCCCGGTGCGACGGTGCGGATGTCCGCCACCACCGTGTCCGACCGGTAGTCGACGGTGTGCGCCGCCCCGGCCGCGCGGGCCAGCGCCGCCTTCTCCGGACTGCTCACCGTCGCGATCATGGTCGCCCCGGACCAGGTGCCGAGCTGGATCGCGGCGTGCCCGACGGCTCCGGCTCCGCCGGCCACGAGCACCGTCCGCCCGGCCAGGGCACCGGGGCCGAGCCGGTCAGGACCGTTCTGCACGGCGAGCAGGCAGCGGTGGGCAGCGATCGCCGGGATGCCCAGGCTCGCGCCGACCTCGAAGGAGACGTCCGCCGGCAACGGCACCGCCTGGCGCGACGGCACGACGACGTACTCCGCGGCGGTGCCGTGCGGACGGTGCCACGCCGCCTCCCAGATCCACACCCGCTGCCCGAGCCTGTCCCGGTCGACGCCCTCGCCGACGGCGTCGATCACCCCGCTGCCGTCGTGGTGCGGGATCACCTCGGGGAACATCAGGGCGCCGTTGCGGTGGCCGAACTGCCGGGACTTCCAGTCGGCCTGGTTCACCCCGGAGATCACCACCCGGATGCGGACCTCACCGGGGCCCGGCTCGGGCACCTGTCGGTCAACGAACTCCAGCACGTCGCGGCTGCCAGCCGACGAATACACGATGGCCTTCATGCCGGGAGGCTATCCACCAATCCACCGCTCGACAATGGACCGGGAGCAGCGCCGTCAGCATGGAGGATGGGCGCCACAGAGCCCGTTCGCCATCCGCCGGAGGCGCTACCCAGCCCGAGCGTCGACTTCAGCGGCCCGCCGTGGACCGTCCGGGCGGACCCCGGGCGCCGCCGCCGGACTTCCAGCCCACGGTGAACGGACTCCGGGTGCCGCAGCCGGACGTCCGGCCCGTCGTGAGCGGTCCCGGCTGCCGCGGCCGGCGACCCATGAGCTGTCAGAGTGAGGGATGCCCGGCCGCGGACGGCCGCAATACGCTCCGCACGGAGCGGTGGTGGGCACGCCCGGAATCGTCGGCACGTCGCGGCCACGGGAACGTGGTCCGTGCGGCCGACGGGATCGGCGTTCCAGGCGATCGCCGGGCCGTCACTCACGGGAGTTCGTCGCGGGCCACCTTGTCGGCCCCGAACGCCGGATACCGGCGGGGAGGCCGATCGTCCCGATCAGAGAGGCACAGACCATGTACGACACCGATGTTTACCTGCGGCGGCTGGGGCTCGACGGTCGTCCGGCCCCCGACCTGGCGACGCTCGTCACGCTGCACAAACGGCACATGGAGTCGATCCCGTTCAGCAGCGTCGGCTCGCTGGCCGTGCCGACAGCCAGCGGCGAGCTGGTCGATCTGGTCGACTTCGACGAGGACGCGACCTTCGACGCGGTGGTGGCCGCCGGCAACGGCGGAGGCTGCGTCCAGATGACCCGGCTGTTCCTGCGGCTGCTGCGCGACCTCGGATTCGCCGCGGACCTGATCGCCGGCACGACGGCCGAGGGGCTGGAGTCCTACGGCGTCGAGGTCGAGCACATGGCCATCCTGGCCCGGGTGGACGGCGGGTCCTGGCTGGTGGACATCGGGTACGCCGGGCCGTCGTTCCTCGAACCGCTCCGCCTCGACGGGGTCACCCGGGACCAGGCGCAGTACGGCTGCCGGTACCGCCTGGTCGAGGACGGCGACGGCGCGCTGCTGCAACGCCGGCCGAAGCTCGGCCAGTGGAGCACGGTCTTCCGGTTCACCACGAAGACCCGCGAACGGTCGGACTGGGCCCCGGCCCACCGGGCGGTGAACGCCGCGGTGGCGGCCGCCGGCGAGGGCGGGCCCGAGCTGTACAGCCGGGCGGTGGCCGACGGCCAGGTGGTGTTGAAGGGCCGGCGGTACCTGACCGTGCGGTCCGGCATCGAGAAGGCCCGGACCGTCGTCGACGACGCCGAATGGCACGCGTTGCGCACCGCCATCCTGGCCGGCGACGTCCGCTGAGCCCCGCAGGGGAATCGCAGTATCAACAGAGGGAGGAATGGGCATGCGCCGGAAGATAGCCCGGTCGGAACGGATGTACGTCGGGGAGATCAGGACGCAGGCGTTGTCGACCTGCGTGGTCCGCGGCGGAGTCGACCCGGACCTGTTGGACGCCGCGTTCACCGCGGTGCTGGCCGAACAGCCGTCGTTGCGCAGCCGGATCGAGAAGGACGGCGACGACTTCTACCTGAGCCTGCTGGACCCGGGCGAGCTGCCGCGGCTGCGCGTCCGGCCGGACGAGCCCGGCGCGCGGCTGCGGGAGTACAACACTCCGCTGCATCTGGGCGGCCCGCTGGCCCGTGCGGTGCTGCTGACCGGGTCCGACGAGGACACCGTGATCTTCGGCGTCGACCACTCGATCAGCGACGGGCGCAGCTCGACCTCGTTCTGCCACCGGATCTGGCAGCGCTACATCGACATCGAGGCCGGGACGTACACGGCGCCGACCGGCCCGCAGGACTGGCATCCGGCACTCGACGACCTGTTGCCGCCGCGCACCGACGCCGAGCTGGACGCCTACGTCCAGGAGCGGCTGCGGCGGGCGGAGGGCGCGCCGGTCGCGGCGCTGCCGTACCTGGCGGCGGGGTCCGCGGCGGACGTGCCCGCCGAGGGCGTCATGACCTCGCGCCGGCTGTGGCTGACCGAGTCGGAGACCGCTGGCCTGCTCGCGTTCGCCAAGGACGTCGGGGTGTCGGTGAACGGACTGGTCGGCGCGGCGCTGCTGGCGGCCGTCCGCGACGGTCTGCCCGCCGAGATGGCCGACCACCGGCTGTCCAGCTTCTGCACCGTGGACCTGCGCGACCAGGTGGCGCCCACCCTCGGCAGGGAGGCGATGGTGCCGATGGTCTCCTGGTTCCGGGACCTGCTCGACGTGCCCGCCGACGTGGACCTGGTGAAGCTCGGCCACCGCTTCACGACCGAGCTGCGTGCGGCGATCCAGCGCGGGGACGGGGCCCTGGAGATGCAGTCGTTGGACCGGCTGTTGCAGCACCCGCAGGTGTGGCCCACCAGCCTGGTGCTCGCCAATGTCGGCAAGATCGACGGCCCGCCGTCCCCCAAGGGGCTGGAGATCGTCGACATGACCAAGTTCCCGCTGTCCAGCAGGTGGAACCCGGGGGCCGGCGAGGGCCCGCTGCTCGCCTCGCCGACGACCATCTACGGCCGGTTCAGCCTCGAGATGCCCTACAGCACGCAGTGCTTCACGGCGGGGCAGATGGACGCGATCCACGACCACGTCCGCGCGTCGCTGTTGGACTGCGCCGACCGCGCGCCGCAGCGCTGACCTCGTGGTCGGCCGGAGTCCCTTCCGGCCGACCACGGTCCGGTCAGAACCGGACCGGCAACCGCAGCACGCCCAGCACCGAGGTACGCAACCGCAGCGGCACCTTCTCCAGCGGCACGTCCAGCGCGAGACCCGGCAGGCCCAGCACCAGTGTGGACAGTGCCTCGGCCAGCACCATCCGGGCCAGGCGCTGACCGACGCACGCGTGCACGCCGTACCCGAAGGCCAGGTGCCCGGACGCGTCCTGGCTCACGTCGAGGTGCGCGGGACAGGCGAACTTGGCGGGGTCGCGGTTGGCGGCGGGCAGCGCGACGGTCACGGTGTCGCCCTCGCGGATGAGCTCCCCGCCCAGCCGCAGGTCGGCGAGCGCGGTCCGGAAGATCATGAACTGATTCACCGACGTGTACCGCAGCAGTTCCTCGACCGCGCCCTCGACACCCTTCGCGCCGCCGGCCTCCGCGGCGGCCCGGAACGCCGCGAGCTGCTCGCCATGGTGCAGCAGCGCGAGCAACGACGACGCGAGAGCGCCCTCGCAGCTGGCGAAGCCCGCCGCGAAGACGATCATCACCATGTTCGTGATCTCGCGGTCGGTCATCTCCGTCACCCCGGCCAGCCGGCCGATGATGTTGTCGCCCGGCTCGACCCGCGCTTTGCCGACCAGGTCCAGGAGGTAGAAGAAGGCCTGGGTCCCCGCGGCCCGCTCCGCCTCGAGGCTCGCGCCGTCGTCGTTGGAGGTGTCGGTCAGCGCGGTCAGGACCGGGCCGCCCTCGAACGGGACCCCGAGCACGTCGCACAGCACCCGCAACGACAGCGGCCGGATGAACTGCGGCAGCAGGTCGACCGGTGAGCCCCCCTCCCGCAACTCGGCCAGCTGCGCCGCGGCCAGCTCGGTGAGCCGCGGGGCGAACGCCTCCATGTTCCGGGTGCTGAACTCGCTGCTCAGCAGGTTGCGGTAGCCGGTGTGCTCCGGCGGGTCCATGTGGATGAACCCACCCGGCACGATCGGCACCGACGGGAACACCTCGCCCCGCTTGGTCACCGGGACGTGGGTGGTGTGGAAGTTGTGGCTGAACGCGTGGTTGCTGAGCACCTCGCGCGCCAGGTCGTGGTTGGTCGCCAGCCAGCCGACGTGGCCGTCCGGATACACCATCCGCGTCAGTGGCCGCGTACGGGTCAGCTCGGCCAGCACCTCGGGTGGATCGAACGGTTCGGTGCGATCCCAGTGCTGGAGATAGGAGATCGGTTCCGAGATCGGCTCAGTCATTGCCTGGGATCCTCTGCTGTGGAAGGACGGGGTCAGTTCCCTCGTTCACGGCCCGTTCGCGGAGTGCCTGCCGGTCCACCTTGCCGGCGGCGCCGAGCGGCAGGGCCGGCAGCAGCAGCAACCGTTCCGGGAACTTCCGGGGCTCCATCCCGGAGGCGGCGAGGTGCGCGGTCACGTCGGCCAGGGTCAGGTCCGCCGCGGTGGCCACACAGGCGCAGACCCGCTCGCCGTACAGCGGGTCGGGCACCGACACGCAGGCCACGTCGCGGATGGCGGGATGGGTGATCAGCACCGACTCGACCTCCGCCGGACTGATGTTCAGACCGCCCCGGATGACCACGTCCTTGCGCCGGCCGACGAGCGTGAGCCGGCCGTCCCCGTCGATGACGCCGAGGTCCCCGGTGCGGGTCCAGCCGTCGGGGGTGCGCAGCGAGGCGTCCAGGTCGGGGGAGTTGACGTAGCACATCGGCGACATCGGACCGCGTGCGACGACCTCACCGGTCGATCCGGTCGGCACCGTGGCCCCGTCGGAGTCGATGACCCGGATGTCCACGACGGCGGGGTCCGGGCGGCCGACGCTGCCGTCGTAGCCGCCGAGGCCGCCGTTGCACGAGACTCCGTCGGCCGAGCCGTACAGCCCCACGACGGCGCAGCCCAGTACCTCGCGGGCCCGCCGAGCGGTGTCCGGGTCGAGCGCGGAGCCGCCGAGCACGACGGCCCGCAGGCTGCTGAGGTCGGCGTCGTGGATCGCGGGGGAGTCCAGCAGCATGCGCAGCATCGTCGGCACGCCCAGCAGGTGGGTGGGGCGGGTCAGCGCGATCGCCTCGAGGGTGGCGACCGGATCGAAGGCCGGCCGCAGCACCAGGGCCCCGCCGAGGGTCGCGAGCGTGACCGGGGTACCGCTGGAGCCGAACGCCGAGGCCAACGGCACGAGGAAGAAGTTGCGCATGGCGTCGGGACCGTCGTGCAGGCCGGCCATCATGGCGCCCCGTCCGCCCGACAGGGCGTTGTGGGAGTACAGCACCATCTTCGGTTCCGCCTCCGACCCCGAGGTGACCAGGATCCGCGCCGGCCCGTCAGGGTCGATCGCCTTCTGGACGAACTCGCTGGCCTGCGGGGCGAGCAGCGCGTGGATCGGCACACAGCCCTGGACCTGTTCGTCGCCGACGACGATGACGGCGCGCAGCGCGGGCAGGGTGCCCGAGTGTTCGCGGATGCGCGCGGCGCAGGGGTAGCCGTGGTGGTCGGCGACGGTGAGGACCGCGACCGCCTCGGACCGGCGCAGCAGGCTCTCCGCGTCCCGGTCGCCCCGGCCGAGCGGGAACGGCAGCGCGATGGCGCCGACGGCGGCGACGGCGAGGTCGACGGCGCAGGCCAGGCGGTCGTTGGGCAGCTGCACGGCCACGACGTCGCCGAAGCCGATCCCGAACTGGGTCAGCCCGGCGGCCAGGCGTCGGGTCAGCTCGTCGAGTTCGGCGTAGCTGACCGTGCCCTCGGCGTCGAGCACGGCGGGCGCGCCGGGGTCGCGCTCGACATGGCCGCGGAACAGGGAGTACAGGTCCCTGTCGGGGTAGTACCCCGCCGCGGCCCAGGATCTGCGCAGGTCGGCGGGGATATGGTCGGTGTGCCGGGTGGCGGTAGGGTTCACGAGAACCTCCCTGATTCTGCGCCTCGTCGCGGACGACGGCGGCGCCCTACGGGTTACACCCGGGAGACGTCCCGGCCGAACGCTGCGCGGGCCTGGGTCCGCAACCGGGCGCGATCGGGCTTGCCCGGGCCGATCACCGGCAACTCCTGGCAGATCTCGATCACGCTCGGGACGTGGTTGTCCGACAGTGCCCCGGACACGTGGCGGCGCAGGTCGTCGAGGTCGACGACCGTGCCGGGCCGGGCGACGACCGCGGCGTAGATCCGCTCGACGCGGTCGGCGTCCTCCACACCGCACACTGCGGCCTGGGACACGCCGGGTGCCTCGCTGAGGACCCGCTCGACAGCCGCCGGATGGATCAGGATCCCCTTGACCTTCATCACGTCCGAGAGCCGGCCGGTCAGGTGCAGGTACCCGTCGTCGTCGAGGTGACCCAGGTCGCCGGTGCGGGTCCAGCCGTCCCGGGTGGCCTGTGCGGTCAGCTCCGGTTCGTGCCAGTAGCCGGCCATCGCCCAACGGGGGACGGCGCACACCTCGCCGACCTCGCCGGCGGGCAGGGCGACGCCGGTGTCCGGGTCGCGGACGCTCACCGCGTCGGGATTCAGCGGGCGGCCGACCGTGCCGCACAACCGGAGGTCGTGGTGGTCGCCCGGGAACAGCATGGTGAGCACGCCGGTCTCGGTCGTGCCGTACACCTGCATCAGGACCGGGCCGAAGATCTCGAGGGCCTCGCGCAGCCGGAGCGGCGCCGCGTGGCTGCCCGTGTAGATGAGCTCGCTCAGGCTGGACAGGTCGGTGCCGGGGCGGTCGGGGTGGGTGGCCAGCGCGTACACCTGCGGGGTGCCGAGAATGAGCCGCGTGACGCCGTGCTCGGCGACCGCCCGCAGGACCGCGCCCGGGTCGAACCCGGGGTGGAGAATGACCACGCCGCCGGTGAAGAGCGTGTCGTCGGCGCCGAACCCGCTGGAATGGGTCAACGGCGCGGTGATCAGCAGGTGCGCGTCGGCACTGCGGGTCCTGGCCGACGTGGCCATCTCGTTCTTGACGGCGAAGGGCCAGCAGACGCCCTTCGGGTGGCCGGTCGACCCGCTGGTCTGGGTGATCACCGCGAGGTCCTCGTCGGCGAAGGCTGAGGAGTCGAGGTCCTCGACGGAGCCCGAACCGGATTCGGCGGTCAGGTCGACGGTGTCGGGGCCCGCCGGGCCGTACACGGCGAGGACCGGCCCGCCGGTGCCGGCGGCGAGCAGCTCGCGCGCCCGGCCGGCGTTGGCCGCGTCGACAGCGAGCACGCGCGCGCCCACCTCGGCGACGATGGCGCGTTGCAGCTCCAGCCGCAGCTCGTCGTCGGGGCTCACGGCGTTCATGCCGCGCACGTGCGCCGCGGTCGCGCCCAGCAGGTTGGCCGCCCAGCGCAGGATCAACGTCGCGGGCGTGTTCGGCTCGGTGAGGATGCCGACCACGTCGCCGCGGCCGACGCCCTGCCCGCGCATCACCGCCCCGGCACGGCGGGTCGCCTCTGCCAGCTCCCCCGTGGTCAGTGTGACGCCGCCGCTGACCACGGCGGCGCGATCCGGATCGGCGTCGAAATGGGCCAGCAGCTGCCGGACGTAGTTCTCATGCGTCGTACTCATAGACCCGTCTCGTCCTTCTCGTGCGGGACAACAGTGCGATGGTCACGCGCAGGCCGCGACGCACTCGATCGAGTGTCCAAGGAGGGGGCCTATTCGCAGGCTAACGGGTGGATCCGGCACCCCTCCATCCCTCACCTTGACAGCACCTGACACCGCGGATCACGGAATGGGAACAGCGCCACCCACCGGATCGGAGTCCATAGTGGATGGCGCTGGGAGTGCCGGGCGTTACCCGTCGGATTGTGGTCTTGTCAGGCTTCGGGGCGCAGCCAGCGGTCGACCCGGGCCAGCAGGTCGGCCGGGAAGACATCCTTGCGCAGCAACCCATGCACACCCTTCGGCGGCATGGGCACGTCCACGTGGTGCGCCTCGGTCTGGTCCGCGTACTGGGTGATCCGGAAGCTCGTCGCCATGCTGCACAGCGCGTACGCCTCGGCGCGGGTGACCCCGGACGCGGCGCTGAACCAGCTGATCAGCCCACGCAGGCAGTCGAGCAGCGCCGCCTCGAGGCTGTCGGCCAGCCCGATCCCCACCCAGTGCGTGTCGGTCTCGGCGAGGGGCCGGGTCAGGCCGACGCCCTTGTGCAGGTCGTAGCGCATCCGCAGCCGCTCGGCGGTGGACTTCAGCGCGGTCTGGTCCACCAGGCCGTCGCCCTGCAGCGCGTGGATGTCGCCGATCCAGATCCTGGCACCCGGCTTGGCGACCGGGAGGAACAGCGACGAGCCCACGGTGAGCTCCGGCAGGGCGAGGTTGCCGCCGTGGTCGCCCGCGATCAGGGCGCTGACCTGCTCGTCACCCTCCGGCTCGACGGCGATGATGCCGGCGAACGGGTCCAGCGGCAGTGTGATGCCGTGCACGTAGTCGGCCCGGGTGCGGGTCTCGTCGAAGTGGAAGTCGTGGAAGTACGGCTCGTCGAAGTCCCGGGGCAGCGCGCCGGCCCTGGTCGGGAAGGCGTTGGCGCCCCAGTCGTGCAGCCGGAGCTCGACGAGCCGGCACTCCACGACGTCACCCGGCTCGGCGCCGCTGATCTCCACGGGGCCGACCAGTTGGAACGGGCAGCCCGGATACTCCTGCCGCAGCTTCCCGCGTTCGGCGAACGACATGCCGTACCGCAGTTGGTTCTGCCAGTTCGTCCAGGTGTCCGGGTACAGGACCTCGTCGCCGGGCTCGATCTTGGCGACCGACACCGCGCCGGGGTCGAGGATTCCCGCCCGAACCGAGGCCAGCGTGGACTCGACCGTATGCATCGTCACGCCGGCCACGTTAGGCAGCGCGACAGGGCTCCGGCAAGCAGTTCCGGGCGAGGCCGGGCAAAACTGTCAACCTGGCGGATGCCCAGCGCGACGCATTCACTACGATGGTTGCCGGAGCGACCTCTCGTCGATCGGGGAAACTCGATCCGGTGGCGTCCCTCCGCACGTCAGACCCAATCACTGAAATGAATGCGAGTGTGGTAAGTTGCGGATTCTCGGCGTTTCCGGATCGCTCCGCAAGGAGTCGTTCAACACCCGGCTGCTGGCGGCACTACAGCCGCTCGCCCCGGAGGGCATGCAGATCGACGTCTTCGACGGGCTCGGCGATCTCCCGCCGTACAACCAGGACCTGGACACCCCGGACGACACCCCGGAGTCTGTCGTCCGGTGGCGCACCGCCATCAGCGAGGCGGACGGGCTGCTCATCGTCACGCCGGAGTACAACGGCTCGATTCCCGGTGTGGTCAAGAACGCGATCGACTGGGCGTCCCGCCCGCTCAAGACCGCCGCGGTGCACGGCAAGTGCGTGGTGACCATGGTGGCCACCCCGGGCCGAGGCCTGGGCCGCAACGCCCTGTCCGACCTCGGCCGGGTGCTCAACGACTGCCACGCGCACGTCATCAGTGGACCGTGGGTG
Source organism: Longispora fulva (assembly GCF_015751905.1). Taxonomy (NCBI): domain Bacteria; kingdom Bacillati; phylum Actinomycetota; class Actinomycetes; order Micromonosporales; family Micromonosporaceae; genus Longispora; species Longispora fulva. The sequence goes on from NZ_JADOUF010000001.1 coordinate 8,276,876, forward strand.
GTGGTCACCGAGGCCACCGACAAGCTCACCGACATCGAGGACGAGGCGAACGGGGAGCTGATCGCCACGATCACCGACCCCTTCACCAAGCACATCGCCACGGCCCAGCTGAACGCGCTGGCCGCGGCGGTCACCGCCGGTGCCGGGGAGCACGCCGTGGCTCCGCTGCGCGCCTTCTTCGCCGCCGGTCGGGCAGCCAGGTAGATAGATCCCCCGCACGCTCTCCTGGGCGGTGAGAGGACGGCTCCAGCCGTCCGCTCACCGCCCAGGAGTGTCTCCGGCGGGGCCGCCCGCGCCGCTGTCAGGCTGAGGGATGTTCGCCCACCAGAGCCGCGATAGCCTCCACAGGCGGGCTGAGAGGCCTCGTCCGACCCTTCCGGCACGCGTTTCCACCGGTGCTGATGCGCGCCCCAGTCCGGCGGCGTCCGCCCCGCCCGCGATCGGCGTCGCGGGTCCGGTGCCCGGTCGGGCCGCTCTAGGAGAGGACGTGGGATTCCGTGCGTGCTGCCCTGATCAAGGCTCTCCCCGCGGTGTTGCGGGAGAACGCGGACGGCCTCGGTGAGAAGGTCGCGTTCTCCGACGACCGGCGGTCGGTCACCTACCGGGATCTGGAGACGCGTACCCGTCGGCTGGCGGGGCATCTCGTCGGCCTCGGCGTCCAACGGGGCGACCGGGTGATGATCTGTCTGCGCAACAGTGTGGACATGGTCGAGAGCTACCTGGCTATCGTGCGCGCCGGAGCCGTCGGGGTGCCGGTCAATCCCGCCTCCACCCACGCCGAACTGTCCTATCTCCTCGCCGACAGCGGCGCGGTGCTCGTCATCACCGATCCCGTGCACGCGCCCGACTTCCGGCACGCGCCCCAGGTGCTGGTCACGGGGGACACCCCCGCCAGTTCCTACGACGCGCTCGCCGCGACCGAACCCGCCCATGCGGCCCCGGACGACCTTGACCTGGACGACGTGGCGTGGATGTTCTACACGTCCGGGACCACGGGAAAGCCGAAGGGCGTGTTGTCCAGCCAGCGCAACTGCCTCTACTCGGTCGCCGCGAGCTACGTGCCCATCCCGGGGCTGTCGGCCGCCGACCGGGTGCTGTGGCCGCTCCCCTTGTTCCACAGCCTGTCCCACATCGCCTGCGTGCTGTCGGTGACCGTCGTCGGCGCCACGGCGCGCATCATGGACACCCCCTCCGCCGAGGAGGTCCTGACGGCGGTGCGCGAGACCCGCGCCACATTCCTGGCCGGCGTGCCCACGACGTACCACCATCTCGTGCAGGCGCGGCAGCAGAACCCCTTCTCTCTTCCGGACCTGCGGATCGGGCTCGTCGGGGGAGCGGTCGCCGGCCCCGAGCTGTGCCGCTCGTTCCGCGAGAGCTTCGGGATCCCGCTCGTCGACGCCTACGGCAGCACCGAGACCTGCGGCGCGATCACGATGAACCCGCCCGGCGGCGCCCGCGTCGACGGGTCCTGCGGCCTCCCGGTGCCCGGAGTGGACGTCCGGCTCGTCGACCCGGACGCCGGGCGGGACGTCCCCGACGGGGTCGAGGGCGAGGTGTGGGTCAGCGGCCCGAACGTCATGGCCGGCTACCACAACAGGCCCGAGGCGACGGCGGCGGCGCTCCGGGACGGCTGGTACCGCACCGGTGACCTGGCCCGACGGGACGCCGCCGGCTACTTCACGGTCTGCGGCAGGATCTCGGACCTGATCATCCGGGGCGGGGAGAACGTACACCCCGAGGAGATCGAGGCGGCCCTCCGCGACATCCCGGGGGTCGTGGACGTCGGCGTGGCCGGCCGGCCGCACGAGGTGCTCGGCGAGGTGCCCGTCGCCTACGTCGTGCCGGGGACCTCCGGCGTCGACATGGGTGCGGTGATCGAGCGGTGTCGTCGGGAGCTGTCGGCGTTCAAGGTTCCCGAGGAGGTCTACGAGGTCGTCAGCGTGCCGCGGACGGCGTCGGGGAAGATCCAGCGGCGTCGGCTGGCCGGTCAGCCGGGCGTGCTGCGGTACACGGCGAGCGGGCGTCACGACGGGGTACTGGGCGTCGAGTGGGTTCCCGCGCCGATCCACCACCGGCCCGATGCCGGGGCGTTCGAGCGGCCCGGGGTCGCACCCGCCTCCTGGGCGTTCGTGGGTCCCCGCGCCGCCGAGGTCGCCGCCGAGTGGCAGGACGTGGTGGGGCCGTCCGCGAGCCACCCGGACCTGGGGTCGGCGGGCGCGGCGGAGGTGACGGTGCTCCTGCCGCTCGATGGCGTGGACCCTGAGGAGCTGGCCGCGTGGGCGGCCCGCACCGGGACGGGCCGGCTGGTCGTCCTCACCCGCGGCGCCGTGGCCGTATCGGCGCAGGACGGGCCGGTGGACCCGGCCCAGGCCGCCGCCGCGGCCTGTGCGGCCCGGATGGGCGGGACCGTGGACCTGGACGACGGACTGTCGGCCGAAGCCGTGCACGCCGCGATCCTCCTCGACGAGCCGCGGTCGGCGGTGCGGTCCGGCGGGATCCTCGTGCCCCGCCTGGTCCGCCAGCCGGTCGTCGACCGGCCGATGCGTGGTTCGTGGCCGGGCGCGGACGGCGTCGTGGTGGTGACCGGTGCGGGCACCGCGCGGGGTGCGGCGGTGGCGCGTCACCTCGCTTCCGTGCACCCGACCGCGCGACTGTTGCTCGTGTCCACTGCGGACACGCTGGCTCGGGCGGGGTCGGCCGACGACGCGCCTGCTCAGCCCGGGGCTGCCGCCGCCACACCTGGGCAGCTGGGGTCCGCTGCCGACACGCCCGGGCAGTGGGTGTCCGCCGACGACGCGGTGTCGGTCGCCGCGGCCGGCCAGGTGACCGCGGTGTTCCTCGCCGACGGCGACCTGGACCTGGCCCGGGCGCTGAGCGTCGCCGCGGAGTCCGATCGGACCGCGTTCATCGCGATCGCCGACTCCCCGGAGTTCACCGACGCACCGGCCGGTCCCGACGGCGTGGACACGGTCGTCCAGGAACGCCGACGGCGAGGCCTGCGCGGATCGACCCTGGCCTGGCGTGCCAAGGACTCCGGTCCGCACTGGGAACGCGACGGGCTGTTCGCGGTCGACACCCTGCTCGCCGTACCGGACTCCCCGCCCCTGTTCGCCGCCCGCCCGCGCCAGCCGGATCCGGGGGCGCGGGTGCCGGCGCTGCTCCGCGGCCTGTTCCCGGAGCCGTCCGCCCAAGCCGGCCCCGACGACACGACGACAGCGGCGCTGCTGGCCGAGCTGTCCACTCTGGATGGCCACGCTCAGCTGGCCAGGCTCGAGGCGTTGGTCCGTGCCCAGACTGCCGCCGCGCTCGACTGGCCCGACTCCGCACGCGTCCCGGCGGACAGCTCCTTCCGCGACCTCGGCCTCACCTCCGTCGCGATCGTCGAACTGCGCAGACGGCTACTGGTGGAGACGGGCCTGAAACTGCCGACGGGAGTGGCTTTCGACCACCCGACGCCGCGCGGGTTGGCCGCGCACCTGCATGCCGTGCTCCTCGGGGACGCGCCGCTGGCGACGGAGGCTGACACGGTGTCCGATCCGGATGAACTGGTGGCGATCGTCGGGATGGCCTGCCGGCTGCCGGGCGGGATCGCCGGGCCGGACGACCTGTGGCGCCTGGTCAGCGAGGGGCGCGACGCTTCGGTGCCGTTCCCGGCCGACCGTGGCTGGGACCTGGGGCGGCTCTTCGACGCCGACGCCGACCGGGCCGGTACCTCGTACGTCGACCGGGGCGGGTTCCTCGAGGGCGCCGCGGAGTTCGACGCGGACTTCTTCGGCATCTCCCCCCGCGAGGCGCTGGCCATGGACCCCCAGCAGCGGCTGCTGCTGGAGACCTCGTGGGAGGCGCTGGAGCACGCCGGGATCGACGCGTCCCGGTTGAAGGGCACCGACGTCGGCGTCTTCTCCGGCGTGATGGACCAGGGATACGGCACCGCCGGCGCGGTGCCGGAGGAGCTGGAGGCCTTCGTGACGACGGGTACCGCCTCCAGCGTCGCGTCCGGCCGGGTCTCCTACGTGTTCGGTTTCCAGGGGCCGGCGATCACCGTGGACACGGCCTGCTCCTCGTCGCTGGTCGCCCTGCACCTGGCCGCCCAGGCCCTGCGGCACGGCGAGTGCTCGCTGGCGTTGGCCGGCGGTGCCACGGTGATGGCCACGCCCCGGACGTTCGTCGAGTTCTCCCGGCAGCGGGCACTGGCCGGCGACGGCCGGTGCAAGTCCTTCGCCTCCGCCGCCGACGGCACCGGCTGGGCCGAGGGCGCCGGCGTGCTGGTTCTCGAACGCCTGCGCGACGCCCGGCGGCACGGGCACCGGATCCTGGCCGTCCTGCGCGGCTCCGCGGTGAACCAGGACGGCGCCTCCAACGGCCTCACCGCCCCCAGCGGCCAGGCGCAGCAGCGGGTCATCCGGCAGGCACTGCGCTCGGCGGGGCTGGGTCCGGCGGACATCGACGCGGTCGAGGGACACGGGACGGGGACCGTGCTGGGCGACCCGATCGAGGCCGAGGCGCTGCTGGCCACGTACGGCCAGGGCAGGGAAGAGCCGCTGTGGCTCGGTTCGCTGAAGTCGAACGTCGGCCACACCCAGGCCGCGGCCGGCGTCGTCGGCGTGATCAAGATGATCGAGGCGCTGCGGCACGCCGTCCTGCCGGCCACGCTCAACGTGGACGAGCCGACCTCGCGGGTCGACTGGTCGACCGGTGCGGTGGCGCTGCTGACCGAGAGCAGGTCGTGGCCGGACAGCGGTCGGCCGCGGCGTGCCGGGGTCTCCAGCTTCGGTCTGAGCGGGACGAACGCGCACGTGATCCTGGAGGAGGCACCGCAGCCGTCTTCCGTTCTGCCTGCCGGCCCGATCCCTTCGGCTGTACCCGTGGCGTCGCCACCGGTCGTGCCGCTCGTCGTGTCCGCCCGCGGTGCGGAGGCGCTGCGCCGGCAGGCCCGACGGCTGGCCGACGTCGTCGAGACCGCCGACGAGTGGACTGACGTCGCCAGGGCCCTGATCGACCGGCGGACGGTCATGAACGAGCGCGCGGTGGTGCTCGCCAGCTCGCGCGACGAGGCGCTGGCCGGCCTGCGGGCCCTGGCGTCGGACGAGCCCAACCCTCTCGTGGTGCGGGGCGGCGTCGCCGCCTCGGACGGATCCTCGGGTGTCGTCCTCGTCTTCCCCGGCCAGGGATCACAGTGGATCGGGATGGGGCGCGAACTGCTCGACACGTCGCCGGTGTTCGCCGAACTGGTCGGCGAGTGCGCCCGGCACGCCGAACGGTGGGTCGACTGGTCGCTGCTCGACGTCCTCCGCGGCGAGGCCGACGTCGAGCTGCTGGAGCGCGTCGACGTCGTCCAGGTCGCCAGTTTCACGATGATGGTGGGCCTCGCGGCGGTGTGGGCGGCCGCGGGGGTGCGACCCGACGCGGTCGTCGGCCACTCGCAAGGGGAGATCGCCGCGGCGTACGTGGCCGGAGCCCTCTCGCTGGCGGACGCCATGCGGGTCGTCGCGGTGCGCAGCCAGGCGATCGCCGCGACGCTGTCGGGTCGAGGCGGCATGGCCTCGGCCCCTCTCGAGGCCTCCGACGCCGAGGCCCTGGTGGAGAAGTGGGCCGGTCGGGTGCAGGTCGCCGCGGTCAACGGCCCGTCCTCGGTGGTCCTGTCCGGTGAGACGGAGGCCCTGGAGGAGGCGCTGAACGCGCTGACCGAGCGGGGCGTCGAGGTCCGGCGGGTGGCGGTCGACTACGCGTCGCACAGCAGCCAGGTGGAGATCATCCGGGAGAGCCTGGCCGTGGCGCTGGAGGGTCTGCTGCCCGGGGCGCCGACCGTGCCGTTCCATTCGACCGTCACCCTGAGCCGGGTCGAGGACGCCGGGGTGCTGGACGGCGACTACTGGTACCGCAACCTGCGCGAACCCGTCCGCTTCGGTCCCACCATCGCCCGCCTCCTGAGCCAGGGCTTCACAGCGTTCGTCGAGATCAGCGCCCATCCGGTACTCGTCCAACCGGTCGCGGCGACGGTCGACGAGGCGCGGGAGAACGCTGTCGTGGCCGGTTCGCTGCGGCGCAACGACGGCGGCCTCCGTCGCCTGGCGCTGTCCATGGCCGAGCTGTTCGTCCGGGGCGTGGCCGTGGACTGGCGCGGCATGCTCCCGACCGTCGACAGTGGCGGGTGGGTCGAGCTGCCGACGTACCCCTTCGAGCGGCAGCGCTTCTGGCTGCGCCCGGAGCCCGTCGCCGACGCGTCGCGGCTGGGCCTGGCGGAGACCGGACACCCGCTGCTCGGCGCGCTCGTGGGACTGCCAGAGTCCGGCGGCCTCGTGGCCACCGCCCGGTGGTCGGTGGCGGGGCTCCCGTGGCTCTCCGCCGACGCCCCGGCCGGCGACACCATCCCGGTGCCCGAGGCGGCCCTGGTGGAGCTGGCACTGCGGGTGGGTGACGAGGTCGACGCACCGGTCGTCGACGAGCTGACCATCGACCGGCAGGTCACGGTGCCCCGGCAGGGCGGCCGCGACGTCCGGATCGTGGTCGGCGGGCCGGACCCCTCGGGGCGGCGGCAGATCGACGTCTATTCCCGCACCGAAGCGGCCCACGAGGAGTGGACGCGTCACGCCACCGGCACTCTGGCCAGGGCCGCCGCCATGCCGGGGGCGTCGAAGACCGACGCTTCGGTCGAGGTCGCTCTCGACGACGCGGCGCTGCCGGACGCGCACAGATACGGGATCCATCCGGTACTGCTCGACGCCGCGGTCCGCACGGCGCTCTCCCCGGGCCTGCGCGCCAGGAGTTGGCGGGGCGTCCAGCTGCTGGCCTCGGGTGCGTCCGCTGTGGACGTCCGGTCGACGGCCGACGGCCAGCGGGCGTTCCGCCTCGAGCTGGCCGGTCCGACCGGGCAGCCGGTCATGGTGGTGGACAAGGTCGTGGCCGAGCCCGTGGAGCTGGCCCCGGTCACCGTCGCAGGCTCCCCGGCCGGGCTGTTCCGCGTCGACTGGGTCGACCACCCGATGCCGCCCGGCTCCGCGGCCCGCCCGGCCGCACAGTACGTCACCGGTGTCGACGACGTCGCCGCCGCGACGGCCGACCTGCTGGTCCACGAGGTCGACACCGCGGCGGGCGACCCGTGTGCCGTGGTCACGACGGTGCTCGGCGTGCTGCAGGCGTTCGTCGCCCGGCCGGCCCGGGACGACGCCCGACTGGTGGTCGTCACGCCGGAGGGCGAGGAGATCGCCGCGGCCGCCGTGTGGGGGCTGGTGCGTTCGGCACAGTCGGAACATCCCGGTCGGCTCGTCCTCGTGGCGACCGACGCCGCTTCCAGGGCGGCCGGGACGGTGATGGCGGCGGCGCTGACCGGCGAACCGCAGCTGCGGCTGCGGGATGGCCGGGCGTCGGTCCCCCGGCTCGCCCGCCTTGCCCCGGTCGCGACACCCGCCGTGGCTCGACCAATCAGCCCGGCCGCGACATCCCCTGAAGCCGGGCCGCTCGACCAGGCCGTGACTTCGCCCGGAGCCCGCCCGCTCGCCCCGGCCGCGACACCCGCCGGAGCCAGGCCGCTCGATCCCGAAGGCACGGTTCTGATCACCGGCGGCACCGGAACCCTCGCGGCCGTGACCGCCCGGCACCTCGTCATCGAGCACGGGGTCCGGAACCTGATCCTGGCCAGCCGCAGTGGCCCCGCAGCCGAGGGTGCCGCCGAGCTGCGCGACGACCTGGTCGCGCTCGGCGCGAACGTCCAGCTCGCCGCCGTCGACGTGGCGGACCGGGTCCAGCTGGCGGCCCTGCTGGAGGCGGTGCCGGCGGAGCGACCGCTGACGGCCGTCGTGCACACCGCCGGGGTACTCGACGACGCCGTCGTCACGGCACTGAGCGCGGAACGGTTCGGCACGGTGTTCCGCCCGAAGCTGGACGCGGCCCGGCACCTGCACGACCTGACCCGCGACCTCGACCTCGCGGCGTTCGTGATGTATTCCTCGGCCGCCGGCGTGCTCGGCAATCCGGGCCAGGGCAACTACGCCGCCGCCAACGCCGCGGTGGACGCGCTGGCTGGGGAACGCCGGCGCGCCGGCCTGCCGGCCGTGTCCCTCGCCTGGGGCTACTGGGAGCAGGCCAGTGGCCTCACCCGCCACCTGGGCCAGGCCGACCTGCGGCGAAACCAGGGCATCGGCATGGTCGGACTGTCCAACGAGGACGGGATGGCGTTGCTGGACCGGGCGCTCCGGGGCGACACCGACGCCGCGCTGGTGGCCGCGGGATTCGACCTGACGGCGCTGCGTGCCGCCGACGACACCCGGATGCCGCCGGTACTCCGCGGCCTCGTCCCCGCCAGGCGACCGGTCGCCAGGGCCGCCGCCCGGACCGGGACGTCGCTGGCCGAGCGGATCCGGGCGTTGCCGACGGCGGAACAGCAGCTCGACGCCCTGCTCGACCTGGTGCGCCGGCAGTGCGCCCTCGTCCTCGGCCACGCGAACATCGACGCCGTCCGGGTCGACCGGACGTTCAAGGAATCGGGCTTCGACTCGCTCACCGCGCTCGAACTGCGCAACCGGCTCGCCTCGGCGACCGGCCTGACGCTGTCCCCGGCGATGATCTTCGACTACCCGCGGCCCAAGGCGCTCGCCGGTCACCTGCGGACCAAGATCCTCGGCGAGGCGGCGGGTCGGCCGGCGACCGGGCGGACCGGGTCTGCGGTCGACGAGCCGATCGCCATCGTCTCGATGGCCTGCCGGTTCCCCGGCGGGGTGCGCAGCCCCGAGGACCTGTGGCGGGTACTCAGCGGGGAGATCGACGCGGTCACCGAGTTCCCCGCGGACCGCGGCTGGGACATCGAGCGGCTGTTCGATCCCGACCCGGACCATCCGGGTACCACCTATGTCCGGCACGGTGCGTTCCTCGACGACGCCGCCGGGTTCGACGCCGCGTTCTTCGGCATCTCGCCGCACGAGGCGTTGGCGATGGACCCCCAGCAGCGCCTGCTGATGGAGACCTCCTGGGAGCTGTTCGAGCGGGCCGGCATCGACCCCTCCGGCCTGTCCGGCCAGGACGTCGGCGTGTTCGTGGGGGTCAACAGCCACGACTGGACCGTGCGCACCCACTACGCGTCCGACGTCGAGGGTTTCCGGCTGACCGGCGGCTCCGGCAGCGTCATCTCGGGGCGGGTGGCCTACCACCTGGGCCTCGAGGGCCCGGCGATCACCGTCGACACCGCATGCTCCTCCTCGCTGGTCGCCCTGCACCTGGCCGCGCAGTCCGTGCGCAACGGCGAGTGCTCGATGGCGCTCGCCGGTGGCGTGATGGTGATGGGCACCGTGGAGACCTTCGTCGAGTTCTCCCGGCAGCGCGGGCTGGCGCCGGACGGTCGGTGCAAGGCCTTCGCCGACGCCGCGGACGGCACCGGCTGGTCGGAGGGGGTCGGGCTGCTGCTGGTCGAGCCGCTGTCCCAGGCCCGCGAGCGCGGGCACCACGTGTTGGCGGTGCTGCGGGGCACGGCCGTGAACCAGGACGGCGCGTCCAACGGCCTGACGGCTCCGAACGGTCCGGCGCAGCAACGCGTGATCCGCCGGGCGCTCACCGCCGCCGGTCTGCGCCCCGACGAGGTCGACGCCGTGGAGGGGCACGGCACCGGTACCACGCTCGGCGACCCGATCGAGGCGCACGCGCTGCTGGAGGCCTACGGCAGGGACCGCCCGGCCGACCGCCCGCTCTGGCTCGGGTCGGTGAAGTCGAACATCGGTCACACCCAGGCGGCGGCCGGCGTGGCCGGGGTGATCAAGATGGTGCTGGCGATGCGGCACGGCGTCCTGCCCAGGACGCTGCACGTCGATGCGCCCTCGACCCACGTGGACTGGTCGGCGGGCGCGGTCCAGCTGCTCACCGAGGCCCGGGACTGGCCGCGCGACGGGCGTCCGCGCCGGGCGGGGGTGTCCTCGTTCGGCATCGGCGGCACGAACGCCCACGTGATCATCGAACAGGCCGCCGACCAGGCGGAACCACACCGGACCGAGCCGATCCAGGTCGAGCCGAACCACGCCGAGTTGAATCACGTCGAGGCGAGCCAGACCGAGCCACACCAGGTCGACTCGGACCTCGCCGCGTCGGAGTCGTCCCACCACGATGCCTGGGTACCGGTCCCGCTGTCCGGCCGCACCCCAGCGGCGTTGCGCGCCCAGGCCGGCCGGCTCGCGGGCTTCCTGGAGTCCCGCCCGGAGGTGGCCGTCGCCGACGCCGCCCTCGCGCTCGCCACCGCCCGGGCGCACCTGGACCGGCGAGCGGTCCTCGTCGTCCGGCACCGCGAGCGGCTCGTCGCCGATCTCCGGGCACTGGAGGGCGGCTCGGTTCCCGCCGTCGGCGGCGCACCGGTCGACGGCAAGCTGGCCTTCCTCTTCACCGGGCAGGGCAGCCAGTGGGCCGGTATGGGTCGTGAGCTGGCGGCGACGTTCCCGGTCTTCGCCGAGGCGTTCTCCGAGGCGTGTGGTGCCGTGGAGAAGCACTGGGCGGGTCACGCCGTGGAGCGGTTGTCCGACGTCGTCTTCGCCGCGGCGGGATCGGACGTCAGCCAGCTGATCGACCAGACCATGTACACGCAGGCCGGCCTGTTCGCCCTGGAGACGGCGCTGTACCGCCTCTACGCCTCGTGGGGGGTGCGCCCGGACTTCGTCGCGGGACACTCCCTCGGCGAGCTCACGGCCGCGCACGTCAGCGGGGTGCTCGGTCTGGACGAGGCCGGGGAACTGGTCGCCGTGCGGGCCCGGCTGATGCAGGCGTTGCCGACCGGCGGGGCGATGGTCGCGGTCCAGGCGACCGAGGCCGAGGTCACGCCGCTGTTGGCGGACGCGCCGGGCGTCATCGACGTCGCGGCGGTGAACAGCGCCCGGTCGCTGGTGCTCTCCGGTGACGAGGCCGCCGTGCGGTGGGTGATGCAGGATCTCGCCCAGCTCGGCCGCAAGACCCGCAGGCTGCCGGTGAGCCACGCCTTCCACTCGCCGCTGGTGCGGCCCATGCTCGCGGAGTTCCGCGCGGTCGCCGAGTCGTTGACGTACCGGTCGGGTGTGGTGCCGGCGGTGTCCGCCGTCACCGGTCGGCTGGACACCGAGCAGCGGTGGGCGACCGCCGACTACTGGGTCGGGCAGGTCCGGGCGGCGGTGCGGTTCGGGGACGCCGTCGGCACGCTGCGCGATCACGGGGTCTCGACGTTCCTGGAGCTGGGGCCGGGCGGCGTCCTGACCGCGATGGCCGCGGAGACCGTGGACGCGTCCGCGTGCGTCGCCACGCTCCGCAAGGATGGCCGGGAAGCCGCCGACGTCGTCGCCGCACTGGGGGAACTGCACGTCCGCGGCGTGGCGCTGGACTGGCCGGCGGTCCTCGACCGGCCGGCCGGGTCCGCGGCGGTCCTCGCGACGCAGCTGCCCACCTACGCCTTCCAGAGCCGGCGGTTCTGGGTCGACGAGACGCGCACGGTGGCCGAGGTCGCCACCTCCGTGCCGGGTCCGACGGTCGAGGACGCCGACGAGAGGGAACCCCGGTTGGCGGACCGCTCGCGGGGCGACCGCGTGCGCGTCGTCCTCGACCTGATCCGGGAGTCCGCGGCGATCGTCCTGGGCTACCGGGAGGGCGAACTCGACGAGTTCGACGACGACCAGTCGTTCAAGGGCCTCGGGTTCGACTCGCTCGGCGGGGTCCGGCTCCGCAACCGGCTGCGCGACCTCACGGGTGTCGACCTGCCCGCGACGTCGGTCTTCGACTACCCGACACCGAGGGCCCTGGCGGCGTACCTGGTGGCGGAGCTCTCCGGTGGGTCTGCGGCCCCGACCGGCCCGGTTCCGGCGCGGGCGGTGGACCTCGACGAGCCCGTCGCGATCATCGGGATGAGCGTCCGGCTGCCCGGGGGCGTGGAGAGCCCCGAGGAGCTGTGGCGGCTCGTCGCCGAGGGCCGCGACGCGATCTCCGACTTCCCGACCGACCGGGGCTGGGACGTCGACCGGCTCTACCACCCGGATCCCGCGCACGCCGGGACCAGTTACACCCGCTCGGGGGGCTTCCTCTACGACGCCGCGCAGTTCGACGCCGGGCTGTTCGGGATCTCCCCGCGCGAGGCGCTGGCGATGGACCCGCAGCAACGCCTGCTCCTGGAGGCCTCCTGGGAGGCCCTGGAACGCGCCGGCATCGACCCGCTGTCCGCCCAGGGCCAGGAGGTCGGCGTGTTCACCGGGATCGTGCACCACGACTACGCGACCCGGCTGCACCGGATCCCCGAGGAGGTCCAGGGGTACGTCATGACCGGCACCTCGCCGAGCGTCGCGTCGGGCCGGATCTCGTACGTGTTCGGATTCGAGGGGCCGGCGGTGACCGTCGACACCGCGTGCTCCTCGTCGCTGGTCGCGATCCACCTGGCCGCCCAGGCGCTGCGGCGGGGCGAGTGCACGATGGCCCTGGCCGGCGGTGCCACGGTGATGTCCAGCCCGGACGCGTTCCTCGAGTTCTCCCGCCAGCGCGGGCTGTCCGCCGACGGCCGGTGCAAGGCCTTCTCGTCGGACGCGGACGGCACCGGCTGGTCCGAGGGCGTCGGCGTCGTGGTCCTGGAGCGGCTCTCGGTGGCTGTGGAGCGTGGCCACCGGGTGCTGGCCGTGGTCCGCGGGTCCGCCGTCAACCAGGACGGCGCGTCCAACGGCCTGACCGCGCCGAACGGCCCGTCGCAGCAACGGGTGATCCGGCGGGCCCTCGCATCGGCCGACCTGGGCCCGGCGGACATCGACGTCGTGGAGGCGCACGGGACCGGGACGATGCTGGGCGACCCGATCGAGGCCCAGGCGCTGCTCGCGACGTACGGGCGGGGCCGGGATCCGCAGCTGCCGCTGTGGCTCGGGTCGTTGAAGTCGAACATCGGGCACACCCAGGCCGCCGCGGGCGTGGCCGGTGTGATCAAGATGGTCGAGGCGCTGCGGCACGGCGTCCTGCCCGCGACGATGCACGTCGGGGAGCCCACGGCGCAGGTCGACTGGTCCTCCGGCGCCGTCCGGCTGTTGACCGAGGCTCGGGAGTGGCCGCAGACCGGCCGCCCGCGCCGGGCCGCGGTCTCCGCCTTCGGAGCCAGCGGCACCAACGCGCACCTGATCCTCGAGGAGGCCCCGCGCGAACAGGTCCCGGGCTCCACCGGGACCCCGCCACCGTCGGGCGTCGTGCCGTTGGTGGTCTCCGCCAGGACCGCCCGGTCGCTGGCCGCGCAGGCCACCCGGCTGACCGGCTTCCTGGAGGGCGGAGCAGGGTCGGCCCTGCCTGCGACGGCGTCGGCGCTGGCCCGGAACCGGGCGACCCTGTCGGAGCGGGCCGTCGTCCTGGCCGGAACGCGCGAGGAGGCGCTGGAAGGTCTGGCCGCGCTCGCCCGCGGTGAGCTGGCACCCAACCTGACCACGGGAACGGTGGTCGGATCCGGTGCGCCGGGCCGGCTCGTGTTCGTCTTCCCCGGCCAGGGTTCGCAATGGGCCGGCATGGGGCGGGCGCTGCTGGAGACCTCCCGGGTGTTCCGGGACCGGATCGAGGAGTGCGCGCGGGCGTTCGAGCCCTGGGTGGACTGGTCGTTGGTCGACGTCCTGCGCGGCGAGGTGGACGAAGGGACGCTCGAGCGGGTGGACGTCGTCCAGCCGGCGAGCTTCGCCATGATGGTCGCACTCGCAGCGCTCTGGGAGTCGACGGGCGTCGTGCCCGACGCGGTGCTGGGACACTCCCAGGGCGAGATCGCTGCGGCGTGCGTCGCCGGGGCGCTGTCCTTGGCGGACGCGGCCCGCATCGTCGCGGTACGCAGCCAGGCGATCGCTGCCACCCTGTCGGGCCGGGGCGGCATGGCGTCGGTGATGCTCGGCGTGGACGAGGTGCGCGACCGGCTCGCGGCCTGGGACGGCCGACTCGAGGTGGCCGTGGTGAACGGGCCGGCCGCCGTCGTGATCGCCGGCGACCAGGAGGCGCTGACCGAGGCTCTCGAGTCGCTGGCCGGCGACGGGGTCCGGGCCCGGCTGGTGCCCGTCGACTACGCCTCCCACACCCGTCACGTCGAGGACATCGAGGACGCGCTGGCCCAGGCGCTGGCCGCGATCGACGCCGGGACGCCGAGCGTTCCCTTCTACTCGACGGTGACCGGTGGCTGGCTCGACGGCGCAGAACCCCTCGACAGCGGGTACTGGTACCGGAACCTGCGCCGACCGGTCGGCTTCGGTCCGGCGGTCGCGGACCTGTTGACGCAGGGCTTCGGGGTGTTCCTGGAGGTCAGCGCGCATCCGGTCCTGGTGCAGCCGATGACGGACATCGTCGATGACGTCCAGCGGCCGCAGGGCGGCGTCCGGCCGGTCGTCGGCGGCACCCTGCGCCGCGATGTCGACGGCTCCGCGTGCTTCCTGTCCTCGGCCGCGCGGCTGTTCGTCAGCGGCGTCCCGGTCGACTGGACGTCGACCCTGCCCGTGGCTCCCGCGGCCGACCTGCCCACCTACGCCTTCGAGCACCAGCACTACTGGCTGCGGGAGGCCACCACCGACGCCGATCAGACGGTCACCAGCGCCGACGCCGGTTTCTGGACCGCGGTCGACGGGGCGGACTCCGACGGCCTCGCCGGGTTGCTGCGGCTGTCCGCCGGCCAGAGCGAGGCCCTCAGCACCGTCCTGCCGGCCCTCGTCGACTGGCGGAGGGCCAGCCAGAGCCGGTCGACCGCGGAGAGGTTGCGGTACGCCGTCGACTGGGTTCCGCTCCAGCGTGAGGCTCTGGGCGTACCCGCCGGCAGGTGGCTCGTGGTCGGGCCCGGCGGCGACGGTACCCTCCTGGAGACCCTGCGGAGCAAGGGCCTGGACCTGGTGTCGCTCGAGGTCGCAGCGGACACGACCCGGTCTGATCTCGTTGATCTGCTCACTCCGCTGCTCGCCGCGCACGACGTGTCGGGGGTGTTGTCCCTGCTCGCGCTCGACGACGGCGCGCAGGACCCGACGGCGCTGACGGTGTCCACCCTCACCCTGATCCAGGCGCTCGGCACGGCGGGGGCCACCGCGCCGCTGTGGTGCCTGACCCGCGGTGCGGTGAACGTCGGCATCCGCGACTCCTTGTCCGCGCCGGCGCAGGCCGCGCTGTGGGGCCTGGGCCGGGCGGCGGCGCTCGAGCGGCTCGACCGTTGGGGCGGGCTGATCGACATGCCCGCCGAGTCCGACGGCCGGGCCGTCGGGCACCTGCTCGGCGTCCTGAACGGGGCGTCGGGTGAGGACCAACTGGCGATCCGGCGCTCCGGGGTCTACGTCAGGCGCCTGCGGCGCGGATCCCCGGCCGCCGAAACGGTCGGCGACCGCCACTGGCAGCCGCGGGACACGGTCGTGGTGACCGGCGGAGCCGAGGGGCTCGGGCGGCACGTCTCGCTGTGGCTCGCGCAATCCGGGGCCGAGCGACTGGTGGTCACCACCAGCGCCCGCACCCCCGACGGGAGCGTCGGCGCCCTGCGGGACGGGCTGGCGGAGCTGGGCCTGGACACGGTCGTCGCGTCGTGCGAGGACTCCGACCGGGACACGTTGGCCGGGCTCCTCACCCGGACCCCGGACCAGCCGGTGACCGCGGTCGTGCACGCCGCCGACATGTCCCAGACGAGCGCCCTCGACGACACCGGCGGGGCGGACGTCGCCGACGTCTTCCGCGCCAAGGTGGACACCGCCGTCTGGCTGGGCGACGTGCTGGCCGACGTGCCGCTCGACGCGTTCGTCGTGTTCTCCTCGATCGCCGGAATCTGGGGCGGCGGCGGGCAGGCGACCTCCGGGGCGGCGAACGCCGTCCTGGACGCCGTGGTCGACGGGCTCCGCACCCGCGGCGTCCCCGCGATGTCACTCGCGTGGGGTGCGCTGACCGAGGCCGGCGTGGGCATGGACGAGGCGACGCTGGCCCAACTGCGGCGACGCGGTGTCATCCCCATGACCCCCGAGACGGCGCTGGCCGTGCTGGCGCAGGCGGCGCGGGGCGACGCGAAGTCGGTGGTCGTCGCCGACATGGACTGGAACGCGTTCATCGTGCCGTTCACCTCGGTCCGCGACAGCCCGCTGTTCGCCGACCTGCCCGAGGCGGCGGCGGCGATCGAGGCGGCCCAGCCGTCCGGCGACTCCGGGGACACCGCGTCCTCACTCGTGAGTTCGCTGCGTGCCGTGGCGGAGGCCGAACAGGATCGGATCCTGCTCCGGCTGGTGCGGAGCCAGGCTTCCGTGGTCCTCGGGCACGGCGGCGCCGACGGGATCGGCCCGGCCCAGGCGTTCCAGGAGGTCGGGTTCGACTCCCTGGCCGCGGTCAACTTCCGCAACAGCCTGATCGCCGCCACCGGACTGCGGCTGCCGGCCACCCTGGTCTTCGACTACCCGACCCCGCAGGCGCTGGTCGTGCACCTGCGGTCGGAACTGCTCGGCGCCTCCGACGAGCTGGAAGCCCGCGAGGACGACATTCGACGGGTACTGGCCGGGGTGCCGTTCGAGCGGTTCAAGGCGGCCGGCGTCCTGGAGGCGCTCCTCAGCCTGGCCGACGAGGACCCGGACCCCGACGCGACGGCCGGCGGGGACGGTGGCGCCCCGCCGCCCGACGCCGTCGACGACGAGCTCATCGACGCGTTGGACGTCAACAGCCTGATCGAACGCGCGCTCGGAACCCTGAGCTGACCGGCAGGACGGTGTCACATGGATGGTGGACTGGTGCGGCGACGAGTTCCGGTGAGTCTGGGGGACCGTTCCTACGAGGTGGTGATCGGGGCCGGCGTGCGCTCGTCGCTGGCCTCCGTCATCGAGGGGCTGGGGGCGAGCCGCACGGTCGTCGTCTCCGCCCGTCCCCGGGAATGGGTGCCGGACACCGGCGTCGAGACGTCGTTCGTGCCGGCCCAGGACGGTGAGGCGGCCAAGACCCTGGGCACCGTGGAGGCGCTGTGCCGTGAGTTCGCGCGCTTCGGGCTGACCCGGCGGGACGCGGTCGTCTCCTGCGGCGGCGGCACCACCACGGACGTCGTCGGCCTCGCGGCGGCGCTCTACCACCGCGGCGTCGCCGTGGTGCACCTGCCGACGTCGCTGCTCGCCCAGGTGGACGCGAGCGTCGGCGGCAAGACCGCGGTCAACCTGCCGACGGGCAAGAACCTGATCGGCGCGTACTGGCAGCCCAGTGCCGTGCTGTGCGACACCGACTACCTGTCGACCCTGCCCGGCCGCGAGATGCGCAGCGGGCTCGGCGAGATCGCCCGGTGCCACTTCATCGGGGCCGGTGACCTGCGCGGCCTGCCGCTGCTCGAGCAGATCACGGCCAGCGTCGCGCTGAAGGCCAGCGTGGTCGCGGCGGACGAACGCGACGCGGGACTCCGGCACGTGCTCAACTACGGGCACACGCTCGGACACGCGCTCGAGACGGCCACCGGCTTCGCCCTGCGCCACGGTGAGGCGGTCGCCATCGGAACGGTCTTCGCCGGCCACCTCGCCGGCGCGCTGGGCCGCATCGACGAGCGGCGGGTGGCGGAGCACCGGGAGGTCGTGGAGCACTACGGTCTGCCCACCGCCGTGCCCACGGGCATCGAGGTCGCCGACCTCGTCAGGAGCATGCGGCAGGACAAGAAGGCCCTCGCCGGCCTGGCGTTCACCCTGGACGGCCCCGACGGCGCGGAGCTGGTCCGCGATGTGCCCGAGGAGATCGTGGTGCGGGTCCTGGACCGGATGCCCCGTCAGCCGCTGGCGGAGCTGACATCCGGCTGACTCTCCGGCAGGGGCCCGGGATGTCATGCCGACTCTCCGGCATCGGCCCCGGGCGGCCCGGGTGACTTTCCGGCAGGGGCCTCGAGACGTCCGGCTGACTCTCCGGGATCGGCCCCGGGGTGCCCGGCACCGGGCCCCGGGGCGACGTCGACAGGTCGTCCTGCGACCTCACCCCGCGCGGAGCTGCCGGGGAATCAGCTTCGACAGGTCATCGTCTCGAGTGGACGGTGCGCCGGACTCGCCGACCCCGCTCCGCGCACGGACGTTACCGGCGTCCGCGGCCAGCTCGTTCCACATGACCGCCAGCTCGAGCCGCGACTTGACGCCGATCTTCTGGAAGATCTTGCGAAGATGGAACGCCACGGTGTGCCGGGACAGGAACATCTGATTCGCGGCCTGCCCGTTGGTGAGGCCGTTCGAGACCAGCTTCGCCACCGCGTACTCAGTGTCGGTCAGGCCCGGAATGCCGCTGGACGGCCAGAATCTGGCCTGCGACTGCGGATTGGCGTTGATGCACCGCAGGCCACTGCGGACGCGGGAGGAATCGCGGAGCGAACCCATCTCAGCATACGAGCGCATCGCCAACTCGAGATTCTCCACCGCCTCGGGGCAGCCCTCGCGCCCCTCGGCCAGGAGCATGCCGATGTCCTCGACCGCCAGCGCGCGCCCCCAGGGGTCGGTGTGCATGTCGGCGGCCCTGCGGAGCATGTCGATGTCCTCCTCCAACAGCCCCGCCCCGTGCAGTGCCGCGGCGGCTATCTCGGGGACATCGGGATTCTCGGCGGCGAGCCTCTCGGAGAGACGGACCCCGTACCTGGCCAGGTCCGGTCGACGATGGCTGATCATGAGCCGCACGAGCCACGGAATGGCCGAAGGCTCGTCGGTGAGGAGCGAACGGGTGGTCGCCTCCGACTCGAGCAGCTCCCGGGCGAGCATCGCGGCGTGCTCGCGACCCTTCTCCGCCTCGGTGACCTGAATGACGATCCACGCGGATTGGCCGGCGGACAGCATTTCGCGCCCGAATACCGCGTCCTCTTTGAGTCGATTGGCATAGTAGATACTGGTCGATAGTTCACCGCGCCGCAGTGCCGTCGTCGCCAGGATGAGGTTGCCCAGTGGCGTCCACGCCGTCAGGCCGACCTCGTTCGCGAGTTGCAGGCCGATTTCCGATTGCGCCGCCGCGTCGACGAGATCGCCATTTACCAGCGTGATCTTCGCTTCCACCAGCGTCGTAATAGCTGTGAACTTCGGATCGTCGCGAATTGCCGGGTTGGCCGTCACCTCATCGAGGATCTGCCGCGCCTCGTCAATGCGCCGGATCAGGGCGAAGAACAGCGCCTGTTGCAGTCGGGCGTAGAGCGCGCAGGGTTCCTGGCACCTATCGCAGTTCGCGAGGGCCGCGGCCTTCGCGTACGAAATCCCTGCCCCGAGATCTCCGGACCGCCAGCTCGCACGAGCCTGTGTAAGAATTCCTGTGGTTATGCAGTTTGATGACATATATGCACGGGTTTCATCACCGATAATCTGCTCACGTCGTCGGTCGATCAAGATCAAACCCCCGTGTGACAGTATGTTGAATTTGTCAACTACTTGACGCAGAGTGCCGACTAGATAGTTCTCTTCACTGGACGTGCGGGTTCAAGAGGCAAAGCTACCAAAGATCACCAACGGGCAAGCATCACCCATGTTGACAGGGCGATTTATTGGTGTCAATCCTGTGATGGGAGATTCAACTTTGCGTGAGCGTGGGCGCGTTCGAGGGCAAAATGGCCTGCTCAGCCAGCCGGCTTCCGGGGCGAGCCGCCCGCGGGCGGCGGGTGTTGCGCGCGCACACCGGCGCTGACGGCCGCATGGTGATTGTCGGGCACTCGACAGCACGTCGGCAGTCCTCGCGGGGCGTGTCGACAGACAGGCGTTGGCGCGTCACTGTCGGGATGCCAGCCGGGTAGGGGATTGACTGCGGAACGGGTTTGTCGATATAGGAGGCTCCGGGTCGCGCGCGGGCAGGCATCAGTCTCATCAGGACGGTTGTCGAGTGCGCACGACGGTGCCGTTGTTCGCCGGCTCCATGACGGCGCTCTGGTCACCGTGGGTAGTCCGAGGGTGTTCGCGGGGGCGGCGCGCCGCGCGACCACGGTGACCCGGCGCGCACCGGAGGACCTGTGGGACCGGACGGTTGGAGTGCCGGCTCGGCGCCCCCAACGGACTTCGCGCCGGCCCCGGGCAGGGCTGCTGCCGCCGGGCTCCAGGGGCCTGGCCCTGGCTGCCGCCTGTCGGGCTGTGGCCATTGCCACGGATCAGAGCCGCGACGATGTGGATCAGGTGCGGGAAGCCGTTCTCGGCCGAGCCCAGGGCTCCGAGCGCATCAGGAGATC
Source organism: Longispora fulva (assembly GCF_015751905.1). Taxonomy (NCBI): domain Bacteria; kingdom Bacillati; phylum Actinomycetota; class Actinomycetes; order Micromonosporales; family Micromonosporaceae; genus Longispora; species Longispora fulva. The sequence goes on from NZ_JADOUF010000001.1 coordinate 8,296,950, forward strand.
AGGGGCTGAGTCGCCGACAAGGCCGTCGCCGTCGAGGGCTCTGAGCGCTTCTGGAGACCGGAGCGGCGGATCGGCTGCGATGAGCGCGGTAGGCCGGACCACCGCTGTGCATCAGCTCGGCGGCTACCAGGGGGCCCAGGATGCGTCGGAGGTCAGAGCCGGCCACCGGTGGCGGAGGATGGCGAGGCCGCCGACCCCCCGGACGCGGAAAGCCGCCGCCGGATGACGTCCAGCACCCGTTCGCTCTGCTCCACGAGGTAGAAGTGCCCACCCGGCAGCACCAGCAGATCCGTGGGCCCGGTGGTGTGCTCCTCCCACGCGCGCGCCTCGTCCACGGTCACCAGCGGATCACGGTCGCCGGTGAGCACGGTGACGGGACAGTCCAGGACGCGGGACGGATCGTGCCGGTAGGTCTCCACGGCACGGTAGTCGTTGCGTACCACGGGAAGGATCATGTCGCGGATGTCCGGGTCGTCCAGCGCCATCAGGTCGGTGCCGTTCAGCCGACGGATCTGGGCCAGGATCTCGCCGTCCGACATCAGGTGGACCCGGTCGTCCCGGTGGCGCGACGGTGCCCGCCGCCCGGACAGGAAGACCCTCGTGGGCGCTGGCAGTCCGGCGGCGGCCAGGCGCAGCGCGATCTCGTACGCCAGCATCGCCCCCATACTGTGCCCGAACAGCGCGAAGGGCCGATCGACCATGTGGGTCAGCGCGTCGACGATCCGGTCGGCGAGTTCCGGCAGGTTGTCGATGTTCGGCTCGTGGCGGCGGTCCTGCCGGCCGGGATACTGGACGGCCAGCACGTCGATCGCCGGGGCGAGCGCCCGCGACACGGGGAAGAAGAAGCTGGCCGATCCGCCGGCGTGCGGCAGGCACACGAGGGAGACGGCCGCGTCGGCCGCCGGACGGAAGCGGCGGAGCCAGGTCGTGGACCGGGCCGGCGACTCCGACGTCGTCATCGGGTCTCCCGCGCCGCGTCGGTGTCGCACAGCTGGAGCAGCGCCCGGGCGGCCAGGCGGTAGCCGAGCGCGCCGAGTCCGACGACGACCCCGCTCGCGAGCGGTGCGATGACCGACTCGTGGCGGAACTGCTCCCGGGCCCAGACATTGCTGAGGTGTACCTCGATCCACGGCCGCGGGTAGGCCGCGAGCGCGTCGCGCAGGCTCCAGCCCGCGATCATCAGCGCGCCGGGGTTGACGATCGCGCCGATGGTCGAGAAGCGGTGCGCGTGCACCGCCCGGACGAGTTCGCCCTCGGACTCGTCCTGGACCGAGACGACCTTCCAGCCGGCCCCGGCGACCTCGTCGGCGACGTACCCCGCGATGTCGTCCAGGGTGTCGTGGCCGTAGATCTCCGGCTCGCGTTGTCCGAGGATTCCGAGATTCGGCCCGTTGAGCAGAAGGAGGGTGGTCATGGGAGATCTCCTGACAGTGTCGCGGGACACGCGACCGCGGACGGCCGTCAGTCGTCATGCTCGTCGTCGCACGGGGCCGCGGACAACTACCCGGCCTGACAGTGTTCGGCGGGAGTGGTCGTGGAGTCTACTGACCTGGCACGGCGCAGCGTGCCACCCGTAGCCGAAGGAGATCCCATGCCCGATCCGACCCGGGACGCGACGACGATCACGGGGCAGACCCGGTTGGTGGCGGTGCTGGGCGATCCGGTCGCGCAGGTGCGGGCGCCGGCCCTGCTGAACCGGCTGTTCGCGGCACGCGGCGTCGACATCGTGGTGATCCCCGCGCACGTCCGCCCCGATGACCTCGGCACCGTCGTGCGCGGCCTGCAGGCGACCGCGAACGTGGTGGGCCTGCTGGTGACGGTGCCGCACAAGGTCAACGTGCTGCGGTACGCCGATGTCCGCAGCGCCGCGGCCGAGCTCGCCGGGGGTGCCAACGCCCTGCGGCGGCTGGACGACGGCACCTGGCACGCCGACAACTTCGACGGCGCGGGGTTCGTCGCCGGGCTCGTCGAGGCAGGTCACCGGCCGGAGGGTAGGCACGTGGTCCTGGTGGGGGCCGGTGGCGCCGGCGCGGCGATCGCCCCGGCGCTGCTGGGGGCCGGCGTCGACCGTCTGACCCTGAGCGACGTGGACGACACCAGAGTCAAGGAGGTCGCCGAGCGCCTGAGTCCACACTGGCCCGGAAGGATCTTCACGGGTACCGGTCTGGAGTCGGCCGACATCGTCGTCAACGCCACGCCGCTGGGCATGGGGCCCGACGATCCGCTGCCGTTCGACCCGGCGGAGTCCCGACCGGGTGCCCTTGTCGCCGACATCGTCATGAAGCCCCGCGAGACGCGGCTGCTGCGGGAGGCGGCCGGGTTGGGTCGCCCCGTTCTGCCGGGGGAGCCGATGCTCCGCAACCAGATGGACCTGTACCTCGGGTACTTCGCCCCGGGGGCCTAGTTCCCGTAGGGCAGGATCCGGCGCGGCACCGTGCGCTCCTGGGGCCACCGGCGGCGCTCCGAGGGGTAGCGGAAGGAGACCTCCTCGCACCGTACGCCGTCGTACCAGGTGGTCCTCGGGATGTGCAGGTGGCCGTAGACGACCACCTCGACCGGGAACCGGACGTGCCAGTCGGCGGTGGACTCGGTGCCGCACCACTGGGCGAACTCCGGATACCGCAGGACCTCGGTGGGCCGGCGGCTCAGCGGGAAGTGGTTGACCAGCACCAGCCGGGCCCCGTCCTGGTGCTCCCGCAACCGCGCCGCCGTGTACCGCAGCCGGTACGCGCACCACGCGTCGACGCTGGCGAACGGCTGCGGATCGAGCAGGTACTCGTCGCTGCACACGATGCCGGCCTCATGGGCCCGGGCGAGAGACTCCTCCTTGGTCCGGGTGCCCGGCGCGCGGAACGAGTAGTCGTAGAGCACGAACAGGGGAGCGATGACGACCGGACCCCCGGGGCCGTGCCACGTGGCGTACGGGTCCTCCGGCGTGAGGATGCCCGCGCGCCGGCAGAAGGCGACCATGTGCTCGTACCGCTGCTGGCCCCGCAGCTGCTGCGGGTCGGCGGGCGGGGTCCACAACTCGTGGTTCCCCGGCGCCCACACCACCTGGGCGTAGCGGCCGGCGAGCAGCGACAGCGTCCACTCGATGTCCGCCATGAACTCGCCGATGTCGCCGGCCACCACGAGCCAGTCCCCAGGGTTGTCCGGATACAGCTTGTCGGCGACGAAGGCCCGGTTCTCCTCGTAGCCGACGTGCAGGTCGCTGACGGCGTAGAGGGACGGCTCCGTGTTCACCGACCCATCGTGCCAACCCCGGGCACCCGCGCACAGCTGCCAGGGTGAGTGGTTCAGCAGACGGGTCCGCCCGCGACGTGGATGATCTGGCCGGACACGAAGGACGCGCGGTCACTCGCCAGGAAGGTCACGACGTTGGCGATGTCCACCGGCTGCCCGACCCGGCCGAGCGGGATCCCGGCCGCGGCGTGGGCCTGGTGTTCCGCGACGGTCCGGCCGGCGCGGGCCGCGAGCGCCGCGGTCATCTCCGTGGCCACGTAGCCGGGGGCCACGGCGTTCACGGTGATGTTCAGCGGGCCGAGTTCCATGGCCAGCGTCTTGGTGAGACCCTCGATGCCGGCCTTGGCCGCCGAGTAGTTGGCCTGGCCGACATTGCCGACCGCCGCGATGCTCGACAGGTTGACCACCCGGCCCCAGCCGAGCTTGGACATGTGCTCGACGACCGCCTGCGTCATCAGGAAGGTGCCGCGCAGGTTCACGCCGAGGACGAGGTCCCAGTCCTGTGCCGAGAGGCCGAAGAGCAGACCGTCCCTTGTGGTACCGGCGTTGTTGACCAGGATGCCGGGCGGCCCGAGGACGTCGGCGACCTCGGCGACGGCGTCGCGTACCGCGTCGGGGTCGCTGACGTCGGTCCTGAGCGCGACGGCCCGGCCGCCGGCCCGCTCGATGTCGGCCGCCGTGGCCGCCGCTGCCGCCGGGTCGATGTCGAGGATGGCGACCCCGACACCGTCCCGGGCGAGCTGGTCGGCGACGACGGCCCCGATGCCGCGGGCCGAGCCGGTCACGATCGCGACCCGGGTCACGCGGACCCGGCCCCGGACGACCGGGTGACGGGGGAGCTCATCGGCCGATCCGCGCGTTCGGCTCCGGCTTCAGGACGGCCGGCAACGAGCTCATCCCGTGCAGGATGCTGGAGTAGATCCACCGCTCCGGCCCGGTCTGCTCGGCGGACGAGACGAGGGTGCGCAGCGAGTCCAGGACCTCCTCCACCTCGATCCGCGCCAACGTGTGCCCCAGGCAGATATGCGAGCCGAAGGCGAACGTCAGGTGCTTGTTCGGGGTGCGGTCGAGGGCGAAGCGGTCCGGGTCGGCGAAGACCTCGGGGTCCCGGTTGGCCGAGGCGATCCAGACGCTGACGATGTCGCCCCGCTTGACCGCCTGGTTGCCCACCACGGTGTCGGCGGTCGCCAGGCGGCCGCCGTGCAGGGACGGGACGGTCCACCGCAGCACCTCGTTGGCGGCGGTGTCCAGGCCGACGGTGCCCTCCTTGAGCGCCCGCCACTGGTCCGGCCACTCGACCAGGGCCTGCAGGCCGCCGGAGATCGCGTGCCGTCCGGTCTCGTCCCCGCCGATCATGAGCCCGTAGCAGTTGGACATCAGGTCGGCGTCACTCAGCGGCTCCCCGCCGATGTGGCAGTTGGCCAGCAGACTGACCACGTCGTCGGAGTCATTGTTGCCGCGCCGGGTGTGTGCCAGGTCCGCGAAGTACAGCAGGATCTCGCTCTTGGCCTGCCAGCTCTCCTGGGGCGGGGCGTCGGCGTAGTCGGAACTCCACGCGTGCGACGTGAGGCCGAGCAGGTAGCGGCGGTCCGCCTCCGGCACGTCCATCAGGCCGCAGATCGCGCCCAGCGGAATGTTCTCCGACACGTCGTGGACGAAGTCGCACGAGCCCTTGTCGATCGCCGCGACGATCAGGTCGTCGATGGTCTTGCGGATGGCCTCACGGATGCTCTTGAGCCGGCGGGGCGAGAACGCGGCGTTGAGCACGTTGCGCAGCTGGGTGTGCTTCGGGCCGTCGGTGACGGCGAGCATGGAGCCCGACGCCGAGTCGCCGCCGGTGAGGAGGGTGGCGAGCGCGTTGCCGCCCTCGGTGGTGAAGGTCTCCTTGTCGCGGTAGACCGTCATCGCGTCGGAGTAGCGGGTGAAGACCCAGAACCCGGGCTGGTCCCCGCGCGGCGGCTGCCAGTGGTAGGGCCGCTCGTCGCGGAGCCGCCGCCACACCTCGGAGAGGTCGTTTTCGGCGTGCAGCACCGGATCGGCGAGGTCCAGCGAGTCGAGGTCATCGGGGCTGACGATCGGGCGAGTCATCTGCGGCCTTCCGCGGGGGGAGTCGGGGACTGGAGAGGGGTCGCGACCGCGGCCAGGGCCCCGACCGTCGGGTGCTCGACGATCTCCTTGGGCGAGATGCCCAGACCGGCGGCGCGGGCGCGCTGGATCAGCGAGATGGCCATCATGCTGTCGCCACCCAGGTTGAAGAAGTTGCTGTCGAGGCCGATCTCGGCGGTCTTGAGGAGATCCCGGAAGATGGCGCACAACGCGTGTTCGGCCGGGGTCTGCGGGGCCCGCAGGGTCGCCCCCGGGTCGGCGGGACCTTCGCGGTGCGGCACCTCCGGCAGCGCCGCGGCGTCCAGTTTTCCGTTCGGCGTCACCGGCAGCGCCTCGACGAGGACGAACCCGGTGGGCACCATGTGTTCCGGCAACCGGCGTGCGGCGTGCTCGCGGAGGTCGTCCCGGGTGGGCGTGGCCGCGTCGACCGGCACGACCCAGGCGAGGAGCCGGAGCCGTCCGGCGTCGTCCTCGCGGACCCGGACCACCGCCCGGGCGACACTCGGCAGTTCCTCCAGGACGGCGGCCACCTCACCCGGTTCGATCCGGAAGCCCCGCAGTTTGACCTGGTCGTCGGCGCGGCCGTGGAAGTCCAGGCTCCCGTCGGGGCGCCAGGCGGCGACGTCGCCGGTGCGGTACATCCGGCTCCCGGGCGGTCCGTACGGGTCCGCCACGAAGCGTTCGGCCGTCAGTCCCGGCCGGTTCAGGTAGCCGCGGGCGACGCCGGGTCCGGCGACGTACAGCTCGCCGCGGAACCCCGGCGGCACCGGTCGCAGCCCGGGGCCGAGCACGTAGACCAGGGCGCCGGCGATCGGTCGTCCGATCGGCGGCCGATCGCCGCCCGTGATCGGCGAACTCTGCGTCGCGCAGACGGTGACCTCGGTGGGGCCGTACGCGTTGACCATCCTGCGGCCGGCCGACCAGCGCGCGGCGAGATCCGTCGGGCACTCCTCCCCGGCGCTGATCAGGCCCCGGAGCCCGGGCACGGCCCCCGGATCCATGCTGCCGAGCGCCACGGGCGGGAGAATGGCGTGGCTGACCCGCCGGTCGCGCAGGACCGCCGCCAGCGGCTCCCCGGCGAGCGGCCCGGCCGGTGGCACCACCACCGTGGCTCCGGCGGTGAACGCGCCCATCAGCTCGGCGACGAACGCGTCGAAGCTCGGCGACGCGAACTGCAGCAGCCGGGACTCACCGTCGAGGCCCAGACCCTCCCGTTTCGTCGCGGCGAGGTTGGCGAGCCCGGCGTGGGTGACGGCGACGCCCTTCGGCCGGCCGGTCGTGCCGGAGGTGTAGATGACGTACGCGAGGTCCTCCAGCGTCGGGGTCACCCGCGGATCCGCGTCGGAGTCCCCGGCGAGCCGGGCCCGGACCTCCGGGTCGTCCAGCAGGACGCGCGGCCACGGGCGGGTCAGCGGCAGGTCGCCGGACCCCAGACCGCACACCACCTGCGGATCGCAGTCCTCCAGCATGGCCGCGATCCGGTCCCGGGGATAGCCGGGGTCGACCGGGACGAACGCCGCGCCGGTCCGGGCCGTCGCCAGCACCGCCGTGATCATGTCCAGCGAGCGGGGCAGCGCGAGGGCCACCAGCTTCCCCGGTTCGGCACCCGCCGCGGCGAGCACGGCCGCGAGGCGTCCGGCGCGCCGGTCGAGTTCCGCGTAGGTGACCGTGGTGTCGGCCTCGTCCACCGCCGGGCGGTCGGCGTGACCGTCCACGGCGCGCCGCCACAGCTCGCCGAGGGTCGCGGCGGGCTGGGGGACCGCGTCTCCGGGAACGAGAAGACGGGTACCGGGGTCCACGACGTCCACCCGCGCGAGTGGCCGGTCGGGCTCCCGGACGTACCCGTCGAGGAGGTGGACGAACAGGTCGAGCACCTGCCGCGCCGGCTCGCCGCCGATCCGGCCCGGGTCGGTGCGCAGCGTGAGGGTGAGCCCGTCGCCGTCCCGACCGACCCGGAGCTCGACCGCCGGTGGCGTCGACATCTCGGACAGCGGCTGGTCGGGGGACTCGAAGGTGAGGGTGGTGTCGAACAGCGTGTCGACGGCGGCGTCGACCGACGCGCGACCCTCGGGCCCGAGCACGGCGTGCTCCGCCGCCGCGTCCGCGGCCCGCCGGGCCCGCTCGAGTACCGCGGCGATCGGGTCACCGGGTTCGGCGGCCACCACGAGCGGGCGGATGTCGAGGTCGTCTCCGGGGACGGCGAAGGAGCCGCGGGTCCCGAACACCACCGGGGAGGTGGCGCCCAGCAGGCGGAGCAGGACCGCCCACAACCCGCGCAGCACGTGTTCCTCGGCCACGTCGCCTGCGGTCGACCGGAGGGCCGCCGCGTCGAGCCGCCGGACGAGAACCGGGTCGGCGTCCGCGGCCGTGACGGCGTTGGAGGCCGAGACGGCGGGCGCGGCGGCGACGGGCGTGGACAGCATGTCCCGGAGCATCGTGGCGTCGTCGACGCCCGCGAGCGACGACCGCCAGAACCGTGCCGCGAGTGCCTGCTGACGCAGCAGCCCGCGGTCCGGTTTCGCCGAGCCCAGCAGGGGCAGTTCGGCACGGACCTCGATCTCCAGGGGCGCGTGGCTGTCGCCGAGCGTCTCCGCGACGTGCGCCCGCAGGTCGGCCGGTCGGGGGGTGCAGCCGGCGGCGGGCGTCACCACCGCGTGCACCTCGTCCAGCCGGTCTGAGTCCTCGACCCCGAACACCGCGGCCTGGGCGACGTCGGCGTGCTCGAGGAGAACGCGCTCCACGGCCTCCGGGTAGATCTTGACGCCGTTGCCCTTGAGGACACCGCCGAGCCGGCCGTGCAGGGTCAGGTACCCGGACTCGTCGAGCTGGCCGATGTCGCCGGTGCGCACCCACCCGCCGCGGACCGTCCGCGCGGTCTGCTCCGGGTCGTTCCAGTAGTGGCTCATCGCCCAGCGGCCGATGACACAGATCTCGCCGGGGGTACCGGCCGGGAGGACCCGGGCGTGGTCCCGCGGATCGCGGATCGTGATCCGGACGTTCCCGGGGGCGCGGCCGACGGTGCGCCGCCGGTCCGGATCGAGGTGGTCCTGCGGGGTGAGGAGGCTGATCATGCCCGTCTCGCTGGTGCCGTACGCCTGGAACAGCACCGGACCGAGCGCCTTGGCCGCGGCAGCCACCCGTTCGGGGGCCGCCGGGCTGCCGGTGTAGAACACCTCGCGCAGGCTCGACACGTCGCTGCCGTCGAACGCCGGGTGCTCGGTGAGGGCGTAGACCTCCGGCGCGCCCAGTACCAGTCGGGTCACGCCGTGCCGGTCGACGGCCCGCAGCACGGTCTCGGGGTCGAACCCGTGGTGCAGCACGACGCTGCCGCCGGCGATGATGGCGTCGTCTGCCGAGAAGCCGCTCGAGTGGGTCAACGGCCCGGTGATGAGGCAGACGGCCGGCTCGCCGGTGGCCGCGGTCGCGAGCATGTCGTTCTTGACCTCGAACGACCAGCTGATTCCCTTGGGACGTCCCGAGGAGCCGCTGGTGAACGTCACCACGGCGATCTCCGCCTGCTCGGCCGTCGCGTCGTCGAACTCCGAGGCAGGGCACCCCGTGACGTCCAGGACGTCCGGGCCGTGCTGGCCGGGAGCGGTGAGCCGGACCGGCCATCCCGCCGCGGCACGCAGCGTCCGGGCCCGGTCGAGGTTGTCGCGGTCCACGGCGAGCAGCTTCGGCCGGACCTCGGCCAGGATGTCGGCCTGGGTGCGCAGGCGCAACTCGTCGCGCGGGTCGGCGGCGTTGACGCCACGGATGTGGACCACCGTCCCGCCGACCAGGTTCACCGCGTACCGGTACACCAGGGTGGACAGTGTGTTCGGGCTCGTCAGGACGGCCACGGAGTCGCCCGGGCCGATTCCGGCACCGCGCATCGACGCTGCGGTGGCGCGGATCGCGTCGGCGATCCGCGCGGCGGAGAAGGGCTCGTCCCGGAGGAGAACGGGGTTCGCGTCAGGCTCGGCGTCGAGCCGGCCGAGGATCTGGCGGACGTAGTGGTCATGCCCCTGCAACGGTGGCCTCCAATACAGCTCGTCGGGCGCAACCGACGGATGGGCCGGGAGGCGAGGCGCCGGCGCCGGCAGGCCGTGAAGATGCTGTTTCGCTGGCAACGGTAGATTCCGCGCCCGCCGGTCCGGAATCCCTCACGTTGGTAGTGGGGACGGCTCCCCGTCGTACCGTCAGGTCGAGGGATGGTGGCGTCGCGGGCCGGATTCGTATGCTCGCGCAGCCCGGACAGCTTCAGCAGGAAGGCGCGACATGACTTCCCCGACCCCGCCGGCGGACGTCATCGTCGTCGGCTGCGGCCCGGCCGGTGCCGTGCTCGCCAGCCTGCTGGCCCGCAAGGGACGCCGGGTGACAGTGCTCGAGCGGCACCGCGAGGTCTTCGCGCTGCCCCGCGCCACCAGCTTCGACGGGGAGACCGCCCGGCTGCTGGCCGCCGCGGGAGTCGGCCCCGGCCTGCCACGGATCTCGGAGCCCGCGACCGGCTACCAGTGGCGCGGCGTCGACGGTCAGGTCCTGCTGGACATCGCGTTCAGCGCCACCGGCCGGTACGGCTGGCCGGACGCGAACACGATGCACCAGCCCTCGCTGGAGGAGCTGCTCGGCACCGCGCTCGCCGCCGAGCCCGCCGTGGTCGTCCGCCGAGGCCTGTCCGTCGTGGGCGTGCGCCAGACCGACACCGGCGTCACCGCGGTCGCCGAGGACGACGACGGCGCGACCCACACCTTCCAGGCCGGCTGGCTGGTCGGCTGCGACGGCGCGAACAGTGTCGTGCGCGACCTGGCCGGGGTGTCGGTGACCGACCTCGGACTCTCCTTCGAATGGCTGCTGTGCGACGTCCGACCGCACGCACCGCGCGAGTTCGTCCCCACGAACGTGCAGCTGTGCGACCCGGCCCGGCCCACGACGCTGGTGGGCAGCGGGCCCGGCCGGCGGCGGTGGGAGTTCATGCGGCTGCCCGACGAGTCCTCCGCCGAACTCGGCGACGTCGGCACGGCGTGGCGCCTGCTCGCCCCGCACGGCGTCACCCCCGACACGGCGACCCTGCTGCGCAGTGCCACATACCGGTCCCACGCCCGGTGGGCCGACCAGTGGCGGGTGGGCCGGATCTTCCTCGCCGGCGACGCCGCGCACCTCATGCCGCCGTTCGCCGGCCAGGGCATGTGCTCCGGCATCCGGGACGTCAGCAACCTGGCGTGGAAGCTCGACCTCGTCATCGCCGGCCGCGCCGACGAGCGGCTCCTTGACAGCTACACGGTCGAGCGGCGCGGCCACACCAAGGCCGCCATCCTCGCCTCGGTCAAGCTCGGCCGGGTCATCTGCGTGACCGATCCGTCCGCCGCGGCCGACCGCGACGCGGCGATCCGGGCCAACGGCGGCGGGCGCACCACCCCGCCGCCCGAGGCGACCCCGCTGACCGCCGGGCTGTTCGAGCCCGACGCCGGCCGGGGCGGCGGCGAGGTGATCGTCGCCGGCCGGATCGAGGTGGACGGCGTCACCGGCCGGTTCGACGACCTGGTCGGACGTGGGTTCGTGCTGGTCACCACCGAGGAGCCGGAAGCGTTGGGGGAGGCCCAGCGCGCCTTCCTGGCCGAGATCGACGCCACCGTCGTCCACATCGGTCCCCCCGATCGGCCGGCGGCGCCCGGGCGGGCGCGCGACGTGGACGGCGTGTACGGGGCGTATCTGCGCGACCGGGGCGCGACCGCCGTGCTCGTCCGGCCGGACTTCCACGTCTACGGCACCGCCGGTCCGGGCGCGGTCGCCGGGCTCCTCGACGGCCTGCGCGGCCGGCTGCGCGCGGGCTGACGCGGCAGTCACCCGTCAGCCTGAGGGATCCCGGTGCCCGCGGCGAGCATCTAGCGTCGGCGACACGTGCGCCGTCGATCGGCGCGCGCGCACCGTGGCTCCCGCGCGGTCGATGCGAGCAACCGTGGAGGATCGACGTGAGTACGTCGGAAAATGATCTCATCAGGGCTCTGCGTGAGTCGGTCAAGGAAACCGCGCGGCTGAAGCAGAAGAACAGTCAACTGCTCGCCGCGGCCACCGAGCCGATCGCCATCGTGTCGATGGGGTGTCGCTTCGCCGGCGGCATCACGGGACCCGAGGACCTGTGGAAGGTCGTGTCCGAGGGCGTCGACGTGTACACGCCGTTCCCCGACGACCGGGGCTGGGACCTCGAGCGGCTCTACGACCCGGACCCGGACACCCCCGGCACCACCTACGTCAGCCAGGGCGCGTTCCTGCGCGAGGCCGCCGAGTTCGACGCGCGCTTCTTCGGGATCTCCCCGCAGGAGGCGACCGCGATGGACCCGCAGCAGCGGCAGCTGCTCGAGGTCTGCTGGGAGACGATCGAGCGCGCCGGGATCGACCCGGACAGCCTGCGGGGCACCAACACCGCCATCTACGCCGGGATCGTGCACCAGGACTATGCGCCGGACATTGCGGGGGCCGAGGACTTCCTCAGCCTGGAGCGCGCGCTCGGCAGCGCCGGCGGCATCGCGTCCGGCCGGGTGGCGTACTGCCTGGGCCTCGAGGGCGGCGCCGTCACGGTCGACACGATGTGCTCGTCCTCGCTGGTCGCGATCCATCTGGCGTCCCAGGCGCTGCGCCGGGGCGAGTGCACGATGGCGCTCGCCGGCGGGGCCACGGTGATGTCCACTCCGGGTGGGTTCGTTGGGTTCGCCCGGCAGCGCGGCCTCGCGTTCGACGGGCGGTGCAAGTCGTTCGCCGCGGCCGCCGACGGCAGCAGCTGGGCCGAGGGCGTCGGCGTGGTGCTGCTCGAGCGGCTCTCCGACGCGCAGCGCAACGGACACCGGGTGCTCGCCGTGATCCGGGGCTCCGCCGTCAACCAGGACGGCGCGTCCAACGGCCTGACCGCCCCGAACGGACCCGCGCAGCAGCGGGTCATCCGCGCAGCCCTGGACGCCGCCGGCCTGTCCCCGGACGACATCGACGCCGTCGAGGCGCACGGCACCGGGACGACTCTCGGCGACCCGATCGAGGCGCAGGCGCTGTTCGCGACGTACGGGCGTGGCCGGGACGCGGACCGGCCCCTGCTGCTGGGTTCGGTCAAGTCGATCCTCGGCCACACCCAGGGCGCGTCGGGCGCGGCCGCGGTGATCAAGACGGTGCTCGCGTTGCGGCACCGGTACCTGCCGGCGACCCTGCACGTCGACGCCCCGACCCCACAGGTCGACTGGTCGCCGGGAACGGTCGAGCTGTTGACCGAGGGGCGCGCGTGGCCGGAGACCGGCCGGCCGGCCCGCTCCGGCGTCTCGGCGTTCGGCGCCAGCGGGACCAACGTCCACATGATCCTGGAGGAGGCCCCCGCCCCCGCCGCCGCCGGGACCGGGGTCGAAGCCGGGGTCGAGGCCGTGGCCACCCCGCCGGAGACCGCGCTGCCGTTCGTCGTCTCGGCCAAGACCTCGACGGCGTTGGCCACCCTGGCCCTGCGCCTGGGCGACACCGTGGCCGGGGACACCGTGCTCGGTGACCTGGCCCGCGCCCTGGCGACCGAGCGCGCGGTGATGAGCCGGCGGGCCGTGGTCGTCGCCCGGACGCTCGACGAGCTGCGCGCCGGGCTCGAGCTGCTGGCCGACGGCCGCACCGGGCCCGCGGCCGTCGCCGGGGTGTCCGAGGCCACCGGACCGGGAAAGACGGTCTTCGTGTTCCCCGGGCAGGGCACGCACTGGGTGGGCATGGGCCGGCAACTGCTGGACACCTCACCGGTCTTCGCCGCCCGGATCGGGGAGTGCCAGAAGGCGTTCGAGCCGTGGGTGGACTGGTCGCTGGTGGACGTCCTGCGCGGGGAGGGCCCGGACCTCGACCGCGTGGACGTCGTACAGCCGGCGTGTTTCGCGGTGATGGTCGCGATGGCCGCGGTCTGGGAGTCCCTCGGCGTGGTGCCGGACGCCGTCGTCGGCCACTCGCAGGGTGAGATCGCCGCGGCCTGCGTGTCGGGCGTGCTGTCCCTGGCCGACGCCGCCCGGGTGGTGACCCTGCGCAGCCAGGCGATCGCCGAACTGCTGCCCCCCGGTGGCGGCATGGTGTCGATCGGGCTGCCCGAGGACGCGGTGCGGGCACTGATCGAGCCCTGGGGCGAACGTCTCCAGGTCGCGGCGCTCAACGGACCCTCCGCCGTGGTCGTCGCCGGAGAGGGCGCCGCGCTCGACGAACTCGGCGCCCAGGTCGCCGACAGCGAGATCCGGTTCCGCCGGATCCCGGTCGACTACGCCTCGCACAGCCACTACGTGGAGAGTCTGCGGTCCGCGCTGCTGGCCGACCTGGCCGGACTGGCGCGGTCGACCCCGCGCGTGCCGTTCTACTCGACGGTCGAGGCCCGGTGGCTGGACGACGACGCGCTCGACGCCGACTACTGGTACCGCAACCTGCGCCAACCGGTCCGCTTCGATCCGGCCGTCCGCGACCTGATCGCGCGGGACCACCGGATCTTCATCGAGCTCGGGGCCCATCCCGTCCTGCTGCCGGCGGTCACCGAGATCGGCGTGGAACTCGACGCCGACGTCCTCGCGGTCGGTTCGCTCCGCCGGGACGAGGACGGGCCGGCCCGACTGGCCACCTCGGCCGCCGAGGTCTTCGTCCGCGGCGTGCCGGTGGACTGGTCGGCGCTCCTGCCCTCCGGCCCGCCCGCTGGACCGGTCGAGCTGCCCACCTACCCGTTCGACCACCAGCGGTACTGGATCACCATGCCCGGCACCGCCGCGGGCGCCGAGTCGCTGGGCCAGACGACCAGCGACCACCCCCTGCTCGGCGCGGTGGTGGAGCTTCCGCAGACCGACGGCCTGGTCTGCACCTCGCGGCTGTCCCTGGCCACCCATCCGTGGCTCGCCGGCCACCAGATCCAGGACAACGTGCTCGTGCCCGGTACGGCCTACGTCGACCTGGCGATCCGGGTCGGCGACGAGTTCGGCTACGGGGTCCTCGACGAGCTGGTCATCGAGGCCCCGCTCGTCCTCCCGGCGGACGAGTCCATCCGGCTCCAGGTCGCGGTCGCCGGACGGGACGCCTCCGGCCGCCGGCGGGTGGAGGTGCACAGCGCACGGAGCGAGGGCGCCTGGACCCGGCACGCCTCGGGTCTGCTGTCCGACTCCTACGCGGAGACCTCGGGCAGCGGATTCGACTTCGGCCAGTGGCCGCCGCCCGGTGCCGTCCGCGAGGTGATCGACGACTTCTACGAACGGCTCGCCGACCGCGGGTACGCCTACGCGTCGGCGTTCGCCGGCCTGACCGCCGTGTGGCGGCGCGGCGAGGAGATCTTCGCCGAGGCGGCGCTGCCCGTCGGGCACCTCGACGATGTGGACAAATTTGGGATCCACCCGGCGCTGTTCGACGCCGCCCTGCACGCGAACGCCTTCCACCAGCGCACCGACGACCGCAACGTCCTGCCGTTCGCGTGGAACGGCGTCCGGCTGCACGCGGCCGGTGCCGGCGCGCTCCGGGTCCGGGTCGCGCCGTGCGGCCCGGACGCGCTGTCCTTCGACGCCGCCGACGAGACCGGGGCGCTGGTCCTGACCATGGAGTCCCTGGTCTCGCTGCCGATCGCCGACCTGCCGTCGCCGTCGGACCGGCGGGTCCCGGACGTGCTGTGGCAGGTCGACTGGACGCGCCTGCCGTCGGGGGTCGCGGGCGCACCGGGGAACCGGGTGTCCGTCGAGACCTCCGGCGATGTCGTACGGCTGGCGTTGGCCGAGGACCTCGGCGATCCGCTGCCGGACCTCGCGATCCTGGACCTCGCTCCCGGGGCAGAGCCGCTGCCGCTCCTGGGCCGGGTGCTCGGGGTGCTGCAGGCCTGGCTGGAGGAGCCGGTGCTCGCGTCCGTGCCCCTGGTCGTGGCGACCCACGGCGCGGTGCCGGCGTCCGGGCCGGTCCTCGACCCGGCGGGCGCTGCGGCGTGGGGGCTGGTGCGCTCGGCGCAGGCCGAGCACCCGGACCGCTTCCTCCTGATCGACGTCGAACCGGGAGCCGACCTCGACGGGTCGCTCCCCGCGGCCCTCGCCGCCGGTGAGCCGCAGGTCGCGGTGCGCGCGGACGCGGTACTGGCCCCGCGGCTCGCCCGCGCGCGCCTGACCGAGCCGGCCGTCGCGACAGGGTTCGCCGAGGCCGGCACCGTGCTGATCACCGGCGGCACCGGCGTGCTCGGCGCCCTGCTGGCCCGGCACCTGGTGCGCGAGCACGGGGTCCGCAGGCTGATCCTGGCCGGCCGGCGCGGCGCGGCGGCCGGGGGCGTGGCCGAGCTGGTCGACGAGCTGACCGGCCTGGGCGCGTCGGTCGAGGTGGCGGCGTGCGACGTCGCCGACCGCGCGGCGCTCACGGCGCTGCTCGACACTATTCCGTCCGACCACCCGCTGACCGGGGTCCTGCACGCGGCCGGGGTGCTCGACGACGGCGTCATAGGCGCCCTGGACCCGCGCCGCCTGGCCAGCGTCTTCGCGCCGAAGGCCGAGGCGCTGCGCCTGCTGGACGACCTGACCAGGGAACGCGCGCCGGAGGTCTTCGCCGTGTTCTCCTCGGCCGCGAGCGTCTTCGGCTCCGCCGGCCAGGGCAACTACGCCGCGGCCAACGCCTACGTCGACGCGGTCGTGTCCGCCCGCGCCGCCGCCGGCCTGCCCGCCGTGTCGCTGGCCTGGGGGCTGTGGAGCCCGGCGACCGGGATGACCGGTCAGCTCGCCGACGTCGACAAGACCCGGATGAGCCGGGGCGGCGTGCGGGCGATGCCGACGGCTGAGGCACTGGCCAGCTTCGACGCCGGGATCAGCGCCGGCAACCCGCTGCTGGTGCCGATCGGTCTCGACCTCGGCGCGGTCCGGGCCGAGGCCGGTGCCGACGGCACGATCCCCCCGCTGTTCCGGGCACTGGTCCGCCTGCCGAGGCGGGCGGCGCAGGCCGGCGCCGACGGGGCGAAGGGCGCGCTGGGCCGCCGCATGGCCGGCCTTTCCCCCGACGCGCAGACCGACCTTGTGCTCGACCTCGTGCGGGCCGAGGTCTCCACCGTCCTCGGCCTCACCGAACTCGACCCGTCCGCCGACGCCCACCGCTTCGGCGACATCGGGTTCGACTCGCTGACAGCGGTCGAGCTGCGCAACCGGCTGACCGCCGCGACCGCCGTCAAGCTGCCGGCGACCCTGATCTTCGACTACCCGACGCCGCGGCAGCTCGCCGCGCACCTGATCGAGAAGGTGCGGGGATCGGTCGACGGCACCGCCGCGCCCGCGCTCCCGGTCCCCGACCGGACGGCCCCGGTGGGCGACGACCCGGTGGTGATCGTCGGGATGGCGTGCCGGCTGCCCGGCGGGATCACCACCTCCGCCGAGTTCTGGGACCTCGTCGCCGAGGGCCGCGACGGCATGTCCGGGATTCCGGACGACCGCGGCTGGGACGTCGAGAATCTCTTCGACACCGACCCGGACCATGCCGGGACCACGTACATCCGGCAGGGCGGTTTCCTGCACGACGCCGGGTACTTCGACGCGGCGCTGTTCGGCATCTCGCCGCGCGAGGCGACGGCCATGGACCCGCAGCAGCGGCTGCTGCTGGAGACCACGTGGAAGGCGCTGGAGACGGCGGGCATCGACCCGTCCTCGCTGCGCGGCGAGCGGGTCGGCGTGTACACGGGCATGTCCATCCACGACTATCTCGGGGATCTGGCGGACGTCCCCGCCGAGTTCGAGGCGTTCACCACCACCGCGACGGCCGGCAGCGTCGCGTCCGGCCGGGTGTCGTACGTGTTCGGTCTCGAGGGCCCGGCCATGACCGTGGACACCGCGTGCTCCTCGTCCCTCGTCGCGATCCACCTCGCGGCCCAGGCGCTGCGCCAGGGCGAGTGCGAGATGGCCCTCGCCGGAGGGGTCGCCGTCATGGGCTCCCCGGTCGGCCTGACCGGTTTCTCGCGCGCCCGGGGCCTGGCGGCCGACGGCCGGTGCAAGGCGTTCGCCGCGGCGGCCGACGGCACCGTGCTGTCCGAGGGCGTCGGCGTGGTCGTGCTGGAGCGGCTGTCCGTCGCGCGCCGCAACGGGCACCGCCCCCTGGCCGTGATCCGCGGTTCGGCGATCAACCAGGACGGGGCGTCCAACGGCCTCACCGCGCCCAACAGCCTCGCCCAGCAGCGCGTCATCCGGGCGGCACTCGGCGCGTCCGGGATCGGTCCGGACGAGGTCGACGTGGTGGAGGCGCACGGCACGGGTACCACGCTCGGCGATCCGAGCGAGGCGCAGGCGATCATCGAGACCTACGGTCGCGGCCGCCCGGCGGACCGGCCGCTGTGGCTCGGTTCGGTGAAGTCCAACCTGGGGCACACCCAGGCCGCGGCGGGCGTGACCGCCGTCATCAAGATGGTGGAGGCCATCCGGCACGGCACGCTGCCGCCCACCCTCTTCGTCGACGAGCCCACGCCGCACGTCGACTGGTCCGAGGGCGCGGTGGAGCTGCTGACCGAGGGCCGCGGCTGGCCGGAGGTCGACCGGCCGCGCCGGGCGGGCATCTCGTCGTTCGGGATCAGCGGCACGAACGCGCACCTGATCCTGGAGCAGGTGCCAGCCGACGTCGTCGCCGGGCCCGCGCCCGAGACGCCGGACACTGTGCGGCCCTTCGTGCTGTCCGCGCAGAGCGCGACCGCCCTCGCCGGGCAGGTGGGCCGGCTGCGGGCCGCCGTGGCCGACGGACTCTCTCTTCCGGGTACGGCCCGCACGCTCGTCGGCCACCGCGCCCTGCTCGCCCACCGGGCTGTGGTCGCCGCAGCGGACCGTGACGCCCTGCTCGCAGGACTCGACGCGCTGGTCGCCGGCGACGCCGCGCAGGGCACGGCCGTGGGCGCGGTGTCCGTGGGCGCGGCGGCGTCCCTGGTGTTCGTGTTCCCGGGCCAGGGCGCGCAGCGGCTCGGCATGGGCCGCGCGCTCCACGACCGGTTCCCGGTGTACGCCGCGGCCTTCGACGACGCGTGCGCCCGCCTCGACGAGCGGTTGGCCGGCTTCGTCGACGCGTCCGTCCGCGACGTCGTGTTCGCGGAGCCGGGCGGTCCCGGGAGCGACGCGCTGCACCAGACCGTCTACACCCAGGCCGCGTTGTTCGCGGTGGAGACCGCGCTGTTCCGGCTCGTCGAGTCGTGGGGCGTGCGGCCCCGGCTGCTGCTCGGCCACTCGGTCGGCGAGCTCGCCGCGGCGCACGTCGCCGGAATGCTGTCGCTGGACGACGCGGCGACCGTGGTGGCCGCCCGCGGCCGGCTCATGCAGGCGTTGCCGACCGGCGGGGCGATGGCCGCGGTGGCCGCGACGGAGGACGAGGTCCGCCCGTTCCTGGGCTCCGGCGTCGGTCTCGCCGCCGTGAACCAGCCCTCGTCCGTGGTGCTCTCCGGCGACGAGGAGGGGGTGCTCGCCGCCGTGGAGGCGCTGCGGGCACAGGGTCGCAAGGTGCACCGGCTGCCGGTGTCGCACGCGTTCCACTCGGCCCGGATGGACCCGATGCTCGCCGACTTCCGCGCGGCGATCGCCGACGTGACCTGGCGGCCGGCCAGGATCCGGATCGTCGCCCACCAGGACGGCGACCTGACGGACCCCGGCTACTGGGTCGAGCACGTGCGCCGCACCGTGCGCTTCGCCGACGGGGTCAGCGCGGCGCTCGAGCAGGGCGGCCGGCTGTTCGTCGAGCTGGGACCCGGCGCCGGCCTGTCCGGGGCGATCCTGGAGACGGCGGCGGGGACCGGGCACGAGCCGGTGTGCGTGCCGGTGCTGCGGGACGGTCAGGCCGAGCCGCACACCGTGATCACCGCCATGGCCACGCTGTTCGTGCGGGGCGTGCCGATGGACTGGCAGGGGCTCGTACCCGTCGACGCCCCCGTCGTGGATCTGCCGACCTACGCCTTCGACCGCAGGCACTACTGGCTCACGTCCACCGCCGGCGCCGTCAACGCCGCGGCCCTCGGGCAGGTCGACGTCGACCACCCGCTGCTGTCGGCCGTCGTCGCCGTCCCGGACACCGGGGGCGTGATCGGCACGGCCCGCCTGTCGCTGACCACCCACCCGTGGCTGGCCGGGCACCGCGCGCACGGGGTCGTGCTGATGCCGACCGCCGCGCTGGTCGACCTCGCGGTCCGGGTCGGCGACGAGGTCGGCTGCGGCGTGGTCCGCGAGCTGGCGCTCGAGGCGCCGCTGGTCGTGGAACCGAACGCCACGGTACGCGTGGAGATCGTCGTCGGCGCGGACGCTGGGGACGGCACCCGTCCGGTCGCGGTGTACGCCACCCGCGACGGTCAGAGCACCTGGACCCGGCACGCCGCAGGCACCCTGGCCGCCCGCGCCGCCGCCCTCGCCGAGCCGGGGTCCGACGAGCCGTGGCCGCCGGCCGGCGCCGACAGCGTCGAGTCGGATCCGGACATCGCCGGGCTGTCGGGGCTCTGGCGCCGCGGCGGGGACACCTTCGTGGAGGTGGCCCTCCCCGACGAGGCGGAGGCCGGCGGGTTCGGTCTCGACCCGGTCCTCCTCGACGCCGTGACCCGCGCGGTGGCGGCCCCGGGTACGGTCGCCGCCCGGTGGGACGAGGTCGTCCTGCACGCCACCGGTACCCGCCGACTGCGCGCCCGCCTCACCCAGCTCGACGCGGACCGGTGGAGCGTCGCGGCGACCGACGAGGCCGGCATGCCGGTCCTGTCCGCCCGGTCGTTCACGGCGACGCCGGTCCGGCCCGAGGACCTGGGGGCCAGCCCCACGTCCGACGCCGTGTTCCGGCTGGCCTGGCACCCGGCGCCCATCCCGGCGGCGCCGCCCGGCCGGCCGACGACGATCGGCGTGACCGACGCCGCGGACGTGGCAGCGCTCACCGGCGCGCCGGACGCAGCCGTGTACGAGGTGCCGACCGGCCAGCTCCCGCAACCGCTGCTCGCCGACGTGCTCGCCGTGCTCCAGGCCTGGCAGCGCGACGCCCCGGACGGTACCCGTCTGGTCGTCGTGACCCGGGGCGCCGTGGACGTCGGGACCGGCACGGTCACCGACGTGTCCTCGGCCGCCGTGTGGGGCCTGGTCCGCGCGGTCCAGGCCGAGACGCCGGGCCGGGTGCTGCTCCTCGACGTGGAGCCGGGCCTGGACGCCGGGCCCGCCGTCGCGACCGCCCTGGCCCTCGACGAGCCGCAGCTGGCCGCGCGCGCCACGGGTCTCCTGATCCCGGGTCTCGCGCTCGCGGGACCCCTGGCCACGGAACCCGCGGCGTGGAACCCCGAGGGCACGGTCCTGGTCACGGGCGGCACGGGGTCGCTCGGCGCGCTCGTCGCGGGCCACCTGGTGCGCACCCGCGGCGTCCGGCACCTGCTGCTGGTCAGTCGGCGCGGACCGGCGGCCGACGGCGCCGACGCGCTCGCCGCGGACCTGTCAGCACTGGGCGCGACGGTGTCCGTACTGGCCTGCGACGTCGCGGACCGCGACGCCGTGGCCGGTCTGCTCGCCGCGATCCCGGACGGCCACCCGCTGACCGCCGTCGTGCACACCGCCGGCGTCCTCGACGACGGCCTGCTCGCCGCGATGACCCCGGAGCGGTTCGCCGGCGTCCTGGGCGCGAAGGCGGACGCGGCCCGCCACCTGGACGAGCTGACCCGCGACCTGGACCTCGCGGCGTTCGTCGCGTTCTCCTCCGCCGCCGGCCTGCTCGGCTCGACCGGCCAGGCCAACTACGCCGCGGCGAACGCCTACCTGGACGGGCTCATGGCGGCCCGGCGCGCGGGCGGCCGACCCGGCGTCTCGCTCGCCTGGGGCCTGTGGGCCCAGGACGGCGGCATCACCGGCCACCTGGGCGCGGCGGACCTGGCCAGGATGAGCCGCGCCGGCGTGTCGCCGCTGGCCGGCGAGGAGGGGCTCGCGCTTCTCGACGCCGCCGTGGACAGCGGCGAGGCGCTCCTGGTACCCATCAAATTGGATCTCGCCGCGGCGCGCGCCGACGCGGCCAATGGCGGAGCGGTCCAGCCGCTGCTGCGGGACCTGGTCCGGGTCCGCCGCCGCGCCGGCGGGGAGGCCGCCGTCGGTGACCTGGCGCGGTCGCTCGCCGGCCTGTCCGAGTCGGAGCAGGAGAAGAGCCTGCTGGCGCTGGTCCGGGCCCGGGTTGCCCTGATCCTCGGCTACTCCTCGGGCGAGGACATCGCGCCGGACGCCGCGTTCCAGTCCGCGGGCATGGACTCGCTCGGCGGGGTCGAGCTGCGCAACCGGCTGAGCGCCGCGGCGGGCTTCGCGATGCCGGCGACCCTCGTCTTCGACTACCCGACCCCGCGCGAGCTGGCCCGGTTCCTGCGGGAACGGCTCACGGGCGACGACGCTCCCACCGTGTCGGCGGCCCCGGTGGCCGTGGACCCGGGCACGCCGATCGCCGTCGTCGGGGTCGGCTGCCGGCTGCCGGGCGACGTCCACGATCCGGCGGAGTTCTGGGACCTGCTGGCCCGCGGCGGGGAGGGCCTCTCGCCGCTGCCGACCGACCGGGGCTGGGACCTGTCCACCGTGCCGGTCCGCGCCGGTGGCTTCCTGACCGACGCCGCCGAGTTCGACCCCGGATTCTTCGGCATCTCCCCGCGCGAGGCGACGGCCATGGACCCGCAGCAGCGCCTGCTGCTCGAGGTCGTGTGGGAGGCGTTCGAGGACGCCGGCCTCGACCCGGCGGCGTTGCGCGGCAAGGACGTCGGCGTGTTCGTCGGCGTGATGGGCCAGGGCTACGGGATGTACGGCGGCGACGCGCAGACCGACGGCCTGCGCGGCACCGGCGGCGCGGTCTCGGTCGCCTCCGGGCGAGTGTCCTATGTGTACGGATTCACCGGGCCGGCCGTGTCGGTCGACACGGCGTGCTCCTCCTCGCTGGTCGCCATGCACCTGGCCATCCAGGCCCTGCGCAACGGCGAGTGCTCGCTCGCCGTGGTCGGCGGCGTCACGGTGATGGCGACGCCGGGCGCGTACGTCGAGTTCGCCAAGAACGGCGGACTGGCCACCGACGGCCGGTGCAAGGCCTTCGCGGCGGCGGCGGACGGCACCGGCAACGCCGAGGGCGTCGGCGTGGTGCTGCTCGAGCGGCTCGCGGACGCCGACGCGCAGGGCCACACCGTGGGCGCGGTCGTCCGCGGCTCCGCGGTCAACCAGGACGGCGCGTCCAACGGGCTCACCGCCCCCAACGGGCTCGCGCAGCAGCGGGTGATCCAGCGGGCGCTCGCCGTCGCCGGGCTCTCGCCCACGGACGTGGACGTCGTGGAGGCGCACGGGACGGGTACCCGGCTGGGCGATCCGATCGAGGCGCAGGCCCTGCTGGCGACGTACGGCCGGCGCGACCCGGCCCGGCCGCTGTGGTTGGGTTCCGTGAAGACCAACGTCGGGCACACCCAGGCGGCGGCGGGCGTCACGAGCGTGATCAAGATGGTGCTCGCGCTGCGGCACGAGACGCTGCCGGCGACCCTGCACGTGGACGCCCCGACCCCGGAGGTCGACTGGTCCAGCGGCACGATCCAGCTGCTGACCGAGGCCCGGCCGTGGCCGACCCGCCCGGACAGCCCGCGCCGCGCCGGGGTGTCGGCGTTCGGGGCGAGTGGCACGAACGCCCACCTCATCCTGGAGGAACCGCCCCGGCGACCGGGCGGCGACGCGCCGGAGCCCGACCCGGACGGCCTCCTGCCGTTCGTCCTGTCGGCGGGCGACCCGACCCGGCTCGCCGCCGTCGCGACCCGGCTGGCCGACGCCGTCGAGCGCGGACGGGCGCCCCTGCCCCGACTGGCCGCGGCCCTCGCGTACGGCCGGGCGATCCACCAGGCGCGCGCCACGGTGCTCGCCGCGGACCACGACGAACTGGTCGGCCGGCTGCGCGCGCTGGCCGCCGGCGAACCCGACCAGGACGTGGTCACCGGCCGGTCCGGTCCGGGTACCGGCGCGGCGTTCGTCTTCCCCGGCCAGGGCGGCGGGTGGATCGGCATGGGCCGCGAGCTGATGGCGCACTCGCCGGAGTTCCGGGCCTGGGTACGACGGTGCCAGGACCTGCTCGCCGAGTACGACTGCGACTGGACGCTGGAGGAGGCGCTCGGCGGCGGCGACGACCTGTCCCGGATCGACGTCATCCAACCCACCGGCTTCGTCATCATGACCGGCCTGGCCCAGATCTGGGCCCGTGCCGGGGTATCGCCCGAGGTGGTGGTCGGGTCGTCGCAGGGCGAGGTCGCCGCGGCGTGCGTGGCCGGGCTGCTCTCGGTCGAGGACGCGCTCCGCGTGTGCGTGGTGCGCTCCCGGCTGGCCCAAAACCTGCCCCCGACCGGCGGAATGCTCGTCGTGGGCGTCGGCCGCGAACGGGCGCTGGAGCTGCTGGCCGGCTGCGAGGGCCGCCTCGAGATCGCCGCGGTCAACGGTCCCTCGACGGTGGGCGTCTCCGGCGAGATCGCCGCCGTCGAGGAGTTCGCCGCCATGGCGGCGGACCAGGAGATCTGGTTCCGGCGGCTGAAGTTGGACTACGCGTCGCACTCCTTCCTCATGGACGAGCTGGAGCGGCCGATGCTGGCCCAGCTCGACGGGATCGGCGAGCGCCCGGCGCGCGGGCTCGTCGGGCCCTGCCGGTTCTACTCCACGGTCGACAGCCGCTGGATCGGCCCGGACGAGATCCTCGACGCCGGCTACTGGTTCCGGAACCTGCGCCTGCCGGTCGAGCTCGACACGGCCATCCGTGCGATCGCCGCCGACGTGCGCGCGATCGTCGAGGTGTCCCCGCACCCGGGCCTGGTGCCGTCCATCCTCGACGTCGTCGGGGACGGCGGCTGGCAGACCGCGGTGCTCGGCACGCTGCGCCGCGACGAGGGCGGCCCCCGGCGGGTGTTGACGGCGTTGGCGGAGGCGTTCGCGGTCGGCCTGCCGGTCGACTGGACCGTGGCCGTCCCGCGCGACGGGTCCCCGTGGCGCGAGCTGTGCCGGGACCTGCCCACCCATCCGTTCGACCACCAGCGCTTCTGGCTGCGCGGCGGTGCCGCCGTCGACCACGCGGCCCTGGGGCTGACCGGCTCCGACCACCCGCTGCTCAGCACCATGGTGGACCTGCCGCAGTCCGACGGCGTGCTCGCCGTCGCACGGCTCTCCACGCACGACCAGCCCTGGATCGCCCGGGGCACGGGGGAGGTGCCGGGCTCCGTCTGGGTCGAGCTGGCCATCCGGGCCGGCGACGAGCTGGACTGCGGCACCCTGGCGGCGCTCGACCTCGCAGAGCCCCTGGTGCTCGACCCCGGGGTGCCGGTGCGGGTCCAGATCAGCGTCGACGGCGCAGGCGCGTCCGGGAGACGGCCGGTGACCGTGCGGTCCGCGCCCGCCTCGGGAGACGGTGACCGTGCGGTCTGGACCTGCCACGCGACGGGGGAACTCTCGCCGACGGCCGCCACGACCGGGCCGGGCGACGGGCTCGCCGTGGCCGGCCCCGGGGACCACCTCGCCGCGGCCGGGTCCTGGGATGACCCCTCCGCCTGGCCGCCGGCCGACGCCGACCAGGTGGCCCTGTCCGAACTGCGGCTCGACACCGGCCGCGACGTCCCGGACTGCGTGCGCGCGGTGTGGCGGCGGGGCGAGGACACCTTCCTCGAGCTGGCCCTGCCGGACGACCTCCGCGCGGACGGCGCCGGCTACGGCGTCCACCCGCTCCTGCTGGACGCCGCGACCCACGCCACCGGTCTCCGGGAACGGGAGACCGTGGCCTCCTGGCGGGACGTCGAGCTGCACGCGACCGGAGCCACGTCGCTGCGGGTCCGGCTGCGTCCGGTCGACGGCGGCCTGGCGCTGACGGTGGCCGACCACACGGGTCTGCCTGTTCTCACCGCCGGCCGGATCACCGTCCGGCCGGCGGGCGAGCCGCGGCCTGCCCGGCGCGGTGGTGCGCTGCGGACCGGGTGGATCGTTCTCGAAACGGCCGCCGGCCCGGCCGAGACGGTCACCGCCGAGACTGCCCCCGCCCGGACGGTTCCCGCCGACAGCGAGGACGCCGTTCTCGACCTCGGCGCGGACCCGTCGGCGCTGGACGGGGCCACCGCCCTGCTCGACGTCCCCGAGGGGGAGGAGCCCACTGCCGCCTGCCGACGTGTCCTCGGCGTCGCCCAGGCGTGGCTGGACGAGCCGGAGTTGGAGCGTCGCGCGCTGGTGGTGCGTACCCGGAACGCGGTTTCGTTGGACGCCTCCGGGGTGCTCGACTCTGCCGCTGCCGCCGTCTGGGGGATGATCGGTGCCATCCAGGCCGAGTACCCCGACCGGTTCGTCCTCGTGGACGGCGCGGACGCCGGCCTCGGCCAGGTGCTCGCCGCGGGCGTCGCGCAGGCCGCGCTGCGGTCGGGGCGGGTCCACGTCCCCCGGCTTGTGCCGGTCCCCGCCGCCCGACCGGTCGCCGCGCTCGATCCCGACGGCACGGTCCTGATCGTCGGCGGCACCGGCAGGGCGGGGGCACGCGTGGCCCGGCACCTGGCCGCCGAGCACGGCGCGCGCCACCTGGTGCTCGCCTCCCGGCGCGGTCCGGATGCCGGGGGTGCCGCGGCACTGGTCGACGAACTCGCAGCGCTCGGTGCGACGGCGACCGTCGTGGCCTGCGACGCCGACGACCGCGACGCCGTGCGGCACCTGCTGTACGCGATCGTGCCCGAGCACCCGCTGGTCGGGGTCGTGCACGCCGCGGGCCTGCCGGACGACACCCCGCTCGCCGAGCTGGATCCAGACCGGCTCAGTGCCGTCCTCGACGCGCGCACCGCGTCACTGCGGCACCTGGCCGATCTCACCGCGGAGCACAGTCTCGCCCTCTTCGCCGTGGTCACGTCGGCGGCGGGGCTGATCGGACCGGCGCACCACGCGGCCACCGGGGCGGTCGACGGGTACGTGCGGGCCCTGGCCTCCCACCGCCGCGCCTGCGCCCCCGTGCTGGTGGCCGCCACCGGCCCGGACGGGGACACGACGGCGATGTCGGCGCTGAGAGCCGCGATCGACTCCGGAGAGCCGTTCCCGGTCCCGGGCCGGCCCGAACTGTGGGCGGCCCCGGCACCCGGCCGGGCCGTGGCCCCGCTGCTGCGCGGGCTGGTCCGGACCCGCAGGCGGTCGGCGTCGCCGGCGTCGACCGGCCGGGAGGCCGCCGGCCGGTGGGCCGAGCTGCTGGGCGCCCAGACCGGCGAGGAACGGGAGAAGACGATGCTGGACCTGGTGCGGGTACAGCTCGCCGACGTCCTCGGCCTGAGCCCGGACGAGCAGGTCGAGCCCCAACGGGGCCTGTTCGAGATCGGCCTGGACTCGCTGATGGCGCTCGAGCTGTCCCGGCGACTCAGCAGCCACGCCGGCACGGCGTTGACCCCGGCGGCGGTCTTCAACAACCCGACCCCGGCGGCGCTCACCGGCTACCTCATCGGGCGCCTGGGGGAGACCACCGCGGAGGCCTGAGGCCAGGCGTCGAGGGATTGTCCCGGGGTCGGAGGGCGGAAGCCTTCCGACCCCGGCCCACCCCTCCCCACCGCACACGGAAACGAGGCCCCCGGAACGCGGTGCGTCGTGGTCGACACACCAGATACCGGAGACCTCGTTGGATGTGGCCGGTGGCCACGTGTCAGTGCGAGTTCTGCCCCAGCATGTGGGCCAGCGCCACCGCGCCGTGCAGCGTCGAGTTCCCGCCCATCAGCGACGACGTCACCACCGGGGCAGGTACGCCGGGCCGGGCCTGGGTGGCCATGTGCCGGGCGACCGTGTCGGCGAAGCAGGGGAGTCCGGCGGCGAAGCCCCCGCCCACCACGACCAGACTCGGGTGCAGCAGCTCCCGGACCCCGGTGATCGCCACGGCGAGCCGGTGGCAGGAGCGGTCCACGGACTGCACGGCCCACTCCTCGTCAGCGAGGAGGCCCTGCTGGAGTTCGTCGTACCCGACGTCGGCGCCGCGCAGCCGGGCCGCCCGGGCCAGGGTGGCCGGCCCGGAGGCCGTGGCCTGCAGGCAGCCGCGGCGTCCGCACCGGCACTTCGGGCCGTCCGCGTCGGTCACGAGGTGGCCGATCTCGAAGGAGCCGCGGTCCGGCCCCGGCCACAGGACGCCGTCGACGACCAGACCGCCGCCGACGCCCGTGCCGACCCCGACGTAGAGCAGTACGTCGTCGCAGCCCGAGGCGCGGGCCTCGGCCAACGCGCCCAGGGCCCCGTCGTCGGCCCATCCCACCGGTATGTCCCCGAACAGCGCGTGGAAGGTCCGCCGTGCGTTCAGGCCGAGCCATTCGGGCCGGTTCGGCCAGGCCGTGACGAGTCCGTCCGTGCCCACGGCGGCCGGGAGCGCGACGCCCACGCCGGCGAATCCGTCGGGAACCTGCTGTCGAAAGAGCTCCACCTCCGCGGCGAGTTGCGCGAGATCGGACTCGAGGCCGCGCCCGTGCCACCGGAAGACGTGTTCGCGGACCACCCCCGTGTCGGTCTCGGCCCGCAGGGCGACCTTCGTGCCGCCCAGGTCGAGTCCGAGCCAGGTCCCGTCCCGCGGCGGCTTCCGGCTGAGCGGCACGACGCGGGCTATCACCCGTGACCTCGAACGGGGACGGGTGGACACAGCGCCAGCAGTTCCAGCGGGGAGCGGATCACCACATCCGGGCCGGAGCGGAGCAGGTCGTCCTCGTCCACGGTCGCCCAGGTCGCCGCCACGGAGGTCACCCCGGCGTCGCGGGCGCAGCGGATGTCGGCCGGCGCGTCGCCGACCATGACGGCCCCGTCCGGTCGCGCGCCGATCAGGCCGAGTGCCCGCAGCACGATGTCGGGGGCCGGCTTGGGATGGGCGACCTCGTCGGAACCGACCACCTGGTCGAAGTACTCGATCAGTTTCAGGGTGGTCAGCAACGAGCGCGCCCGCGGTCCGGCCTTGCCGGTGGCCACGGCCAGCCGGAAGCCCCGGTCCCGCAGCGTCTCGAGCAGTTCGAAGACCCCGTCACAGACGGGTACCTGGTCGGCGAGCCGGTAGCTCTCCCGGACGAACGGCTCCTCCATCTCCAGGGGCAGGCCCATCCGCCGCATGATCTCCGGAAAATACAGACCCTGATACCGCTGGTACTCCGCGAACGGGGCCGGCTCGTCACCGACCACCTCGGCGTACGCCACGGCGAAGGCCCTGCCCATCGTCTCGTGGCTGTCCACGAGGACGCCGTCGAGGTCGAAGACCACCGCGTCGCGCACCGGGCCGCTGGTCATCGGGGGGCCGCCGCGGTCGCGACCGGCTCGCCCGGTACCAGGGGACCGGCGGAGGCCGCGTAGATCGCCTCGATCGTGGCGACGATCCGGCGCACCCCGGCGATGGCGCGCCCCCGCGACGACGGGTCGGACAGCCGGTGTCGGATGTCGTCGAGCTGATGGTCGTACTCGGCGCCGATCGGCTCGACCGGCACCGCGATCTCCCGCGCCTGCCCCTGGCGGACGGCCGTGATCCGGGGCCGCGGCTCCCGGTTCGGGCTGAACCCGAACGTGGTGCGCAGCGTCGCGGTGCCCTCGCTGCCGTCGACCCGGATCGTGGTCGCGTCATGGGTGGCCGAGTGCGTGGCCCAGCTGGCGCGCACGCTCACGGACAGGCCGGTGTCGGCGACCAGGAATCCGCGCACGGTGTCCTCGACGTCGACCTCGACGTCCGGGGCCGGCCGATCGTGCCGCCAGGCCGCGGCCCAGCGGGGATCGTTCGCGTGGTCGTCCGAGGTGGACGCGGCGACCTGGTCGAAACTCACCGGACCGACGACCTCCTCCAAGACGTCGAGCAGGTGCCAGCCGAGGTCGAGGAGCACCCCGCCGCCGGCCTGCGCCCGGTTGGTGAACCAGCCCCGGGACTGGGGCACGCCGCGGGCCCGTTCCCAGGCCAGCTCGACGTTGCGGAGGCGGCCGAGTTCCGGCACGAGCTTGACCAGCTCCGCCACGTCGGCCCGGTACCGCGAGGCGCTGCCGGCCAGCAGCGTCCCCGCGCCGTCGCGCTCGGCATCGGCCAACGCGTCCGCCTCGGCGGTGGTCAGGCAGACCGGCTTCTCCACGAAGGTGGCGAAGCCCCGCTGCAGGAGGCTCCGCCCGAGCGAGGCGTGCACGTGGTTGGGTGCGGCGACCAACGCGAGGTCGGCGTCCCCGGCGCGCAGCCCGTCGATGTCGGCGAACGCCGGACGGTCCGTCGCGGCGGTGAACGCCTCCCGGGTGGCCGGGTCGGGATCGACGGCCGCCACCACCTCGTAGTCGTCGCGGGCCAGGAGTCGGGGCAGCCAGATCTCCCGGCCTGACCACCCGAACCCGATCAGTACCGTGCGGATCCTCATCCCGTGGCCACCAATTCGGCCACGATGGCCGCGGTGTCGGCGAGGTCCTGCTCGGAGGCGAGCAACGTCCGGTGGTGCAGCCACACGCAGTCCTGGCTGATCGCCTCGACGTTGGGGCACCGCTCGGCGACGGCGTCGACCGACTCCGCGGGTGCCCCGGTCTCCCAGAACGCCGCGGTCCGGTAGATCGCGCGGAAGGCGGCGAACGCCGGGATCCCGGCCTCGACCAGCCGGTCGACGAGCAGGTTGCGCCGCTCCTCCGACCAGCCGGGAAGGCGGAACATCGCCATGTAGTGCGGGTTGCGGTCGGCCCGCGGGTCGCCGGACTGCGGGCGGACGCCCGGGATCTGGGCGAGCAGGTCGGAGAACGCCTGCCACCGCTGGCCACGCACCTCGATCTGGGCGTCGAGGCGGGTCATCTGGGCCCGCAGCACGGCGGCCGAGAACTCGTTCATCCGCATGTTTGTGCCGGCGATCTGGTGGTGGTAGCGACGGTCGGTGCGGGGTCGGCCGCAGGAGTGCCGGAGGAACGCCTGCTCGTACATCTCCTCGTCGGGGAAGAGCACCGCGCCGCCCTCGCCGGCCGTCATCAGCTTGCCGTTCTGGAAGCTGAACACCGCGACGGAACCCAGCTCGCCGACCCGCTTGCCCTGCCACTGTGCGCCGTGCGCGTGGGCGGCGTCCTGGAGCAGCTGCACGCCGGAGTCGGCGGCGAGCTTGTCCAGCCCGTCCATGTCGGCGATCAGCCCGGCCATGTGGACCGGCATGATCACCCGGGTCCGGGACGTGATGGCGGCCGCGGCGGCGGCCACGTCGACGCAGTAGGTGTCCGGGTCGACGTCCACCGGGACGGCGACCGCGCCGATCCGCTGGGCGGCCTGCGAGGACGAGATGAAGGTGAAGCCCGGCACGATGACCTCCGTGCCCGGTCCCACGCCCATGGCCTGCAGGGCGAGCTCCAACGCGTGGGTGCCGTTGGTCACGGCCAGGGCGTGCTGGGCACCGTGGTACCCGGCGAACTCCCGCTCGAAGCTCTCCACCTCGGTGCCGCCCATGCGCCACCACTGACCCTGGGTGAGGGCACGGTCCAGCGCTTGGCGTTCCGTGTCATCGAATTGCGGCCAGTCCGGAAATTTCGGTGCGGGTCGAGGACTCATCTCCACTGCACTCCTTTTGTTTGCCTCCGGCCCGCGGCGATGAGCACTTTCCGAGCACTCTCGGCAACCCACCGTGGGGAGGATTCTCGTACCCGCCGCCATGTCGCGGACGACCCGGTGCACGAACTCCGGGCGATGTCCCGCTGCGGCTGGGCGATCGCGCTTTTTCCACACAGTACGAAGACAGAGTCAGGCGCGACTATCCCTCATCTTGACAGCGCATCGTTCCCGCCCCACGAACCATCCATTGTGGATCGGCTGGGTCAGAGCGGGATGTTCCCGTGCCGGCGCGGCGGAGTGTCCACCCGCTTGGTCGCCAGGAGCCGCAGCGCGCCAGCGACCCGCCCGCGGGTGTGCGACGGCGGGATGACGGCGTCGACGTAGCCGCGGTCGGCCGCGAGGTACGGGCTGGCGGACTCCTCGTACTCCCGGACGAGTTCCGCGCGTCGAGCGGCCAGCTCCCCGCCCTCCAACGCGGCCAGCTCCCTGCGGTTGAGGAGGTTGACGGCCGCCGAGGCCCCGGTCACGGCGATCTGCGCGGTCGGCCAGGCCAGGTTGACGTCGACGCCGAGGTGCTTGGAACCCATGGCGCCGTACGAGCCGCCGTACGCCTTGCGCGTGGTCACCGTGACCATCGGGACGACGGCCTCGGCGTAGGCGTAGATCAGTTTGGCGCCGTGCCGGATGATGCCGCCCCACTCCTGGTCGGTGCCGGGCAGGAAGCCGGGCACGTCCACGAAGGTCAGCACCGGGATGCCGAAGGCGTCGCAGGTCCGGATGAACCCGGCGGCCTTCGCGGAGGCGTCGATGTTCAGGCAGCCGGCGAGGTGCATGGGCTGGTTGGCGACCACCCCGACGCTGCGCCCGTCCACCCGTCCGAACCCGACGATGATGTTGGGCGCGAACAGCTCGTGCACCTCGAGGAACTCCCCGTCGTCGAGCACCCTGGTGATCACCCCGTACATGTCGTACGCCTGGATGGGCGAGTCGGGGACGATCGTGTCGAGTTCCAGGTCGGTGGCCGTGAGGGTCCCGGTGTCCGACCCGGGGTAGACCTTCGCCTCGGACAGGTTGTTGCTCGGCAGGTAGTCCAGAAGGGCTCGGACGTAGTCGAGCGCGTCGGCCTCGTCGGACGCCAGGTAGTGCGCCACCCCGGAACGCGAGTTGTGCAGGCGTCCGCCGCCGAGTTCCTCCAGGTCGACCTCCTCGCCGGTGACGGTCCTGATCACCTCCGGCCCGGTGAGGAACATGTGGCTGGTCCGGTCGACCATGACGATGAAGTCGGTCAGCGCGGGGGAGTACACCGCGCCGCCGGCGCACGGCCCCATGACCAGCGAGATCTGTGGCACGACCCCGGAGCACCGCACGTTGCGGTAGAAGATCCCGCCGTACTGCCCCATCGTGCCGACGCCCTCCTGGATCCGGGCGCCACCGCCGTCGTTGATGCCCACGAGCGGACAGCCGATCTTGACCGCCAGATCCATGACCTTGGCGATCTTCTCGCCGTGCACCTCGCCGAGCGACCCGCCGAACACCGTGGCGTCCTGACTGAACACCGCGACGGTGCGGCCGTCGATCGTGCCGGTGCCGGTGATGACGCCGTCGCCGTAGGGGCGGCGCGCCGCCATCGACGCGACGGTGGAGCGGTGTCGGGCCAGGGCGTCGAGCTCGAGGAACGAACCGGGGTCCAGCAACGCGTCGATCCGCTCGCGTGCGGTCCGCCGGCCGTTCGCGTGCTGGCGGGACACCGCGGCCGCGCCGCCCTGGTGCAGGGCGCTGTCGACGCGGTCGGCGAGGTCGGACAGCTTGTCGGCCGTGGTGTTCCCCTCGGGGGACGGGGCGTCGGCGTCAGAGGAGTCGACGGGCTCGATGGCAGTGGTGGTCCTCATGGTCGCGGAGCTTAACGTCGATGTTCCGGCGCGCCGACCCTTCGCGCGAAGGCCTACAAGCATTGAGGATGGCCGTGGTACCCGGGTCACCCTAGCCTCGACACCGTCGACTGCGGGAGGAGGCGGACCTCGATGGGTGTGATGCTGGGCGTCGGGTCGGCTCCGGTCTGTCCCGTGCGCCCGTGATGAACTCCGGGCGGCTCGCCCCGGTCGGCGATCCCACGGGTTGCTGTTCCCTGCGGGTCGCCGTCGCCGCCACCCGTCCCGCCGCGCAGCTGCCCGGCTGGCGGGACGCCACGCGGGTCCGCGGCGTCCGTGCGGCACTGCGGGGCAGCCCGCCGCTGGTGGCGTCCGGCGAGGTCGACCTGCTGTCGGCCCGGCTGGCAGCGGTGGCGCGGGGCGCGGCGTTCGTGCTCCTGGGCGGCGACTGCGCCGAGACGTTCGCCGGCAACACCGATGCGCACCTGCGGGGCAATCTCGACCTGCTGGCGCGGATGGCCGCCGAGCTGGGCCGCCGTTCGGGCCTGCCGACGGTGGGGGTGGCCCGGATGGCCGGGCAGTTCGCGAAGCCGCGGTCGGCGGCCACCGACGCCGACGGCCTGCCGGTCTACCGGGGGGACATGGTCAACGGCCTCGCCGCCGAGCCCGCCGCGCGCGAGGCGGATCCGGACCGGATGCTGCGCGCGTACCGGGCGTCGTCGACGGCGATCGACTTTCTGCGCGCGTCCGGGCACGGCCGGGTCTTCACGGCACACGAGGCGCTGGTCCTCGACTACGAGCAGGCGCTCCTGCGGCGCGAGCCCTCGGCCGGCTGGGCGCCGTACAGCGGCTCCGCCCACTTCCTGTGGATCGGGGAGCGGACCCGCGACCTCGACGGGGCGCACATCGCCTTCGCCGAGCTGGTGGCCAACCCGGTCGGGGTGAAGCTCGGGCCGCACACCACGCCGGAGGAGGCCGTCGAGTACGTGCGGCGGCTCGACCCGCACCGGGTGCCCGGCCGACTCACGCTGATCAGCCGGATGGGTTCACGGCGGGTCCGCGATGTGCTGCCGGCCATCATCGAGAAGGTGTCCGCCTCGGGACACGCGGTGGTGTGGCAGTGCGATCCCATGCACGGCAACACCGTCACCTCGGCCACCGGTCACAAGACCCGGTACGTCGACCAGGTCAAGGACGAGCTGACCGGCTATTTCGAGGTCCACAGGGGACTAGGCACGTTCCCTGGCGGCGTGCACCTGGAGATGACGGGCGACGACGTCACCGAGTGCGTCGGCGGCGGGGTCGCCGAGTCCGATCTCGGCGCGCGCTACGAGACCGCGTGCGACCCGCGGTTGAACCCCGCTCAGGCGTGGGAGATCGCCACGCTGGTGGCCGACCTGATTCCCACCGGGTACTGAACCCGCCGCGAACGTCGACCGGTGTGCCCACCCGGCCGACGTCCACGGTCGCGTCCGTCAGCGGAACGCCTGCACCCCGGTGATCGACCGGCCGATGACGAGTTCGTGGATCTCCTCGGTCCCCTCGACGGTGAGCACGGCCTCGAGGTTGGACATGTGCCGCATCACCGGGTGCGCGAGGGTGAGGCCGTTGGCGCCGAGCATGGTGCGGGCGCTGCGGGCGACCTCGATCGCCGACCGCGCGTTGGCGAGCTTGCCGAGGCTGATCTGCTCGGGCCGCAGCGTGCCGGCCTTCTTGAGCTGGGCCAGCCGCATCGCGGTCATGCTGGCGTGGGTGATCTCCACGACCATGTAGGCGAGTTTGCGCTGGGAGAGCTGGAAGCTCGCCAGGCTCCGGCCGAACTGCTCGCGGTTGCCGGTGTACTCCAGCGCCGCGGCGTAGCAGGCGCGGGCCGCGCCGATGGTGCCCCAGAGGATGCCGAACCGGGCCTCGTTCAGGCACGACAGCGCCGCGCCCAGGCCGGGGGCGTGCGGGAGGATGGCCGACGACGGCACCCGGACGTCCTCCAGCAGGATGTCGGTGCTGATCGAGGCGCGAAGGGAGAGCTTCTGCCGGATCTCGGTCGCGCTGTACCCGGCGGTGCCGGTGGGCACCAGGAACGCGCGGATGCCGTCCTCGGTCCCCGCCCAGATGACGGCGACGTCGGCGATCGTGCCGTTGGTGATCCAGGTCTTGGAGCCGTTCAGGACCCAGTCGTCGCCGTCGCGGCGGGCCGTGGTGCGCATCGAACCCGGATCGGAGCCCGAGGACGGCTCGGTCAGCCCGAAACAGCCGAGCGCGTCGCCGGTGGCCATCCTCGGCAGCCACTCCTGGCGCTGTTCCTCGTCGCCCCACCGGTGGATCGCGGTCATGGCGAGCGAACCCTGGACCGACACGAGGCTGCGCAAGCCGGAGTCCACGGCCTCCAGCTCACGACACACCACGCCGTACGCGGTGCCCGAGGCGCCCGCGCAGCCGTAGCCGGTCAGTTGCATCCCGAGAAGGCCCAGTGCGCCGAGTTCCTTGGCGACGTGGCGGGGTAGCTCTCCGCGCTCGTACCACTCATTGACCTGCGGCAGTAATTCGGTCGTCGCATAGGCGCGCACCGTGTCCCGCAGATCGCGTTCGCTGTCTTCCAATTCGTCGTCAACGGCGAGATAGTCATGAGGGTCAATGGCTGTCATTATTTCAACATGCCCGCCGATTTGGCGGGATGTCAAGCTGCTCACTCAACGGTATTCGTCCGGCAGAATGACGCGTCAATTCATCGCGGAACCGGGCCCGCGGCATTGTTCGGCGGTGGGCCCGGTTCTCGCGAACAACGGCTATCTCACACCCGGGTGATGGTCGCCAACCACGCCAGCACGCCACCGGGATTGTTGTTGTTGTCGAGCGTCGACGCCTCGATCGCGTCCACCCGCCACCCGTCGGCGAAGCTGGCCCGGATCTCGTCCTGGCTGACCCGCCGCGGCCCGTTGCCGGGCGGCTGGCGGTCACTGAAGCACAGCAGGAACAGCCGGGCGTCCGGGGACGTCACGGTGGCCAGGCTGTCGACGTAACGGGCCCGCTCCTCGTCGCTGAAGACGTGGAACAGCCCGATGTCCAGGACGGTGTCGAACCGCTCGCCCAGCTCGCCCAGAGCGAACGCGCTCGCCACCACGAACCGCGCCGGCAGGTCGCGCTCGGTGGCCTTGCGCCGCGCGATGTCGATCGCCGCCGACGCCGGGTCGATCCCGACCGTCGGCAGGCCGAGCGCCGCCGCCATCAGCGCGTGCTCGCCGGTGCCGCACCCCGCCTCCAGGACCCGGCCGCGGAACGCGCCCGAC
This sequence comes from Longispora fulva, assembly GCF_015751905.1. Taxonomy (NCBI): domain Bacteria; kingdom Bacillati; phylum Actinomycetota; class Actinomycetes; order Micromonosporales; family Micromonosporaceae; genus Longispora; species Longispora fulva. The sequence continues at coordinate 8,332,879 of NZ_JADOUF010000001.1, forward strand.
TCGGCGAGCCGGACAAGCGCCGGCTGCGGGCGTCCGGTCTCCCAGGGCGGCGTTCCCGCGTACTGCACGTTGAAGTGTTCCGGCGACAGCCTGCCGGTGAGCCGGCGCGCCAGCATCTCCAGCGTCGCGACCATCTCCTTGACCTGGTCGGGGTCCCCGATGCCGGCCGCGGCGGCGAGCAGCTCGTCGACAGGCGCCGCCGCCCGGTCGGAGGCGCTGTGCCGGGGGATCGGCCGGACGATGGTCCGACCCTCGTGATCCGGGTCGACCGCGGTCTCCAACGCGCCGACGTCCCGCAGCGTCGCGACGGACGCCAGGATGTGGCTCTCCGGGAAGCCGGTGCGCTCGGTGATCTCGGTGATCGACGTGCCCGGGTGGCCGAACACGTCGGTCAGGATGTGGCGTACGCCGATGGGCAGCCGGCGGAGCCCCGCTGTGTCAGGGATGGCCTCCTCGCCGATCTTCATCAGCTTGCGCCCCAGGTCGTGTAGCTCGAAGCCGTCCATGGTCGATCATCGTGGCCGCAAACGGGACCTGGCGCCATCCCGCACATTGACGGTGCGCGGCAAGAGCACCGCGGTCGGGTCACCGCAGCCACTAGCAGACTGAGGGATGCCGTTGCGGTGCGGCCCGGATCTAGCGTGGCTGGCGAGCACAGCACCATCAGGGCCGTACGAGAGAAGTGATCCTAATGACGTTGACCCAAGCCCAGCGGACACTGCCCAGCTTCCTCGCCTATCTCGACGGGCTGCGCGAGCGCGGCGATGTGCACTTCGACGACAAGGTGCAGGCCTGGCAGGTGATGGGCTACGACGACGTCAACACCGTACTGACGGACTCCGTGACGTTCTCCTCCGACGTCAGCGCCCTGGCCCCCAAGCAGGAGGACTTCGACCTGTTCAAGAGGGGCAACTTCGTCCGGCTGGACGATCCGGAGCACCGCAAGCTGCGCGGCCTGGTCAGCCAGGCGTTCACGCCGAAGATGATCGCCGGCCTCGAGCCGCGCATCGCCGAGGTGACCACGCGGCTGCTTGACGAGGCGGACGCCGCCGGCGGGGACCGGTTCGACCTGATCGACAGCCTCGCGTACCCGCTGCCGTTCATCGTGATCGCCGAACTCCTCGGCATTCCAGCCTCCGACCAGCTGCTCGTGCGCCGGGTGGCCGACACGTTCTTCGAGATCCACAACACCGACCCGGACGAGTCGCTGACCGAGCTCGGCGACAAGGCGGTCCGCAACGTGGCCCCGCTCATCCGCGAGTTGAACACGTACGTGCTCGACTTCGTCCGCCGGCGGCGCGCCCAGCCCGGTGACGACGACCTGACGAGCAAGCTGATGGCTGTCGAGGTCGACGGCGAGCGCATGGAGGACGAGGAGATCGTGGGCTTCATCGGCCTGCTGCTGCTCGCCGGCCACGTCACCGCGACGTCCACCCTGGGAAACACCGTCCTCGCGTTCGAGGAGAATCCCGACGCGGCCGCGCTGGTGCGGGCGGACATGTCCCTGGTTCCGGCCGCCATCGAGGAGTCGCTGCGCTTCCGGCCGCCGTTCCCGCGGCTCGGCAGGACGGCGACGAAGGACACCGTGCTCGGCGGTCAGGAGATCGCCGCCGGGGACTTCGTCCTGTCGTGGCTGACCACCGCCAACCGGGACGAGCGCGTCTTCACCGAGCCCGACCGGTTCGACATCCTCCGCACGTCCAACCCGCACCTGACGTGGGGGAAGGGCATCCACTTCTGCCTCGGCGCGCCGCTGGGGCGCCTGGAGGTCAAGGTCGCGCTGCGCATCCTGATGGAGCGGTACAGCGACATCAGGCTGGCCAGCGACGCACCCATCCACCTGCGCAACCCCTGGGCGATGATCGGCGTCAACAAGCTGCCGCTCGAGGTCCGCCGGTCCTGAGGGCCGTGCCGCCAGCACCTTTCACCATCCCGCCAGAGCCCACGCTCCACAGGCACGTGACCGCAAGGCCAGCCTATCCGCCGATCGGAGAACCTCGATGGAAAACCCGTCCCTCACCATAGTTCCGCAGGACAGCACGGATCCCCGCGAAATCTTCGCCACCGAGACCGCCCGGGCGTCCGCGCTGCCCCCGAAGCTGTCCGCGGTGCTGACCGAGATGGAGGACGTCGCCCGGAGTGAGGGGATCCCGATCATCGGCCGGCTGGAGGGAGCCATCGTCAGCATGCTGGCCGGGCTGCACCTCTCGGCCGGTGCCCGCGTGCTCGACATCGGCACCGCCATCGGGTACTCGGCGCTGTGGCTCGCCGACGCGCTGCCCGCGGGCGGCCGGATCGTGAGCATCGAGATCGACCCGGCGCGGGCCGCCCGGGCCGAGGACTACATCGCGCGGGCCGGTTACGCCGACCGGATCGAGGTGATGGTCGGCGACGCGTTCGAGCTCATCCCCGAGCTGGGCACGTTCGACCTGATCTTCCAGGACGTGATGAAGCACGCGTACTTCGGCAGCGACCCGTACCTGGCGCTGGAGCTGCTCAAGCAGTGCACCTCGCACCTGGCCGAGGACGGCGTCATGATCATCGACAACGCGTTCTGCGGTGGCCACGTGTTCGAGCCCGACGGCGCCGACACCGTCAACCAGGTGCTCGGGGTCCGCAGCCTGAACGAGGCGCTGGCCAAGGATCCGGCCTTCCAGAGCGTGATCGTGCCGCTGCGCGACGGGCTGTGGGTGGCCCGACGCGTCGACGGTGACGCGGAGGGCCGGGCCTGACCCGGTGGCGACGACGCGACCCGCCGGGCGGCGGCGTCGGCCCGTCCTGGAGGATGGCCGCGCCGCTGCCGGGCGTCCGCGCCGGTGCGCCGGATCTGGGCACGGGCCCGCGCCGCCGTGGGCCTGGTCGGCTCCGTCGGTCAGAGGTGCAGCATCTCCATCGCGCCGCCCACGCGCTGCGCGCCGATGCTCTCGAACAGCGTGATGGCCGCCTTGTTGAGATCATCGACCTCAGCGGACACTGACGTGATCCCGGATCGGTGCAACGAGCCCAGCATCTCGGCCAGCATCGCCCGGGCCAGCCCGCGACGCCGGTGGGCGGTCCGGACCGCGACGAGGCCCAGCCGCGAACGGCGGGGCAGCACGGCGACCCGGGTCTGCCCGATGTACTCCCCGTCCTGCACCGCGACGACGTACGCCGACGGGTCGATGACCCCGAGCGTCCCGTCCGGCCGGGTACGCATCTCCGCCGGCATGGACTGCCACCCGACCGTGGCGTCCACCTCCGCGCGCACCACCCGGTCGAGCTCCCTGAGCGGTTCCTCCTCGGCCTGTCCCATGGGGAGGATCGTCACGCCCGGCGGTGCCGGGACCCGGCCGAGCCCGGTGATCTCCGGGTCGGTGGGGACCCGGTACACCCGCTCCTGCCGGCACACCACGAAGCCGGCGCCGCGCCAGCGGGCCCGGGCCTCCTGGTCGTCCTCGTCCACCAGCGTGTAGACGGTGCCGGGGAGATCGGACAGCATCGTGGCGGCCAACAGCCCGAAGACCTCGTCCCGCCAGGCGTCGATGCCGAGGAACACCCGGCCGTCCGGCCGGCGCAGGGCGTCGCCGCGCCCCACGACCTCGTCGTCCTCGAGCGCGTGCCAGCGCAGGCCCTCGACGATCCGGGCGATCTCCACGATGTCCTTCTCCATGCCCCCAAATGTAGTTGCCGGGACCTATCGGCGGTTCGGGGGTGGCCGTCGCGGTGGCCGGCGAGATGGTGTACGCCGCCGGACGCACTACCCGACCGAGGGATGTCCGCCACCGGCCGGCGTTCTACGTTGGGCGAACACGGCCCGCTCACTGAGGATGGTGACTACCATGGCCAATCCGTTCGAGGACGGGTCCGGCGACTTTCTCGTGCTGCGCAACGACGACGGGCAGTACTCGCTGTGGCCCGGCTTCGCCGACGTGCCCGCCGGCTGGCGGGTGGAGGCCGGCCCCGACAGCCGCCCGGCCTGCGTGGCCCACATCGAGCGGTCCTGGACCGACATGCGCCCGACCTCGCTGACGGCGACGGACAGGTAGACCGCCCACCAGCAAACGGGAAAGGGTACCGCCATGAACGCACCGCTCCCGATCGACCGAGCCCCTTTGCCTTTGTTGGGTGTCACGGTCGTGGCGCTCGAACAGGCGGTCGCCGCGCCGATCGCCACCCGGCACCTGGCGGACCTGGGCGCGCGGGTGGTCAAGGTGGAGCGGCCC